>JAILIE010000037.1 GCA_024695415.1 Clostridiales bacterium | reverse complement strand
ATGAAACGAAACCTGCGGCAGGGTGTGCAACGCGCTTTGACTGGATTTGCCAGCGGTGTTATGACGGCTGCGTCCATCTGGAGCCTGCTGATCCCGGCAATGCAGCAATCGGCTGGTATGGGGTCCTGGGCTTTTCTTCCTGCTGCAGTTGGATTTTGGATTGGTATCCTGTTTCTTCTGCTGCTGGATCGGATTATTCCTCATTTGCACATGTTTGCGGAGAAAGCGGAAGGTCCGAAAACCAGACTGGCCAGGTCCAGCATGATGATTTTGGCCGTTACGCTGCATAACATACCGGAAGGAATGGCTGTCGGTGTTGTGTTTGCCGGGCTTCTTTCCGGTTCGGCAGAGATTACTGCGGGCGGAGCGCTGGCGCTGGCGCTGGGGATTGCAATACAGAATTTCCCGGAAGGGGCAATTATTTCCATGCCGTTGTGCGTTGAAGGAAAGAGTAAAGGGAAAGCATTTTTCGACGGTGTTCTTTCCGGTGCTGTAGAACCGGTCGGTGCAGTCTTAACCATTTGGGCCGCCTCGTTGGTCATACCAGCCATGCCGTACCTGCTCAGTTTCGCTGCCGGTGCTATGATGTATGTGGTTGTGGAAGAACTGATTCCGGAAATGTCAGCCGGTGAACATTCCAATACGGGAGTCCTGATGTTTGCGCTTGGTTTTACCTTAATGATGGCATTGGATATTGCGCTGGGATAATAATACCATGAGGAAATACCGTGATGAAGACGGAAAGCCCTGTGCGGACACCTATATCTTAATAAACAGCAAGAAGTTGCAAAGCAAATGGACCAGTTGAGCTGAATGTGGAATCCCCGGACAAAACACCGGATGCAAAAAAGCCTGAAAATGTAGCCAATTTGTAGCCAGGGAAAAGAAAAATCCCGGAACCTGTTGATAATCAACAGTCCCGAGGACAGGATGTTAAGAATTGACTATTCCCATTCGATCGAGGCCGGGGGTTTGCTCGTTACGTCCAGGACTACGCGGCTGGCGTGCGGCACTTCGTTGACGATGCTGGCGGAAACGCGGGCAATCAGGTCATACGGCAGGCGTGCCCAGTCCGCGGTCATAAAGTCGTCCGTGGTTACCGCGCGCAGGGCGATCGTATAGTCGTAGGTCCGCTCGTCCCCCATGACGCCGACGCTGTGTACACCGGTCAGCACGGTGAAGTACTGGTTGACCTGCCCCTGCAGGCCGGCCTTCGCGATTTCCTCCCGGAAGATCGCGTCGCTTTCCCGGACGATCTCCGCCTTTTCCCTCGTCACCTCGCCGATGATCCGGATCGCGATACCCGGTCCCGGGAACGGCTGGCGCCAGACGAGTTCCTTCGGCAGGCCCAGGGTCTCTCCCAGCGCCCGGACCTCGTCCTTGAACAGCATCCGCAGCGGCTCGATCAGTTCCGTGAAACCCAGTTCCTTCGGCAGGCCGCCCACGTTGTGGTGGCTCTTGATCACCGCGGCGTTGGTTCCCTGCCCGCTCTCGATCACATCCGGATAGATGGTGCCCTGGGCAAAATAATCCAGCTTGCCCAGCTGCTTCGCCTCATCCTTGAATACTTCAATAAAGTCCCGGCCGATGATATGCCGCTTTTCCTCCGGGTCGGTCACGCCCTTCAGGTCCCCGAAGAAGCGTTCGGACGCGTCCACGCGGACGAAGCGGACCGGGAACAGGTTGCTGAAAACATCGCAGACCTGCTCGCTCTCGTTCTTGCGGAGAAGGCCGTGGTCCACAAACACGCAGGTCAGGCGGTTCCCGATGGCGCGATAGATCAGCGCCGCGGCTACGGAGGAATCCACGCCGCCGGAAAGTGCCAGCAGCACCGTGCCGGTCTCCCCGACCACTTCCCGGATCTGCCGGACCGCGGTTTCCGCGTAGGCTTCCATCGTCCAGTCGCCCGCGCAGCCGCAGGTGTTGTACAGGAAGTTCCGGATGACGGTTTTCCCTTCCTCGGTATGCGTCACTTCCGGATGAAACTGCACGCAGCAGATCCGCTTCTCCGGATTTTCCATGGCGGCCACCGGGCAGTTATCCGTTTCCGCGATGACCCTGAATCCGTCCGGAACAGCGCATACCTGCCAGGTATGGCTCATCCAGCACACGGATTCGTCCTTCATACCCTTCAGGAGCCCGTCCCGTTTCGTCATCCGGACGCTGACCCGGCCGTATTCCCGCTCCTTCGCCTTTTCCACCTGTCCGCCCAGCAGGAGGGCGGTCAGCTGCATGCCGTAGCAGATGCCGAGGATCGGGATCCCGGCCTCATACAGGTCCGGATCGATCCGCGGCGCGCCGTCGTCATGCACGCTGGAAGGGCCGCCGGAGAGGATGATGCCCTGCGGCTCCCGCGCCAGGATTTCCTGTGCGGGCATGTTCCAGGGCACCACTTCGGAATAGACATGGTTTTCCCGGACGCGCCGGGCGATCAGCTGGGTATACTGTCCGCCGAAATCCAGGATCAGAATCTTCTCTTTACTTTGCATGGATATTCTCCGCCTTGTCAGACTCCGCTATTCCCATAGTTCGACAGAACTCTCGCGGAGGGATCGTCCACATTGCATCCCGGCCAGGATTTGTTCGGCATCCAGAAATCGGGAATCATGTGGGCCTGTCCCGGATAATACTCCTCAAACAGCTCCCTGTAAAGTAAACTTTCTTTCGTGAACGGCCGGCAGTAGTCGTACTTCGCTGCGCCTTCCCGGAATTCCTCATCCGTATACTTCCGTTCGGCGTAGGCTTTCAGGTCGTTGACCATGCTGTGGCCGACCGCGTCGGAGAACGCCGCCTTCTGGCGCCAGAGGATTTCGTCCGGCAGGATATGGTCGTCCGCGAAGGCCTTGCGGATCAGGTATTTGCCCATGTTGTGCCGGTTCATCTTCAGTTCCGGGTCGATGCTCATGGCGTAGCGGACGAACTTCAGGTCGCCAAACGGCACCCGCGCCTCCAGGGAGTTGACGGAAATGCACCGGTCCGCGCGCAGCACGTCATATACGTGCAGCTCACGGATCCGCTTCTCCGCCTCTTCCTGGAACGCCGCCGCGGACGGGGCGAAGTCCGTGTACTTGTATCCGAACAGCTCATCGGAGATTTCGCCGGTCAGCAGCACCCGGACGTCGGTGTTTTCATGGATCCATTTGCACACCAGGTACATGCCGATGGACGCCCGGATCGTGGTGATGTCCCAGGTGCCCAGCAGCTCGACGACCTTCGGAAGCGCTTCCAGTACGTCCTTTTCGCTGATGATCACCTCGGTATGATCGCTTCCGATATAATCCGCGACGATCCGCGCGTACTTCAGGTCGATGGCGTCCACGTCCATCCCGATCGCAAAGGTGCGGATCGGCTTGTCCAGGATCTGCTGCGCGATCGCGCAGACCAGGGAGGAATCCAGACCGCCGGACAGCAGGAAACCGACCGGCGCGTCCGCGTCCAGGCGTTTCTTTACACCGTCCGTCAGCAGGCGGTTCAGCTTCGCGCAGATTGCTTCCTCGTCCTTCATGGTAAACTGGTCCACATGCGCCGGATCCGCGTACTGGACGAACTGGCCGTCGATCCAGTAATGCCCGGGCGGGAACGGCAGGATCATGTCGCACATGCCCATCAGGTTCTTCGGTTCGCTGGCGAAGGCCAGGCCGCCGCCCCGCACTTCCCCGTAATACAGCGGACGGATGCCGATGGGATCCCGGGCGGCGATCAGCTTCTTCTGCCGGCCGTCCCAGAGGATCAGGGCGAACTCCGCGTCCAGGGTCTTGAACATTTCCACGCCGTACTCCCGGTACAGCGGAAGCAGGATCTCACAGTCGCATTCGCTTTTCAGGTCATAGGTTTCCATCAGCCGGGCGCGCAGGGGGCGGAATCCGTACAGCTCGCCGTTGCAGACCACATAGTCGTCGTCCAGCTGGAAAGGCTGCATGCCTTCCTCGTGCAGGCCCATGATCGCCAGGCGGTGAAAGCCGAGCATTCCGCCGGGGATATCCACCAGGCGGGTCATATCCGGGCCGCGGGAGACGGTCCGGTCAAAGCAGGTCCTGACCAGGTCCCGGGGAAACCGGGCGCCGGTCGTGCCAAAGATAGAACACATATCGTTACCTCCAGTTATTTCAGCAGTTTCAGAAGCCTTGCCGCCGCTTCGCGCGTGTCGGCCGGATCGCCGAAGGTGGAGAAGCGGAAGAAGCCTTCGCCGCAGGCGCCGAACCCTTCACCCGGGGTGCCGACGACCTGGATTTCATTCAGGAGCCTGTCGAAGAATGCCCAGCTGTCCATGCCGCCGGGGCACTGGATCCAGATATACGGCGCGTTCTTTCCGCCCCAGTACCGGATCCCCGCCTCGTCCAGGGCGGCCATCAGCACTTTCGCGTTCTCCTTGTAGATCCGGATATTTTCGTGGATCTGCCTCTGGCCTTCCTCCGTAAAGACGGCGGCGCCGCCCCGCTGCAGGATATAGGAGATCCCGTTGGTCTTGGTGGTACGGTTCCTCACCCACATGGCGTTCAGGGAAAGGCCGCTCCGCTCCAGCGCCTTCGGAATCACCGTATAGCCCAGCCGCGTGCCGGTAAAGCCGGCGGTCTTGGACAGGGAGCAGATTTCAATCGCGCAGGTCTGCGCGCCGGGGATTTCAAAGATGCTGTGGGGCAGGTCTTCCTCGATAAAAGCTTCATAGGCCGCGTCGAAGAGAATCACCGCGCCGCGCTCATTCGCCCAGGCGACCCACTGCCCCAGCTGTTCCCGGTTATACGCCGCGCCGGTCGGATTGTTCGGGGAGCAGAGGTAGATCAGGTCCGCGTCGATGCTTTCGTCCGGCAGGGGAAGGAAATGGTTGTACGGGCCGGAGGGCAGGTGGCGGATGGTCCGGCCGGCCATGATGTTGGCGTCCACGTAGGCGGGATAGGCCGGCTCCATGATCAGCGCCGTATTGGACCGGTCGAACAGGTCCAGGATATCGCCCAGCTCGTCGCTGGCGCCGCTGGAAACGAACACCTCGTCCGGGGAAAGGTTCATGCCGCGCTTCTTATAATATTCCGCGATGGTCTCCCGCAGGAACGGCGCGCCGCATTCCGGCATATAGCCATGGAAGCTTTCCTTGGTCCCCTGGTCGTCCACCGCCGCGTGCAGCGCCGCGATCACCGCGCTCGCCAGCGGCAGGGAAACGTCCCCGATGCCCATCCGGTACAGGTGCGTGCCCGGATGTTCCTCCAGGTAGGCGCCGGTCTTCTGGGCGATATGATAGAAAAGGTAAGATTCCTTCAGATTCGCGTAGCTGAGGTTTGGTGTCAGCATGGGATCACCTCCGGATCATTTCGGGAATACAGTCCAGGGAATGAAAAAAGGCAAGCCGTCCTGTCGCAGGACGCCCTTGCCTTGTTGGGAGGTATGGTAACATCCCGCGAAAGGGTTGTCAAGGATATAACCGGGCGCGGAAAGCGTGAATACAAAGGGAAAACAATCGGGAGTATTGACAGGTCCGGGGACCGGGTGTTAGGATACGCGCAACAGAGCAAGGGTGCCTGTTCGGCGAACCCCTTGCTCTCTTCTTTTATTGACAGAGGGAGGTCAGAACGATGAGCAAGTACACGAAGGAAGACATCATCCGCATGGTACGGGAAGGTGACGTGGAGTTTATCCGCATGCAGTTCACCGACATTTTCGGCCAGCTGAAGAACGTGGCCATTACCGCCAGCCAGATTGAGAAGGCCGTCAATAATGAAATCATGATCGACGGCAGCAGCATTGAGGGCTTTGTCCGCATCAACGAGAGCGACCAGTACCTGCGCCCGGATCTGGATTCCTTCGCGATCCTGCCCTGGCGTCCGCAGCACGGGAAGGTTGCCCGCCTGATCTGCGACGTCTACAACCCCGACGGAACACCCTTCGCCGGCGATCCCCGCGGCGTGCTGCAGAAGGTGCTGAAGAAGGCGGCCGATATGGGCTACTCCTTCAACGTCGGTCCGGAATGCGAGTTCTTCCTCTTCCAGACGGATGAGGACGGCCGTCCGACGACCACCACCTCCGACGAAGCCGGCTACTTCGACCTCGGACCGCTGGACCACGGCGAGAGCACCCGGCGCGAGATCTGTATGGCGCTGGAGCAGATGGGCTTTGAAATCGAGGCCAGCCACCATGAAGTGGCCGCCGGCCAGCACGAAATCGACTTCAAATACGCCGACGCGCTGACCACCGCCGATAACATCATGACCTTCAAACTGGCGGTCAAGACGCTGGCCCAGAAGAACGGCCTGCACGCCACCTTCATGCCGAAGCCTGTGTTCGGCATCAACGGCAGCGGCATGCATACCAACATGAGCCTCTTCAAGGACGGGAAGAACGTCTTCGCCGATCCTTCCGACAAGCGCGGCCTGAGCAAGGAAGCCTATTGCTTCATCGCCGGCATCCTCGCGCATATCCGCGGCATGGCCGCGGTCACCAACCCGCTGGTCAACAGCTACAAACGCCTGGTGCCCGGCTACGAAGCGCCGTGCTACCTGGCCTGGAGCGCCAGCAACCGCAGCGCGCTGATCCGGATCCCCGCCGCCCGCGGCATGGGCACCCGTGTCGAGCTCCGCTGCCCCGACCCCAGCTGCAACCCCTACCTGAGCCTGGCGATCTGCCTGGCCGCCGGCCTGGACGGCATTGAAAAGGGCATGACCCCGCCCGATGAGATTACGGAAAACATCTTCGCGATGGACGCGGAAGCCCGCGCCGCGCACGGAATCGCTTCCCTGCCCGGAAACCTGCGCGAGGCCATTGACTGCCTGACCGAAGACCCGGTCATCTGCGACGCGCTGGGCGAGCACGTCCTGTCCCAGTATGTCGAAGGCAAGGTCAAGGAATGGGACGCCTACCGCACCCATGTCAGCAAGTGGGAAGTGGATCGCTATCTGGTGATGTACTGATCCCGCGCGGAATCCTGATACTTTCCTGAGGAAAGAAGGTGAAGCAAGTGGCCCGAATTGTCATCATCAGCCAGTCGGAAACCAGCCGGACCCAACTTTCCGGGCTTCTCGCTTCCTCCGGATTTCAGGTGTTCCGCACATGTTCGTCAGAAAGCGAACTGCGGCGGGCGATCAGTGACTGCGAGGACTGTATCGTGGTCATGATTGGTTCCGTGCCGGACTGTAAACCGGACGACATCCTGTGGGATTACAAAAGCTCCGTCCATGTCCTGCTCATCGCGCGGCCCCCGATCCTGGACAACTGCGAATCGCCGGAGATCTTCAAGCTGGCGATGCCCGCTTCCGGCCAGGCCGTGACCGGCGCCATCGAGATGCTGACGCAGCTGCACCAGATGCTGCTGCCGAAGCGCCGCGGCGAAAGCAGGGATATTGTGGAGCAGGCCAAGGCCGTCCTGATGAAACAGAAGGGGCTCACGGAACCGGAAGCCCACCGCGCGCTGCAGCAATACGCCATGAACCACGGAATGAAAATGACGGATTTCGCGGCGCGCATCCTGAAGTCAGCTGGAAAAGAGGAATCATCATGAGGGATCGGCAATATCCCCTTTATCATCCGGATCTGGAACATGACAGCTGCGGCGTGGGTGCCGTGGTGGACCTGAGCGGCAAAGCCACCCATCGCACGGTGGACCAGGCGCTGTGCATCGTCGAGCGCCTCGCCCACCGTGCCGGGAGCGACGCCCCGGGTACGACCGGCGATGGTGTCGGCATCATGACCCAGCTCCCGCACGCGCTGTTCTCCGCCTGGGCCCGGGAGGAAGGCATTCCCCTCGGCGCGGCCGGGGATTACGGCGTCGCGATGTTTTTCCTGCCGGAGGACGAGGTCGGCCTCCGTTCCGCCTGCGCGATCTTCGAACAGCTCGCGCGGTCGGAAGGAATTCCGGTGCTTGGGTGGCGGGATGTTCCCTGCCACCCCGCGCAGCTCGGCGCGGGAGCCCGGAGAACCATGCCGGCCATCCGCCAGTGCTTCCTGAAAAAGCCCGAAAACACAGCCGCCGGGCTGGAATTTGACCGGCGGCTTTATTTGTTGCGCCGCCTGTTCGAACGCCAGGACACCGGCGCCTATATCTGTTCCCTGTCCTGCCGGACCGTCGTGTACAAGGGCATGATGCTGGTCAGCCAGCTCCGCTCCTTCTATGACGACCTGCAGGATGTGCGCTACGTCAGCAAAATGGCGATGGTGCATTCCCGTTTCTCCACCAATACCTTCCCTTCCTGGAGCAAGGCGCATCCCCAGCGGATGCTGCTCCATAACGGGGAGATCAATACGATCCGCGGCAACCATGACCGCATGAAGGCGCGGGAGGAAACCATGCGCTCCGCTGTCATGGGCGAGGATATGCGCCGCGTGCTGCCGGTGGTGGATCCCTCCGGCAGCGACAGCCAGATGCTGGACAACACCCTGGAGTTCCTGGCCATGAACGGTTTCCCGCTGCCCCTGGCCGGCATGGTGCTTCTGCCGGAGCCCTGGCAGGGCCAGAAGCAGGAAACGCCCTGGCGGGACCTGTACCGGTATTACGCCACGATGATGGAACCGTGGGACGGTCCCGCGGCCATCCTGTATTCCGACGGCGATACCGTCTGTGCTTCCCTGGACCGGAATGGCCTGCGTCCGCTGCGCTGCGCGCTGACGGATGACCGCCGCCTGATCCTCTCCTCCGAGGCCGGCGTGCTCTTTGAGGAGAACGCGCATATCCTGCGCCGGTGGAAGCTGAAGGCCGGCGACGTGCTGGAGGCGGATCTCCAGACCGGCCGCCTGACGGAAAGCGAAGCGCTGAAGATGCGCTTCGCCCAGGCGCATCCCTATTCGGAATGGATGCGGAAACTGGTCCGCCTGGAGGACCTGCCGAAGGCGGAAACCGTGCTGCAGCCGATGACGGACGCGGAGCGGACCGCCCTGTGCCTGGCCTTCCACTATACCTGGGAGGATATGCAGGACATCATCCTGCCCATGGCCGCGAAGGGAACGGAACCCATCGTTTCCATGGGCGCGGACGAACCGGTCGCCGCCCTGTCCCGGACCCATCCCTCCCTGTATGACTACTTCCGCCAGCGGTTCGCGCAGGTGACCAACCCGCCGATCGACGCCCTGCGGGAAGAGGTCAAGACCGACTGCTCGATCTATATCGGGGATGACGGCAACCTGCTTTCGCAGGAAGCCGAAAACAGCGCCGTGCTGGAGCTGCCCACCCCTGTCCTGACCGAGGAGGAACTGCAGCGGATCCGGAGCATGGAGCATCCCGCCTTCTCCGTCCGGACCGTATCGCTTCTGTATGACAGAACCGGCAGCCTCCGGGATGCCCTCGACGCCTTCTTTGCCGTGTGCGACCAGGCCTGCCGTGACCATATCAATATCCTGATCCTTTCGGACCGCGGGCTGGACGCGGATCATCCCGCGATTCCTTCCCTGCTGGCCGTTTCCGCGCTGGAACAGCACCTGATCCATGTGAAGAAGCGTACCGCTGTCTCCGTGATCCTGGAAAGCGGCGAACCGCGGGACGTGCACCAGCTGGCGATGCTGATCGCCTTCGGTGCGCGCGCGGTCAACCCCTGGCTGGCGCATGACTGCATCCGCGCCCTCTGCGCCCAGGGCCAGATCGATCTGGCGCCGGAGGAGGCCGTCCGCCAGTACAACAAGGCCCTGACCGCCGGCGTGCTGAAGATTGCCTCCAAGATGGGTGTTTCCACGCTGCAGGCCTACCAGAGCGCCCAGCTGTTCGAGGCCGTCGGCCTTGACGGCAAGCTGGTCGAAACCTACTTCACCAATACGCCCTATTCCCTCGGCGGCACGGATCTGGATAAGGTCGAAGCGGACAGCCTGTACCATCATCACGCGGCTTTCGCGGAGCCCCGGGAAACCGGCCTTCCCAGCGTCGGCGTCCACCGCCTGCGCAAAGGGGATCATGCCGAGGAGCATCTCTATTCTCCCGAAACGATCCACCTGCTGCAGCAGGCCGTCATGGCCGGCGACCGCGCGCTGTTCGACCAGTACGCCGCGCGGGTGGAAAACGAAGGTCCCCGGACCATCCGGTCCATGCTGACCTTCCGCTATGACGCCTGCCGGGAAATCCCGCTGTCCGAAGTGGAACCGGCGTCCGAAATCGTCCGGCGCTTCCGTACCGGAGCGATGAGCTACGGCTCCATTTCGCAGGAAGCGCATGAGTGCCTGGCCCGGGCCATGAACCACCTGGGAGGACGGTCCAACAGCGGCGAAGGCGGCGAGCTGCCGGAACGCTTCGGAACAGACCTGAATTCCGCGATCAAGCAGGTGGCTTCCGGCCGCTTCGGTGTCACGCGGGAATACCTGCTTTCCGCGAAGGAAATCCAGATCAAGATGGCCCAGGGCGCCAAGCCCGGCGAGGGCGGGCACCTGCCCGGGGCCAAGGTGACGGACAGCGTGGCCAAGACCCGATGCTCCACCCCCGGTATCTCCCTGATCTCTCCCCCGCCGCATCACGATATCTACTCGATTGAGGACCTGGCGGAGCTGATCTATGACCTGCAGTGCGCCAACGAACAGGCGAAGGTGACCGTGAAGCTGGTCTCCTCCGCCGGAGTCGGCACCATCGCCAGCGGCGTGGCTAAGGCCGGCGCGGGCGGCATCCTGATCTCCGGCGGCGAGGGCGGCACCGGCGCCGCGCCCCTGAGCAGCGTGCATCACGCGGGCCTTCCCTGGGAAATCGGCCTGGCGGAAGCGCACCAGGTGCTCTGCCGCAACGCGCTGCGCCAGAAGGTGACGCTGGAAACCGACGGCAAACTGATGACCGGCCATGACGTGATGGTCGCCCTGCTGCTCGGCGCGGAACAGTTCGGTTTCGCCACCGCGCCGCTGGTCACCATGGGCTGCCGGATGATGCGGGTCTGCCAGCTGGGCACCTGCCCCTACGGCATCGCCACCCAGAACCCCGAGCTGCGCAAGCGCTTCCGGGGCAAGCCGGAATATGTCGAGCATTTCATGCTCTTTATCGCGGAACAGATGCGGGAAATCATGGCGAAGCTCGGCGCCCGCACCGTCAGCGAGCTGGTGGGCCGCAGTGACCTGCTCTCCGCCAGGCCCGGCGCGGCGATGGACCTGTCCGACCTGACCGGTTTCGCGCGGAACGTCTGCCAGCGGCCGGAAGCCGTCCATGATTTCCACCTGGCGGAGCGCGCCGACGCGCGCCTGTTCCAGGACCATGTCCACCTGAGCACCACCGACCGCGCCTTCGGCACGATGCTGAAGGGCGACCGCCATATCCAGGCCCTCGGCTGCGGCGGCCAGTCCTTCGGGGCCTTCCTGCCCCGCGGCCAGGAAATCACGCTCTACGGCGTAGCGAACGACTATCTCGGCAAAGGCCTCTCCGGCGGCACGCTGGCGGTCTGCCCGCCCGCGGACAGCGTCTGGAAGGCGGAAGATACCCTGATCGGCAATGTTGCCCTGTACGGCGCCACCTCCGGCTACGCCTTCGTGGCCGGCATGGCCGGCGAGCGCTTCGCGGTCCGGAATTCCGGCGCGATGGCCGTCGTGGAAGGCGTGGGCGACCATGGATGTGAATACATGACCGGCGGCCGCGTGGCCGTGCTCGGCCCCGTGGGCGACAACTTCGCCGCGGGTATGTCCGGCGGTGTCGCCTGGGTGCTGGATGAGGAGGACATGCTGAAAGACCGGCTGAACACCGGCCATGTCCGGCTCTATCCGGTTTCCCCGGAACTGGCGGACGAGCTGAACCGCCTGCTGACGATGCACGAGAAAGCCACCGGCTCGAAGAAAGCCCGGGAGATTCTCGATCATTTCGATGAATACCTGCCGAAGTTCAAGGCTGTCATCTCGGATGAGTATATGAACTGGTTGAGGGAGGTGTGAGCACATGGGTAAAGCAACCGGATTCCTGGAAACGCCCCGGACTGAAAACCCGTTCCGGAGCGAAGCGGAACGCCTGTGTGACTTCCAGGACCTGCATGCGCACCTTCCGGAGGAAGCGCGCCATGAGCAGGCCTCCCGCTGCATGTACTGCGGCGTACCCTTCTGCCAGTCCGACTACGGCTGCCCGCTGCATAACCTGATCCCGGAATGGAACGACCTGCTCTTCCGGGGCCAGGAAAAGGAAGCCCTGATGCGGCTGCTGGAAACAGCGCCGTTCCCGGAATTCACGGGCCACGTCTGCCCCGCCCTGTGTGAAAAAGCCTGCAACCTCGCGGACTGGGCCGGGAAGGACAACGCCGTCACCAACCGGGACAACGAACTCTACCTGATCGAAACCGGATTTGCCAACGGCTGGATTCAGCCGCGGGTTCCTGCCTTCCGCACGGGCAAACGCGTCGCGGTGGTCGGCAGCGGCCCTTCCGGCCTGGCCGCGGCGGACCTGCTGAACCGCAGGGGCCACAGCGTCACCGTCTTTGAAAAGGCGGACCGCCCCGGCGGCCTGCTGATGTACGGCATCCCCAACATGAAGCTGCCGAAGGAAATCGTGGAGCGCCGCGTCCGCCTGATGGAGGCGGAAGGCATCGCCTTCCGGCTGAACACGCCCGCGGATCCGGATCTCCTGAAGGACTATGACGCGGTGCTGCTCTGCGGCGGCGCGCGGAAGCCCCGTTCCCTGAATGTACCGCATATGGATGCGCACGGCGTCTTCTTCGCCGTGGACTACCTGACCGCCGCGACCCGCGCGGTCGTGGATGCAGCCGAACCCTCTGTCTCCGCGAAGGACCGCCACGTCGTGGTGGTCGGCGGCGGCGATACCGGCAATGACTGTGTCGGCACTGCCCTGCGCCAGGGCTGCGCTTCCGTCACCCAGCTGGAAATGATGCCGGCACCGCCCGTGGACCGGACGCCGGCCAATCCGTGGCCGGAATGGCCCCGCGTGCTGCGCACGGACTACGGCCAGCTTGAGGCGCTTTCCCGCCAGGGAGCCGATCCCCGCGTCTATGAGACCACCGTCCAGGAGATCATCCCGGACGCGGAAAACACCATCCAGTCCATCCGGACCGTCCGTCTGGAAAGGAACGCGGAAGGCCGCTTTGTCCCCGTCCCGGGCACCGAACGGACACTGCCCTGCGGCCTGCTCCTGATCGCCGCCGGCTTTGTCGGCTGCGAGGAGAGCACCCTGGAAGCCTTCTCCCTGTCCGCGGATAACCGCGGCCGCCTGCTCCCGCCGGACCTCTCCCATCGTTTCAGCGGCAATCTCTTTACCGCCGGCGACATGCGCACCGGCCAGTCCCTGGTCGTCCGCGCCCTGGCCGACGGCCGCGCCGCCGCCATGGAAATCTGCGCTTTCCTTGGCAAATAATAAGCCCCACTCTTTCTCGTCCCTTAACCTCCGGTACAACCTTCTCTGGAAGTGTTACCCCGCCGGGCCTTCAGGGGGCCGTGGGGCGCAGCCCCACCACGAATTTACTCCCCGTCCCCATGCAATTCAATCTGCAAAATCCTTCATTCGACAGCATGGGGAAGGGGTGTAGGGGAAAGGGTTAAATAATTCCCGATGCAAACAAAGGAGCGTGCTCTTACGAACACGCCCCCTTTTGTTATATGCAATTACCCTTCAAACGCATCAGTCAGTCTCTTCATAATCTCCTGATACGCATCCTCAACACCACCCAGGTCCCTGCGGAACCGGTCCTTATCCAGCTTCTTGCCGGTGGCGCTGTCCCACAGGCGGCAGGTATCCGGGCTGATCTCGTCGGCCAGGACGATCGTTCCGTCCGCCAGGCGGCCGAACTCCAGCTTGAAGTCCACCAGCGTCACGCCGCACTGCTTCCAGAAATCCTTCAGCACTTCGTTGACGCGGAAGGAATACTTCTTGATGGTCTCGATCTCTTCCTTCGTGGCCAGCTTCAGGGCCAGGGCATGGTATTCGTTGATCAGCGGATCGCCCAGCTCGTCGTTCTTATAGGAGAACTCGATGGTCGGCGCGTCAAAGACGATGCCTTCCTCCACGCCGTAGTGCTTGGCGAAGGAACCCGCGGAGATATTGCGGATGATGACTTCCAGCGGAACGATGGAAACCTTCTTGACCAGCGTTTCCCGCTCGCTCAGCTCCTGCACATAATGCGTCGGCACGCCCTTTTCCGCCAGGTACCGCATCAGCAGATTGCTCATCTGGTTGTTGATCACGCCCTTGCCGGAAATCGTTCCCTTTTTCAGGCCGTTAAAGGCGGTCGCGTCGTCCTTGTAGGAGACGATCAGCAGTTCCGGATCATCCGTCGCAAATACCTTCTTCGCTTTTCCCTCGTACAGCTGCTCACCCTTGACCATGCTTCGCATCCTCCTGATTTCTTCTCGGATAAAATCATCCGGCGGCACTTGACTGAAAAGGCGCCTTCAAGTCAAACGACTTAAAGACGCCTGTGCCTTTCGGCAGTGATTATACATGATCCTCCGGGGATGTCAAGACCTTATTCGTCTTCGCTCTGCAGGGCGTCATACCCGGTCTCGCCGGTCCTTACGCGCACCACGTCCTCCACGTCATGCACAAAGATCTTGCCGTCTCCGATGTGGCCGGTATACAGCACCTTCCGCGCGGTGTCGATCACCTCGCTGACCGGTACCTTGCTGACCACGATATCGACCTGCACCTTGGGCAGCAGCGTGACCTCCACAGGAGTGCCGCGGTAGTACTCGGGCTTGCCCTTCTGCATGCCGTAGCCCATGACGTTGGTCACGGTCATGCCCGTGATGCCGATCTTGTTCATCGCCGTCTTCAGGCTCTCCAGGCTGGACGGGCGGCAGATAATCTGGACGCGGGTATAAACCGGTTCGTCCGGAGCCTTCGCGGGCTTCTTCGCGGCAGGCGCCGCTTCAACCGTTCCGGCGGGTTCCGCGGCGGCAGGCATCGGGGCGGCTTCAGGCCCGTAGATGCCTTCCTCAGGCAGGATGGAGAATCCGGAATAGGCGGTAGTCAGGCCATGCTCGCTGCGGTCGAGGCCCATGATTTCGTCCGCGGCATCCGCCCGCAGGCCGATCGTCTTCTTGATTACC
>JAILIE010000140.1 GCA_024695415.1 Clostridiales bacterium | reverse complement strand
TGTCGCTGACGGCGAACGTCGGGCCGGAGAACGCCCTGAACCGGAACGTGACCTGGATCAGCAGCGATCCGTCCGTCGCGACGGTGGATGAAAACGGCAAGGTGACCGGCACCGGCACCGGATACGTGACCATCACCGCAGTGACGAAGGACGGCGGTTTCCGGTCGGAGTGCCGGATCATGGTGGAGCCGGAGACGGTGACCGTCTCATTCGAAAAGGGAGACGCAGACGTTTCCGGGACGATGGCGCCTGTCCAGGTGGTGAAGGGCGATACCTACCGCCTGCCGAACCACCGGTATACGAATATTCCGGACGGCCTGATGTTTGCCGGCTGGAAATGGAATACGAACCATTACGGCGCCGCGGGAGACCTGATTACGGTTTCAGAGAACCTGACGCTGACCGCGGTCTGGGGATACCCGGTGGACATCGCGGAAACCGAACACAGCACCGTGACCGCCAGCCCGATCGGCGGAAAGGCAGGCACCCCGATTACGCTGGCCCTGAAACCCGACAGGGGATACCGCATGCCCGCCAACGTTTCGGTGAACGGCGCAGACGTGCCGGTGACCGCGGGCGAAGGCGGAACGGGAACCGCTGCGTTTACCATGCCGGAGAGTGCCGCGGCGGTCAGTGTAGTCTTCGAACCGATTGTCTACACCGTCGTCTTCAACGCGAACCGGCCGGCGGAGGATGAGGACGAAACCGGTATGGAGCCGCTTTCGCTGAAATATGACCAGACCGCGCGGCTGACCGCCAACGCGTACGGATACAAGGGATATGAGTTTGCCGGATGGAACCGGAACGCGGACGGCAGCGGCGAAACCTTCCGGGAACAGCAGCGGGTTTCCGGCCTGGCGGACACGGACGGGGCCACGGTGAACCTGTACGCCCAGTGGAAGGCCGTCCGCTATCCGATCACGGTGTACGCCGAGCACGGAGAGGTGGTTCCCGCTACCGGTACCGCCGAAGCGCAGTACAGGGATAACATCCTGCTGAACGTGACGCCGGATCCGGGCTACACCCTGGACACCCTGATCCTGACCGAGACCGGGAAGCGCGGGATCGACGTGATTACCCCGGACGGGGAAGGAAACTACGCATTCAGCATGCCGGCGGGCGCGGTCACGCTGCGCGCCGTGTTCACGCCCAACCGCTATACGGTATCCTTTGATCCCGGCGCGGAGGACGCGGAAGGCACCATGGCGCCGCAGGTGTTCGTCTACGACGAGGAGCAGGAGCTGAACGCCAACGCGTTCACCCGCCAGGGCTACCGGTTTGTGCAGTGGGTGGAAAAGGATCCGGAGACCGGCCTGGAAACGGCTTTCTATGAGGACGGGGAGACGGTTGTCAACCTGACGCAGGAAGACGCCGTGACCCTGACGGCCCAGTGGAAACCGGAGAAATACGCGATCACCGTCCTGACGGTGACGGACGACAACCAGAACCACGGCACCATAACCACCGCTGAGAGATACGCGAAGCCCGGCGACAGGGTGACGCTGATCGCCGATCCGGATCCCGGGTACCAGATGGGCGCGGTTATCGGATACAGCAGCTGGTTCTTCACGCTCGAAACGGACGAGGACGGGAACCGGTACTTCATCATGCCGGAGGACAGCGTACTCCTGCTTGCCATGATGAAGGGCAGCCCCTATACCGTGACCTTCGACGCGAACGGCGGCACCGGCGAAATGGATCCCCAGGAACTGGTGCGCGGCGTGGAGGAGAACCTGAGCGCGAATACCTTTACCCGGGAACATTACGAGTTCCGCTGGTGGAACACGAAGGCGGACGGGACGGGCGAACCCTATTCCGACACGCATCGGGTGAAGGACCTGCTGGACGCGGACGGAAACGGACTGACGCTCTACGCGGTATGGAAACCCGAAGAATACACGATCATCTTCCTGGACGGCGAAACGGAACTGAGCCGGATTACCGACGCGTACGGCGCGGCGGTCACGGCGCCCGAGGCTCCGGAGAAGGAAGGATATATCTTTGACGGATGGGATCCGGAGGTTCCGGAGACCATGCCGGAAACGCCGGAGGAAGGCCTGAAGATTACGGCGAAATGGAAGACGGCACCGACCCCGACACCGACGCCAACCCCGACGCCGACGCGCACCGGGAAGCCCACCGCCACACCGACGGCCAAACCCACGGCGACGGCCACCGGGAAGCCCACCGCCACACCGACGGCGACGCCGAAGAAACCCTCCGGCGGAGGCGGAAAGAAGACCACGCCGACCCCGGCGCCGACCGAGGAGCCGGTGACCGCGGTCGCGGTCCTGTCCGTCCGGGCGGCGGCGGAGCCGACGGACGAACCCGAAGGAACGGGCCCGGAGAAGCTGGCGGGCGCGGAGATCATTGAAAAAGCCCGGAAGCTGTACGGCAAGGACTATGTGCTGCTGACCGGCAGCCTGGATCCGGCGGATCTGCCGGAGGAAGCAACGGCCGAAGCCGGCTATGACGCGCTGATTCCGGAGAAGCTGAGCGGCGCCGCGGAGCTGGCGGCGCTCGCGGAGCAGGGAATCCCGGTCCTCGCTGCCAACGTATACTATGACGGCACCGACGGGGAACACGAGGCGGGCGAAAACGTATTCACGCCGTATGTGATCCGGGAGATCGACGTCAACGGTGAAACCCACCGGATCGGCGTGCTCGGCCTGGTGAACGTTCCGGACGCGGAGGAAAGCGGATTCCTGTTTGCCAGCGTGGACAATCCGGACGGTACGCCCGCGGGAGAAGCGGCCCTGTACCTGAAGGAAATGCGGAAGGAAAAGTGTGAATTCTTCGTCGTCTGCTTTTACGGCGATATGGAAACGCCGGAAGCGGAAGAGGGCGAGGAAGAACCGGAATCCCCGGCGGAACTCCTGGCGGCGGGATGCTCGGGCATCGACCTGCTGATCACCCCGGGCGAGCCGGCGCTCTTCGCGGAGGAGGACGTTCTGACCGACGCGGCCGGAAAGGAAATCCATGTATTCTACGACAATGGCGAACCGGCGGAACGGGTGGTCCTGTTCCGGACGGGCGCCGACGGAAAACTGGTATACAGCCTGAGCGACGGAGGCAATGAATGAAAAAGATTCTGGGCGTGATTCTGCTGGCGGCCGCCCTGACTGGCCTGGGCGCCGCTGCGCACGCGGAAGAAGCGGCGGCACCGGAAGAAAAAGCGGAATGGACCGTGATGTTCTACTTCTGCGGATCCGACCTGGAGTCCAAATACGGTTACGCGAGCGAAAGCCTGGAAGAAATCTGGCAGGTATTTTTTCCAGACAGCCTGCTTCCCCTGTACGGAATGGAGAACCTGGTGAACCCGGACACAGACTGGAACCAATATGCCTCGAAAAGCCGGGTGAACGTGCTGGCGGAGACCGGCGGGAGCAGCCGCTGGCATACGGCAAAAATGGGACAGGAAATCCGGACGGACGTGCTGCAGCGGTGGCGCTACCACTGCTATTCCACATACAGCGGCAGATCGCTGATCGAAAAACCGGAAGACGAATACGAACTGCTGGAGAACTGCCCGCTGGAGAGTATGGCCTCCCCGGAAACCCTGGCGGATTTCATCCGCTGGGGAGCGAAAACCTGCCCGGCGGAAAAATACGCGCTGGTGCTGTGGGACCACGGCGGCGGTGCGATGACCGGCCTGTTTGCCGACGAGCTGTTCGACGGGGATATCATGAACCTGAACGGGCTGCACGACGCGCTGGAGGGCGGCGGCGTCCAGCTGGAAGCGCTGGTGATCGACGCCTGCCTGATGGCAAACATCGAAACAGCCTGGGCGGTCAGGGATTTCGCCCGGTGGATGATCGCCTCGGAGGAACTGGCTCCGGGACATGGAACCGCGGTGGAGAAATGGCTCCAGGAACTGTACAACCATCCGGAATGCGACGGGAAACAGCTGGGGCGAACTATCTGCGACCTTACCCTGAACGAGTACGCATCCTCCGCGGACGAAACGGATAAAGCCATCCTGACCTGGTCGGTCATTGACCTGTCCGCGGTTGAGCGGCTGGCTGATTCACTGGACCGGTATTTCGGGGACATCACCAAAGCCTTCCAGGATCATCCGATGGCCGCGATCAACTACGCGAAAATGTTCCATGACGCGGAGGAATACGGCGACGGAACACAACAGATGCGGGACCTCGCCAGCGTATTCTATCATGAGAATGCCATCAGCTTTATGGACGCCGGAATCCGGAATGATTTCCTGGACGCGTATACGGACGCGGTGGTCTACTGCGTCCGCGGACCGGCGCACAGCGCCGCCCGCGGATTGTCCTTCTGTTATCCGGTGGAAGCCGACGCGGAAGACCTGGACCTTTACGCGCAGAACTGCCCTTTCACGTCCTACCTGGCCTACCTGGACGCAATCTCTGACTGGGTTGCGCCGGAATGGGTATACGAGAAAGCGGAGCGGATACCGGAGATCCGACAGATCCCGGATTACCAGCTGACCGCTGTCAAATGCCTGGATGAAACCGGTTTCCCCGCGTTCATGATCGAGAACATGTATGAGAACCTGAGCGGCACCTATTATTCCCTGTACTACCTGGACGAGGAATCCGGAGGAACGGTATTCCTGGGCCGGACGGACTGCAAAGGAACATATTTCGCTTCCACGGATTACACCGAGGTCTATTCCGCCTTTGAGCCCTGGATGTGGCCGTCGGCGAACGGGATTCCCTGCACGCTGAAAATGCAGAAGGAACAGTACAACGAAAACGGTAAACTGAGCCTGTACTCCATTCCGATCCGGATCGGAACCAGCGACTATTTCCTTCGGTGCGGCCGGCAGCAGTATTACCGGGATAAATCGACGGAATATGAGATATACGGCGCGTGGAAGGGTAAAGAAGACGGCAAACTGATGCAGAGCCGCGGCCTGACCAGCCTGGCCCAGCTGGCGGGAAGGGATTACCGGATCCTGTGGCCGCTGGATGGAGCGGACGCCGGCGAACAGCAGTATGTTCCCGGATCATCCGCCATGTGGCTGCCCCGTATGCTGGAAATCGAAGAGAAACCGCTGCCGGCTGGCACGTATTACCTGCAGTACGAAGCGGACGACATGTTCATGCGCCCCTATACTCTGGAGCGGATTGAAATGCACTGGGACGGGGAGAGCCTGACCTTTCCGGAGGATTTTGCCTGGGAGGGAAGGGTCGCACTGAACTGGGAAGAACCTTAAGCCAGGCAGGAGGTATATACAGGTAGGAGGCAGGAGGTTAATCGAACAGGTTGTTTTTGGGAAATAAAGTGGATAGAAGGGGATGACTGAATGAATCTGAACACCATTGCGGACGTACTGCTGAAGATTTTTCTCGGGGCCGGACTGACATCAGTCTTCAGCCTCATTGTTAACGCGCTGTTTATCTTTGGCGTCTGGGGCATATTTACCAAGTGCGGCATCAAGGGCTGGTGGGCCCTGATTCCGTGCGCGCGGGAAGCGAAGCTGGGCGAGGCGGCCGGTATGGGCCGGGAGGGCCGGATCGCCGGCACCTTCCAGGGACTGTGCATCCTGGTAAACCTGATCGGCGAATTCGCCGGGGCAGGGACGCTTGAATGCAAAACTAAATCCTGAGCTGAATATCGTCCAATAACATGAAGGCGGTTTTTGGTGCCTTCAAAGCCCGAATTTGCAGGTGCGAAAAACTCAGAACTGTGGTATAATCGCATCGCTTGAATGTGACAGGTTCATTTTTAGGCACGGCAAACAGACGACTCGCGGTCTTTTTTGCAAAAGTGAATGCGACCCGTCTGCTTGACCGAGCATGTGAAAAGTTTTCTGTAAATAGCTGAAAGGCATCGGCCTTCTATGATAAGATAAAAAATCATAGGAGGCCGATTTTATGGCGAACAAAAAGAAAGAAGTTTTCAGACCTGGATCCATGACCGAGGGAAAACGGAATATCATTCAGAGATTGCTGCAGGAATATGACATTCAATCTGCTGCATACATCCAGAAAGCCCTCACAGACCT
>JAILIE010000052.1 GCA_024695415.1 Clostridiales bacterium | reverse complement strand
TGGTGACCGGATATGATATCATCTTCTTCTGGGTGGCCCGGATGATCTTCTCCGGCATCGAGAATATGGGCGAGACGCCCTTCGAGACCGTGCTGATCCACGGCCTGGTGCGCGACGAGCAGGGACGGAAGATGTCCAAGTCCCTGGGCAACGGCGTGGATCCGCTGGAAGTGGTCGACGAGTACGGCGCGGACGCGCTGCGCTTCAGCCTGGTGATGGGCGTGAGCCCCGGAAACGACACCCGCTACAGCCGCGACAAGGTGGAGGCGGCCCGGAACTTCGCCAACAAGGTGTGGAACGCCAGCCGCTTCGTGCTGATGAATGTGAACGAGCGGAAGGAATTCGATCCCGCGAAGCTGGAGACGGCGGACAAGTGGGTTCTGTCCCGCCTGCAGGAAGCGATCCGCGATGTGTCCGACCATATGGAGGACGGCGACTTTGGCCTGGCCGCCACCAAGATCTACGATTTCGCGTGGAGCGAGTTCTGCGATTGGTATATCGAGCTGAGCAAGAGCCGCCTGCTGGGCGAGGACGGCGAGAGCAAGGATACCGTGAAAGCGGTGCTGCTCTACGTCATCGAAAACTTGCTGAAGCTCCTGCATCCCTTCATGCCGTTCCTGACCGAGCAGGTGTACAAGTACCTGCCGGACAGCGAAGGCTTCCTGATGCTGCAGAAATGGCCCGAATATAACGAAGCCTTCCTCTTCGCCGAGGACGAGCAGAAGATGCAGGGCATCATGGAAATCATCCGGACAATCCGGAACCTGCGCAGCGAGATGAACGTGGCGCCCGGCAAGCGGACGCGGCTGATGCTGCTGCCCGGCGACGGATGGAAGGAAACGCTCGGGGGCGGCGACGGATATTTCCGCCGCCTGGCCGGGGCGTCCGAGGTGGAGATCCTGAGCGACCGGAACCAGGTGACCGGGAAGACGGTGTCCGCCGTGGTGGCCGCGGGCGAACTGTTCATCCCGCTCGGAGACCTGGTGGACTTTGAGAAGGAAATCGCGCGGCTGACCAAGGAACTGGAGAACCTGAAGAAGGAAACCGCCCGCTCCGAGGGCATGCTGAAGAACCAGGGATTCCTGGCGAAGGCGCCGGCGCATCTGGTGCAGCAGGAAAAGGACAAGCTGGAAGCCGCGCGCGCGAAGGTCACCGCGCTGGTGAACCGGATCGCGGAACTTTCCTCCAGGTAGGAGTTAGAAGGTAGGAAGTAGGAGGTTTATTTGGAAAAAGCCTTCTATTGATAACCGGAAGAATGATTTGGTGACAGAGGGACGGTTCTGTTGTCACGCCGGGGCGTGACAGAAGGACCGTCCCCGGTCGCTTAAGAGGGAAAGGAAAACAGATGGAGTTTCGGCATGAACCGGTCCTGCTGCAGGAAGTACTGGAGTGGATGAACGTCCGCGAAGGCGGCGTTTACTGCGACGGTACCCTGGGCGGCGGCGGCCACAGTGAAGCGATCCTGGAAGCTTCCGGCGGTACGGCGGTGCTGTACGGCATCGACCGGGATGACCATGCCATCGCGGCCGCGGGAGCGCGGCTGGCGAAATACCCCGGATTCCACGCGATCCACGGAAACTTTCACGACGCGGCGGACCTGCTGGCGGAGGCCGGCGCGGGGCCGCTGGACGGCGTGCTGCTGGACCTGGGCGTATCCAGCCCCCAGCTGGACACGCCGGAGCGCGGATTCAGCTATCATGAGGACGCGCCGCTGGACATGCGGATGGACCAGAGCCGCGGCATGACTGCCGCGGAGTACCTGAACACCGCCAGCGAGCGGGAAATCATGGAGACCATCCGGGATTTCGGCGAGGAAAAGTGGGCGGCCCGGATCGCGAAGTTCATCTGTGAGCGGCGTGCGGAAAAGCCCTTCGAAACGACGTTTGACCTGGTTGCCGCGGTGGACGCCGCGATTCCCAGGGCGGTCCGGCGGAAGGACGACGGGCATCCCGCCCGGAGGACATTCCAGGCGATCCGCATCCGTGTCAACGACGAGCTGACGCCGCTGGAACAGGCGCTGAAGGACCTGACCGGGTGCCTGAAGCCCGGCGGAAGGATCTGTGTGATTACCTTCCACTCCCTGGAGGACCGGATCGTCAAGAAATGCTTTAAACAGCTGGAAAACCCCTGCGTCTGCCCGCCGAAAGCGCCGATCTGCACCTGCGGACGGAAACCGGTGGTCAGGGTGCTCGGCGGCGGCGCGATTCCGCCGTCGGAGGCGGAAACGGAACGGAATCCCCGCGCGCGGAGCGCCAAGCTGCGCGTGGCCGAAAAACGGAAGATAGGAGAGTGATTGACCATGGCGGTACTGTATGTAACGGCAACCCCCATCGGCAACCTGTCCGACTTCTCTCCCCGGGGGATTGAAACGCTGAAAAAGGCGGACCTGATCATCGCGGAGGATACCCGCGTAACCATGAAGCTGTGCCAGGTGTTTGATATCCATACAAAGCTGATCAGCTGCCACCGGCATAACGAGGACAGCAAAGCCGCCGGCATCGCCGGGCAGATTTTTTCGGAGGACCTGGCTGCCGCGCTGGTCACGGACGCCGGAACGCCCTGTATCTCCGATCCGGGGAACGAGGTGGTCCGCGCGTGTGCCGCCCTCGGGATTCCGGTGATTCCCGTACCGGGATGTTGCGCCGGCATCGCCGCGATTTCCGTCAGCGGGGCCGACACCCGGGAATTCACGTTCTACGGGTTCCTGCCGCGGGAGAAGAAGGACCTGCGGGAGAAGCTGAAGGAGATCGGGCAGGGAAGCCGCGTGGCGGTGCTGCACGAGTCGCCCTTCCGGATTATCGAGCTGACCGAAGCCGTCCGCGACGTGCTGCCGGAAGCCGAAATGACCGTGTGCTGCGACCTGACCAAGCTGCATGAGAAAACGGTGTACGGAAAGCCGGACGCGGTGCTGCGGGCACTGAAAGCGAATGAAAAGACCGAGAAGGGCGAGTACTGCGTCGTACTGGACCTTCACGGGGTGGAGATCGTCCGGGAGGCGGCTCCGGCCGCGGAACTGCCGCTGGAGGCGCTGCTGACCGAGCAGATGGCGGGCGGGCTGTCCCTGCGGGAAGCGCAGGAGGAGCTGGTCAGCCGGGGGATGAAAAAGAACGCCGTCAAACAGGCGGCGCTGAGATTGAAGAAAATAGCGATGGGGATTCTTGAATACGAATGAAAGATATACGGAACGGAGAAGGGGATAGTTTGCGGGTGGGGGCTGCGCCCCCACAGCCTGCTTTGCGTATTGGAGCGGGCACCTGTCTTTGCGGGGAAATAAAAGCAGATACAAAAAGGCAGCCTTTTTCGGAATGAAAGAGGCTGCTGTTTTGTTGAGTTAAATCAGACGTTCCAGATGTCTTTGGCGTACTGGCGGATGGTGCGGTCGGAGGAGAACTTTCCGGCGGACGCCACGTTCATGAGGCACTTGCGGGCGAAGGCGACTTCGTCCGCTTTTGCGTCTTTGATCGCCTGCAGCCGGGTTTTGTAGTAGCTGTCGAAGTCCTTCATGACGTAGTAGTGGTCCGGCTTGTGCCAGGAGGCACCCTTCAGGATCGCGTCGTGCAGTTCCTTCAGCATGCCGTCCTCGTCCGGGAAGGTGCCGTCGATCAGGGTATCGAGGGAACGGCGCAGCAGGGCGTTCTTCGCGTAGATCCTGTTCGGGTCATAGGTGGCTTTGATCTTTTCCAGTTCCTCCACGGTGGCGCCGAAGATGTAGTTGTTCTCCAGGCCGGCTTCCTCCACGATCTCCACGTTGGCGCCGTCGAAGGTGCCGAGGGTGACCGCGCCGTTGAGCATCAGCTTCATGTTGCCGGTGCCGGAAGCTTCCGTGCCGGCGGGGGAGATCTGTTCGGAAATGTCGGCGGCGGGAATGATCTTCTCCGCCCAGGAGCAGTTGTAATTCTGGACAAAGATGATCTTCAGGCGGTCCTTCGCCTTCGGGTCGTTGTTCACCTTTTCGGCCAGCATATTGATCCAGTGGATCACGGCCTTCGCCCGGTCATAGCCCGGGGCGGCCTTCGCGCCGAAGATAAAGGCGACGGGAGGCAGGTCCTTCAGCTGGCCGCGCCGGATCTGGTCATAGATCGCGGTGATGCACAGGGCGTTCATGAACTGCCGCTTGTATTCATGCAGGCGCTTGATCTGGACGTCGAAAACCATGGAAGGATCCAGAACGATCCCTTCCCGGCGGAGGATTTCGGCGCACAGCTGCTTCTTTTTCTCCTTCTTGACGGCGATGAACTTCTTCGCCAGGGCGTTGTTGACCATGGGCTTCAGTTCATGAAGCCGGTCCAGGTCGGTGATGAACCCGGGGCCGATTTTGCCTTCAATCAGGGCGCACAGCTCGGGATTGCACAGACCCAGCCAGCGGCGCTGGGTGATGCCGTTGGTCTTGTTCTGGAAACGCTCCGGCCAGATCCGGTACCAGTCTGCGAAGACGTCGTTTTTCAGGATTTCCGAGTGCAGTTCCGCCACGCCGTTGGTCGCGTGGGTGGAATAAACCGCCAGGGAAGCCATATGCACCCGTCCGTCCAGGATGATGCACAGGGAGGGCGTGATCTCCTTTCCCAGGGCCTTCATTTCCTTCCGGAAACGGGCGTCGATCTTCCGGATGACGGGCACGATCTGCGGGCAGACCGAATTCAGCAGGGGGAGATCCCACTTTTCCAGGGCTTCCTGCATGACGGTGTGGTTGGTATAGGCGAAGGTGTCGCGCGCGATCAGGAACGCGTCCTCAAAGGGAATACTGTCCTCACCCAGCAGCCGGATCAGTTCCGGAATGGCCATGGTGGGATGGGTGTCGTTCAGCTGGGCGGATACTTCCTTCGCGAAGAAGGAATAGTCGCTGCCGTGGCGCTTCCGGTAGGCGCGCAGGATGTCCTGCATCGTGGCGGAAACCAGCACATACTGCTGGCGGACGCGAAGCTGGCGCCCTTCCTTCCGGGTATCGTTCGGATAGAGGAACTTGGTGATGTCCTCCGCCTGGTTTTTCGCGGCGGCTGCCTTCGCGTAATCCTGCCGGTTGAACAGGGCGAAATCGACCTCGCGCGGGCTTTCTGTCTGCCACAGGCGGAGCGTGCCGACATTCTTCGCGCCGTAGCCGATGACCGGCATATCATAGGGAACGGCCAGCACGTCGCCGGATTTCAGCGGAACCAGCACAGCTTCGTCCGGGCGGCGGATGGACCAGGGATCCCCGAACTTCGCCCAGTCATCCGGCTCCTCGACCTGGCGCCCGTCCACAAAGCGCTGCTTAAACAGGCCGTAACGGAAACGCAGGCCGTAGCCGGTCAACGGCACGTCGCAGGTGACAGCGCTGTCCAGGAAGCAGGCGGCCAGGCGGCCCAGACCGCCGTTGCCGAAGGCGTCGTCCTCCACATCCTCCATGACAGCGATATCCACGCCCTTGTCCTTCAGCAGGGAACGGACGTCGTCCAGCATGCCCATGCAGTACAGATTGTTGTACACGAGCCGGCCCACCAGGTATTCCATGGACAGGTAAAAGGCCTGGCGGCGGGGGAAACGGGCATCTTCCTTCTTCTTCCATACCGGGGCAACCGCGTCCATCGCGGCGCCGGATACGGCGTTATGAAGCTCGACGGCGGTCGCTTCGGGGAAAGACTTGTGGCATTCGGTCATCAGCCGCTGTTCCGCGTCGCTGATCAGTTGTTTCGCGTTCATCATGAAGGGTCATTACCTCCTGTCGGTTTCCTTATTCAGTTTAAAGTATTTCATGGACAGTTCCGGGGTCAGCGTGCCGGGCTTCATCCGCCACAGCCAGTTGCCGCCGGTCAGTCCGGGATAATTCATCCGGGCGTCCCCGCCGAGGCCGAGCACGTCCTGCATGGGCACGACCACGGTTTCGCAGTCCGACTTGAACAGCGCGCGGATAAAGGCTTCCGGCGCCTCGCTCACCTCGGTGAACCCCAGGGTCTTTTTCGCGTATTCCAGGGCTTCGGGTGACGCTTTTTCCGCCCAGCCGAGGGTGGTGTCGTTATCGTGGGTGCCGGTATAGGCGACGACATTCTTTCCGTAATTGCCGATGAAGTGCGGATTGGATGCATCCGAGTCAAACCCGAAGGTGAGCACTTTCATGCCGGGATATCCGCACCAGTCCAGCAGCTTTTTGACGCGGTTGTTTACGCAGCCCAGGTCCTCGGCGATGATCCGGATATCGGGCAGCTCCCGGTTCAGCTGGATGAAGAGCTTCTTTCCGGGCCCTTTGATCCAGCGGCCCTTCCGGGCGTTGGGCATCCCGTGCTTTACGGAGTAGTAATTGGCAAAGCCGATGAAGTGGTCGATCCGGATCATGTCGTACATGGAGGCCATGCCCTTCATCCGCTCCACCCACCAGTCGTATTTCCGGCGGGCCAGGTAATGCCAGCGGTACAGCGGGTTGCCCCAAAGCTGGCCGTCCTCGGAGAAATAATCCGGCGGAACGCCCGCCACGTGCTTCGGAACGAGGTCCTTATCCAGCTGGAAGACCTCCGGATGGGTCCAGGTATCCGCCGAGTCTTCCGCGACATAGATCGGCATATCGCCGAAGAGGAGAACGGAATGCTCGTTGCAGTATTTCTTCAGCGCGAACCACTGTCGGCGGAAGAGGAACTGGCAGAAGACATGGAACGCGATCTCGTCCTTCAGCAGGTCGGTGTATTTCCGGATGGCTTCCGGCTTCCGGTGGCGGATGTCCGCGTCCGGCCAGGCGGAGAACATGGTGTTTCCGAAGTGGGCCTTGACGGCCGTAAACAGGGCAAAATCGTCTACCCAGGGATTTTCCCCGCGGAAGATTTCAATCTGGCGGGACAGCTTTTCCGCGGACTGGGCAAAGCAGCGGCGGAGCAGCATGTCCTTGTTTTTCCGGACCGCGTCATAATCGACTTTCTCAATGTCCGCGGGGGTGAATTCCTCTTCGTCCTCATAGGCCAGCAGGCCTTCCTGGCGAAGCGTGCGGCAGGAAATCATCAGGGGATTTCCCGCGAACACGGAGGAGGACTGGTAGGGGCTTTCGCCGTAGCCGGTCGGCCCGACCGGCAGGACCTGCCAGATCCGGATGCCGGACGACTGGAGGAAATCTGCGAATTCGTAGGCTTCCTGCCCAAGGGTCCCGATTCCGCCGGGAGAGGGCAGGGAAGTAATATGAAGGAGTATGCCGCTGGAACGCATCATCAGATTCTCCTTTCTCAGCGGTCCCGGACAGCGGGAACCGATACAGATTCACGAAGGCGAAAATCGGCGTTGACGAGAATATGGCGGGGTACCGTGTTCTTTTCCATCATGTCCAGGAGAAGGTTCACGCTGCGCCGTGCGATCTCGTCCACCGGCTGCTCCACGGTGGTCAGCCGCGGAACGGTGAAACGGCATATATCGATGCCGTCAAATCCGACCACGCTGATATCCTCCGGGACGGAAAGGCCGAGATCCCGCGCCGCCCGGATCGCGCCGACGGCGACCGTATCACTCATGGCGAAGAGGGCGGTCACCTCCGGGTTTTCCGAGAAGAAGGCGCGCGCGGTTTCGTAGCCGGCGTCATAGGAGAAACGGGTCTCCCGGTAGTCGTTCCGGTTATAGGTCAGGCCGTATTCGGCATAGGCGTCGAGCAGGCCCTGGAAGCGCATGGCCAGGGAATCGCCGGCAACCGGGTTGGAACCGAAGACCGCGATCCGCCGGTGACCGAGGGACAGCAGTTTCTCCGCCACCAGGCGGCCCATGGCCCGGTCGTCCACCGCCACGGAGGAGGCGCGGGGCAGGGCGGCGGCTTCGGCGTTCACGGTGGTGAAAACCACAGGAATCTCCAGGTTCCGGATCGCGTGGACCCGCTCGTCGATCAGGCTGCCGACAAAGATCAGGCCCTTGACACGGTTCTGGCGGGTCATGCGGAGCGCCGTCTTGAATTCGTCGTCCTTTTCATCGATGTACTCGGTCACAAAGCTTTCCGGCAGGGTGGACGCCCTCTCCAGAATCGCTTCCGCCAGGCTGCCCAGGAAGGGATTGGAACGGCCGCGGATCACCACGGCGATCACCTCACTGCTCTGCTTCAGGCCGCGGGCGTTGGTATTGCCGACGAAATGATGTTCCCGGATGATTTCCTCCACGCGGGTGCGCGTTTCGGGATTCACGTCCGGCCGGTGATTCAGCACGCGGCTGACCGTGGTCACCGAAACACCCGCAATCCGGGCAATATCCTTGATTGTGTAGACTTTCACCAGATCACCTCCGGAAGGCGTGTTTCCGGAAACGATATCGGTAACGTTTCCGGTCCAAGAATACCACAGATCGGAGAAATCGTCAACGAAAAAAAGCGGCGGCGGCGGACCGGCCGGAAAAGCGGCGCGGAACCCGCCGCCGGCAAGGAGAAGACCTTGCTTTTTTATGCTGATTTGACTATAATATTACCAAATATGTACAAAAGGGAGGGAGAGCAGATGACACGGCGTCTTTTCGCGCTGCTGGCGGCGTTTGTATTCCTGTTCTCCTTCTCATTCGCGCTGTGCGACGACCCGGATGACGACCTGGGAGATTTCGACGATTTCGGAGACTTTGACGACGAATTCGGCGATATCGAGATGGGTGACGATTTCTGGGACGAGTTTGAGGAGACGCCTTCACCGTCGCCGGAACCGTCGCCTACGCCGGAACCGGAGCTTCATGACCAGTCGGAGGCGGAGTTCAAGCAGCAGCAGCAGAACCTGGACGCGCTGTCCGGCTACAAGGACCGCGGATCTGTGGCGGCCGGGGACTATACCATATTTGTATCCGAAGACGGACAGCACTGCATGACGGAGTTCTATACCGGGAAGAACATGCAGGTGGTGGTTCCGGAAAAACTGAACGGCCTGATTGTACAGTCCATCGGCGATCATACCTTTGAAAACGGGATGATCGAGTCGATTGTGCTGCCGGAAGGGATCCTGAACCTCGGCAAGATGGCTTTCTGGCAGTGCGTGAAGCTGACGAGCATCGAGATTCCGGAAGGGTGTGTCGCCATCGGGGACCAGTGCTTCGGCGCGTGCATGGCGCTGGAGAGCGTGACGGTGCCGGAAAGCGTCGAGACGGTCGGGGAGATGGCGTTCCTGTATTGTATCGCGCTGAAGGAGATTACGTTCAGCGGGAACCTGAAGTCCATCGGGGCGAACGCGTTCAACAGCTGCGCGATGCTGGAAAAGGTGGTGCTGCCTTCCCGCAGTGTGGAGGTGGATCCGACCGCGTTCGCGCAGTGTCCGGCGACGCTGGAGATTGTTTATCTGGATGAGACGTAAAGAACTTTTTCTGTAGCCACTTCCCATACATCCGCAACCAATATAGTCGCAGAGGCGTTACATCCGCCTCTGCTCTTTATTGGTTAGTCTCAGCACTGATGAAATTTCCGCCACTGGCGGTCGTCAGAGCTTCGCCCCATTCTCCGTGCAGTTTCTCGAATAATATGTTGATTGAATTGCACGGAGACAGGGATAGTTAGTGTGTGGGGCTGCGCCCCCACGGCCCGCTTTTGTGAAGCAGCGGGCTTGTTTTTTTCAACGGGCATGATTAGTAACGGGGTTTACGTGAAACGAAAAGATAACGAACAGAATAAAGAAAACCCCTCGCTCAGAACGGGCGAGGGGTTGGAGGATCTGTGGGTGGTTACTGGATGATCATGCGGCCGCAGGTTTCGCATTCCACCAGGTTGCCGGCCTTGATTTTGGCCAGCGTGGCGGAAGGAAGGGAAGTGTTGCAGCCGGCGCACTGGCCGTAGGTCAGGCGGGCGACCGGGGGAGAAATATGTTTCTTGATGACGTTGTATTCCTCCAGCAGGGCGGGATCCACCGCGCTTTCCAGGGCCTTGGCTTTTGCGCGCTGCTCATCGAGCTCCGCCTTTTTGCTTTTGGATTCCTCCTCATATTCAGCCTTCAGCTGGTCAAAGGATTTCTTCGCGTTGGCGGCTTCCAGGCGAACGCTGCGCTGGAGCTTGTCGTTCGCGGTGGTCTCCTTGACGATGCGGCCGATTTCCGCTTCATACTGGCGGATGGTGTCCCGGCAGCGGCTGACTTCCGCCATCAGGGCTTTCACGTCCTCCGCGGTCTGCGGCGGATCGGACTCAAACCGGTCCTTCAGGGCCTGCAGCTGGTTTCCCGCGCGCTCCAGGGCCTGGGCGATAATATCCTTGCGATCCGCCATGGCGGTGATATCGCTTTCGATCTGCTTGTACTGCTTCTGCCGATCCAGAATGAAATCACGGGCCTTCTCCAGTTTCTGGCGGGTGGGGGAGCGCTTGATGGACGCGGCAATGGCGTCCGCTTTGATGTCCTCCGCCTGGTAAGCCCAGAGCGCTTCAAACTGTTCCATACGGGGCCTCCTTCCGACAGGATTCGCCGCCTGTCACGGCTGCCGGGAAAAAGAGTATGCGGGAGAGACTGATTCAAAAACCCGCACATTACATTCTACATGATCCAGGGCCATTTGTAAAGCTTCGGCCAGGGCCCGGATCCCCGGATCCTCCGTCGCGTGATGGCCGCATTCAAAGCCGACCAGGCCCGCGCCGGCCATGGCCAGCGCGTGATGGTGCTTGATCTCCCCGGAGACGAAGGCGTCGCATCCGGCGTCCGCCGCCTGGGTCCACTGGTCGCTTCCGCCTCCCGAGCACAGGCCGACTTTCCGGACCACCGCGTCCGCGGGTCCCATAACCCGCACGGCGTCCCCGAGGACGTTCTGCAGTTCTTCGGCATACTGCGCCGCGGTGAGGGGCTGGGGAAGCGTGCCGGTGCGGAGGAAGCCTTCGCCGGAAACATCCTCCAGGCCGCACAGCGCGGCCAGGACGTCATTCGTTCCGCCTTGCGCCTGGTCCAGGTTGGTATGGGCGGCGATCATGGAAATCCCTTCCCGGATCATCATGGAAATCAGCCGTCCTTCATAGTCGCCGTCCGTCAGGCTGCGGCGGGGCGCGAACATCAGCGGATGATGGGTCACGATCAGCGTGGCGCCGAGGGACTTCGCCTCCTCAATGACCGCTTCCGTCGCGTCGAGGGCAAACAGGATCCCGCAGACCGGGGCGGAAGGGGAACCGACCAGGATGCCGGAATTGTCGCCTTCCATCTGGGTGTCAAACGGGGCCACGGCGTCAATCAGGTGATAGATGTCCAGTACTGTCATGGGAAATACCTCCCGCGGTATTGATTTGCTCTTCATAAAAACGGATATCGCCTTCCACCCGGCGGATCAGGCCGGTATCCGGGGTTTGGGCGGACTTCAGGCCTTTCAGCTGTGCGCAAAGAACGTCCCGCCGCCTGCGCAGGAAGGGAAGGAGCATCGGTGAACGGGAGCGGAACAGCGGACCGCCCAGGCGGATTTCCCGCTCTGTCAGCGGCGCTTCGCCGGGACGGGCGCGGAGAACCAGGTAATACCGGCCCGCCGCCTGGCAGGGCTCCTCCCGGTCCAGGTGATAGCCGATATCCCGGACCGCGGCACGGATCAGGTGCCAGTCCGTATGCGCGGAAAGGATCAGGGACGCGCCCCGAAGCCGGTCCCGGCCGGACAGCAGGATATCCCGGATGGTGCGCCCGCCCATGCCCATGACGGAGATCATGCCGCATTCCTCCCGCAGGGGGGAAAGCCCGTCTCCGAGACGGAGCTCGGCCCGGTCCGACAGGCGGCAGCGGAGGATCTCGGCGCGCGCGTTTTTCAGGGCGCCTTCGCTGATATCCGTCAGGATCATACGCTGACAGCGGCCGCGCTGAAGCAGCGCGGCCGGAAGATGAGCGTGGTCCGTTCCGATGTCCGCCGCCAGTTCACATGGATCATACATGTCAAAGGCGAGGGACAGGCGGGAATCCAGGTTGACAGAGGGTGTGTTCATCATCAGTCCAGATAATCCCGGAGCTTCTTGCTGCGGGAGGGATGGCGGAGCTTGCGCAGCGCTTTCGCCTCGATCTGGCGGATGCGCTCACGGGTGACGTTGAATTCCTTGCCGACTTCCTCCAGCGTGCGCTGGTGTCCGTCGTCGAGGCCGAAGCGCAGGCGGAGCACCTTTTCCTCCCGGGGGGTCAGGGTGTCCAGCACGTCCATCAGCTGTTCCTTCATCAAAGTGAAGGAAGCGGCTTCCGCGGGGGCCGGCGCGTCGTCGTCGGGAATGAAGTCGCCCAGGTGGGAGTCCTCCTCTTCACCGATCGGGGTTTCCAGGGAAACGGGCTCCTGGGCAATCTTGATGATCTCACGGACCTTGGCTTCGGAAATGCCCATTTCCTTGGCGATTTCCTCGGGCGTGGGTTCACGGCCGTACTCCTGGAGCAGCTGGCGGGACACACGGATCAGCTTGTTAATCGTTTCCACCATGTGGACCGGGATCCGGATCGTACGGGCCTGGTCCGCGATGGCGCGGGTGATCGCCTGGCGGATCCACCAGGTGGCATAGGTGGAGAATTTGAAGCCCTTGCGGTAGTCAAATTTCTCAACGGCCTTGATCAGGCCCAGGTTGCCTTCCTGGATCAGGTCCAGGAAGAGCATGCCGCGGCCGACATAGCGCTTGGCGATGGATACCACCAGGCGGAGGTTGGCCTCAGCCAGCTTCTGTTTCGCGCTTTCGTCGCCCTGTTCCAGGCGCTTGGCGATTTCGATTTCTTCCTCAGCGGTCAGCAGCGGGACCTTGCCGATTTCCTTCAGGTACATACGGACCGGGTCGTCGATGCTGATTCCTTCGGGTACGGAGAGATCAAGCGGCTCCTCCGGCGCGGAGGCAGCTTCGGCAGCCGCCTGGATCGCGGCCTGTTCGTCATCCGAAAGGGTGGAATCGTCCGCCGAATCGTTGGTGACGGTAACGCCGTAGGCTTCCAGGGTTTCCAGGACGCGGTCCAGCTGGTCCGGGTCCATCTCCAGCTCCATCAGCCGGTCCATGATCTCTTTATAGGTCATGGTCCCCTTGGATTTGCCATACTCGTACAGTTCGTCCAGTCTGGCTTGCTTGACTTCAGGTGAAAGGTTCGACAACGGAAATCTCTCCTTTTCTTGCGGCACGATGCCGCGGTGGGTCAGGGTGTTAACGGATTTCGCCCAGTTTTTTCCGGATGGCCTGGGCTTCCATCAGCATGGCAGGAATATCAGGGCTGTCCTGCGGAAGGGAGGATATCTGCTGCATCAGAGACTGGTATCGTTTCTGCAGGTCCACGCTGCGGATGCGGTTGAGGCACTGATTGGCCATAGCGATCATCTGATCCTTGTTTTCCGCGGAGGGGGACAGCAGAATACGGGCATACCTGGAATGAGTCTCATCATCCGGAGCAGCATCCACCAGTGAAGCGGGAGACTGACCGGAGACCAGACTCCTGTATAAAGATTTCAACTCGTCATCGTCAAAATCCTTTTCACTGATCATATCTTTCGGAAGCTGGCCGGTGGCCAGAAGGCCCAGCAGAGTTTCCTGCGCACTGATATTCCCTTCGGAGGGGGTGTTTTCCTCCTTTTTGGCGCGAAGCGGCGCGGGACGGGGTGGACGCGGGGTGCCGGCGGCCGCCTGCGGGGGCGGCGACAGGTTCAGCTGCTCGGTCAGCGTCTCCGGCGCGAACCCGGTTTCCAGCGAAAGCTGTTTCAGGTGGACAGCGCGCTCCACCGGGTCCAGCGGCGCGAGGACCCTGGCCGCTTCCCGCGCGTAGGCGATCCGGCCTTCCTGGGTGGAAAGATCGAATCCTTCCTTCAGGCGGCGGAGACGGTAGGTGGCCGCGGAAACGGATTTCAGGTTCGCGAACCCCTCCGGGCCGTCCCGGCGGATGAACTCATCCGGGTCCAGCCCGTCCGGGAAGTCCAGGACGCGGGCGGGAACGCCTTCCTCCTGCAGGATGTCCAGGCCGCGGAGAATCGCGTGCTGGCCGGCGGAATCCCCGTCATAGCCCAGGTAAACCGTCGGGGCGAAGCGGCGGAGCAGGCGGGCCTGCTCATTGGTCAGCGCGGTGCCGAGGGTGGCGCAGACCCCTTCCACGCCGAACTGGGTCAGGCTGACCACGTCCATATAGCCTTCCACCAGGATCACGCGTTCCAGGTGCCGCTGCTGCCGCAGAAGGTTGGCGGCGTAAACGCCCTTGCGCTTGTTGAACACCGGCGTGTCGGACGTGTTCAGGTATTTCGGCTCCGTTTTATCCAGGGAGCGGCCGCCGAAGGCGAGGACGTTCTTATACATGTCGATGATCGGGAACATCGCCCGCTTCCGGAACATGTCGAAGGCCCGGACCTTGCCGCCGTCCCGGTCCGGCGGCTTGACGATGGTCAGGCCGGCGGCGGAAAGCTCGTCGAGGGTGAAGCCGGCTTCCGTCAGGTGATCGGTCAGCGCGGTCCAGTCATCCGGCGCCGCGCCGAGGCCGAACTTCCGGATGACCGCGTCGGAAAGGCCGCGCCGCCGGAGATAAGCCAGGGACGGTTCGCCCTCCGGTTTGAACAGCGTTTCATGGTAGAACTTCGCAGCCTGGCGGTTGGCTTCCAGCAGGCGCTCCCGGCGGGAACGCCGGCGCTCGTAATCCTCGTCCTGTTCCATTTCCGGCAGGGGAAGGTGCGCCCGCTCCGCGAGCATTTCCACCGCCTCATGATAGCTGCAGCGCTCGATGTCCATGACAAACTGGAATACGGTTCCGCCCGCCTTGCAGCCAAAGCAATAGTAGAGCTGCTGTTCCCCGTCCACGGAGAAGGAAGCGGTTTTCTCCCCGTGGAAGGGACAGAGGCCCCAGTATTTTTTGCCTTTCTTTTTCAGGCCGACATAGCCGGAAATGATCTGCACAATATCCGAACGGGAGCGCAGTTCATCCAGCCAGGCGGAAGGATAGCGTGCCATGTATACCTGTCACCTCATCAGAAAGCAGGAAATGAAGAAGGCGCGAAAAGCGTGGTGAATTTCCGGGTGGCGTACCTGTCGGTCATACAGGAAAGAAAATCGCAGACGCTGCGCTCCGTGCCGTCCTGGTAGCCGATCATGACGAACTCCTCCGGCATTTCCCCGGGGTGTTCGCAGTAGTACTCAAACAGATGGCGCAGCACGTAATCGCAGCGGGCCTCCTCCGGATCGCGCCAGCCGTTGCGGTAAACCCGGCTGAACATAAACTCGCGGAGGCCGTCGGTCGCTTCCTGGATGGCGGGGGACATATACAGGTGCGGAAGGCCCTCGCTGGCGGAAACGACATCGGAAATCATCGTGTTGATCCGCTCACCGTGGGTGTGGCCGAGCACGTTCAGGAACTCGGAGGGAATGTCTGAATCCCGGAGCAGGCCGCTGCGGAGCGCGTCATCCAGGTCATGGTTCAGGTAGGCGATCCGGTCCGCCCGGCGGACACACTCGGCTTCCGGTGTGGAAGGCAGTTTCTTTCCGGAGTGGGTCAGGATCCCGTCACGGACCTCCTGCGTCAGGTTCAGGCCGCTGCCGTTATTCTCCAGCCGCTCCACGACCCGAAGGCTCTGCTCGTTATGGCGGAACCCTTCCGGGAGCAGGGAGTCCAGCGTACGCTCGCCGATGTGGCCGTAGGGCGTGTGGCCGAGATCGTGTCCGAGGGCGATGGCTTCCGTCAGGTCCTCGTTCAGGCGAAGGGCACGGGCGATGGTCCGCGCAACCTGGGCCACTTCCAGCGTATGGGTCAGGCGGGTCCGGTAATGATCCCCCTCCGGGGAAAGAAAGACCTGGGTTTTGAATTTCAGGCGGCGGAAGGATTTGCAGTGGATGATCCGGTCCCGGTCGCGCTGGAAATCCGTCCGCAGGTCACAGGGCGTGATCGGGACGGCGCGGCCGTCGGATTCCGCGGAACGCGTGGCATAGGGCGCGAGAAGCAGGTATTCCTGCCGCTCCAGGCGTTCACGGATCGTCACCGCGCATTCCTCCCTTCACAATACCCTATATATTATACAACACGCAGCCTGAAATTCCTGCTTCCGCCGTCCTTGACAAGGCGTTTCAATCCGGTAAAATGGGAAGGACACCAATCACAAGGAGCTGGGGCTGAAAATGGCGTTTTCCTTTGAAAACGGGAGTCGGATCCACGGATTCCGGGTTGTTTCCGCGGCGAAACGGGACGAGCCGGAAGGGACCGCGGTCCGGATGGAACACGAGAAGACCGGTGCGCAGTTGTTCTGGCTGGACAACGGCGAGGAGAACATGGTCTTCTCCATCACGTTCCGCACGCTGCCGGAGGACAGCACAGGCGTATTCCACATCCTGGAGCACAGCGTGCTGTGCGGAAGCCGGCTGTATCCGGTCAAGGAACCCTTTGTGGAACTGCTGAAAAGCAGCATGAGCACATTCCTGAACGCCATGACCTTTCCGGATATGACGATGTATCCGGTTTCCAGCCGGAACCCGCGCGACCTGATGAACCTGACGCGGGTATACCTGGACGCGGTCTTCGCGCCGGTGGTGATGACGGACCGGAAGCGCTTTTGCCAGGAGGGCTGGCACATCGACCGGGATGAAGACGGGAACCCGGAGTACCGCGGTGTCGTATTCAATGAAATGAAGGGTTCCATGAGCGACGTGGATACCCTGATCGACCGCCAGGTGATGAAACAGCTTTTCCCGGACACCAGCTACGGATTCAACAGCGGCGGCGATCCGGAGTGCATTCCGGACCTGAGCTACGAGCAGTTCCGCTCCGCCTACCGGAGGCATTACCACCCGTCCAACGCGCGGATCTACCTGGACGGCGCGGTTCCCATCTGGGAGATGCTTCCGCTGCTGGACAGCTATCTGTCCGCGTACGAGAGGACGGACCGGGTGCCGGAGTTCTCCGCCCAGGTGCCGAAGGCGTCCGAGGAGACGATTGAATACGAGCTGGCGCAGGAGGAAAGCCCGGAAAACCGCGGATACCTGACCATGGCCCGGATTACGGGCACCTGGCGCGACCGGGCGGAAAACCTGGCGCGCGGAATCGTCTGCGACGTGCTGACCGGAAGCAACGAGGCGCCGCTGAAGCGCGCCGCGCTGGAGCGCGGCCTCGCCCAGGATCTGTCGCTCTCCGTGGATGATACCGGATACCAGAGCTGGATCGCGGTCCACGCGGAGAACGTGACGGACGGGAAGGAAGCAGAGATCCGCGCGCTGCTGGAGGAGACCGGGAGAGCGATCGAACGGGACGGCCTGGACCGCGGCGCGGCGGAAGCGTCCTTGAACCGCCTGATCTACAACCTGCGCGAGGACGAGGAGCCCCGCGGCATCGGCCGCTGTATCCGGTGCATGGGCCAGTGGCTGTACGGCGGCGACCCCGCGGAGGCGCTGGAAACGCAGGGCATGATCCGGGACCTGAAGGAAATGCTGGACAACGGACGGCTGGACGCGCTGGCGGCCGATATGCTGCTGAACCGCGAAGGAATGGCCGTGCTGCATACACGCCCTTCCCACATCGTGGGAACGCGGAAACGTGAGGCGGAGGCGGAACGGATCCGCCGGACCCTGGCCGGATGGAGCGAAGAGGAGAAGGCGGAAAACGACCGCCTGATCGACGAACTGGCCGCCTGGCAGCAGGCGCCGGATCCTGAGGAAGAACTGAAGAAGCTTCCGACACTGACCCGCGCCGACGCGGACCGGATGCCGGAATGGACGGAAACGGAAAAGCGGACGGTGTCCGGCGTACCGGTCATGATTCACCGGATTCCCTGCAACGGCGTGGTGCATCTGCGCGCCTATTTCAGCATGGCGGATTATTCCCTGGAGGAGCTGACCAAAGCGGCGCTGTTTGCCGGTATGATGGGCCGGCTGCCGACCGGAAAGCATGACGCGCTGTCGCTGCAGCAGGAGATCAAACGCTATACCGGCAGCCTCGGCTTCGCCATCGTCCCGCGGACGCGGGAAGGGGAGGGCGGCCGGTGCACGCCGTACCTGACCGCATTTGTCAGCGCCCTGGAAGAGAACCGGGACAAGGCCGAGGAACTGCTGCTTGAGATCCTGACGGATACCCGGCCGGAGGGCCAGGAGGACCGGATCCGGGAGATGATGATGCAGAACGAGCTCGGCGTCCGCCAGCGGATCGTCAGCGCCGGCCATACGATCGCCGTCAAGCACGTGATGAGCCTGTACAGCCCGGAGGGAGCGGTCAAAAACGCCCTGGACGGTGACGCCGCGGTGCGTTATATCCACGCGTTCGCCGCGGATCCCGCCGGCGGAATGCCGGGACTGATGGACACCGCGCGGAAAATGCTGCGGGAAACCGTATGCCGGCGCCGGATGCTGACCAGCGTGACCGGAAACGCGGCGGAGGCCCCGGAAACGCTGATTTCCGCCCTTCCGGAAGGAAACGAAGCCCCGACCGGTCCGGATTACCGGAACGGGGAAACGGAAGCGCGCGGATACCTGATTCCCGCGCAGACAGGATTCGCGGCGCGCGGATACCGGCTGGACCGGTGCGGGATGAAATACCACGGCAGCATGTGGCTGGCCGCAGCCATCCTGAGCCTGGGCTACCTGTGGAACAGGGTGCGCGTACAGGGAGGCGCCTACGGCGCCGGATTCCAGATTGACCGGAGCGGGAACATGTTCTCCTATTCCTTCCGCGATCCCACGCCGGGGAAGACCCTGGCGGCGGACGCCGGCGCGGCGGAATACCTGCGGGCCTTCGCGGAAAACGGGGAGAACCTGGATTCCTACATTATTTCCTCCCTCAACGAACTGAACCCGCTGCTGTCTCCCCGGGACAAAGGCGCGTTGGCGGACGCCCGGGAGATGACGGGATACACCCGGGAGGACGCGGAGCGGATCCGGAAGGAAATCCTGAACGCGACCGCGGAGGACCTGGTCCGCTGCTGCGAATGGCTGGAGAAGTTCGCCGGTGAAGGAAGCGTATGCGTCGTCGCCCACCGGGACGCGCTCTCCGCCTGTGAGGGGCTGGACATCCGGGAACTGTAAAGAGAAAAGAACATTATGCTGAAGGGGTCCCCCGGGCGGGGGACCCCTTCAGTGAATTGGCCGCGGATCAGTTCGCGAACAGGAGGTCAAAGGCGGGATAGTTTTCCGAGCCTTCCTCCGACTGCTCCTCATAGAAACCGATGCACTTTCCGTAGAGCAGCTGCTGGGAATCCGGCTCGAAGACAGGCTCCTCATAGGTCATATAGACCAGGAAGTTCTTGTAGCCGGCCTTGTTTTTGTTCATGGCGGCGCGGATGACATATTCGTCCCCGCTCTGCTCGATACTGACGATATAGACCGTATATCCGGTGACCTTGTCCACGTACTTGTCCAGATTCCGGACCAGGGTGCTGTAGCCGGGACGAACGGCACTGCTGATCGTGGCGGCGCGGCGGTCCTCCTCGCTGAGGCTGCGGACAGCCGTGTAGGTATAGCGCTTGGTGGTATAGCCCTTTTTGGTGAAAACCAGCGTGAAGTTGTATTCGGCTTCGTCCGCGGTGGGAATTTTGAAGGTGAATTTCCCGTTTCCGTAGGTGCGGTACTGCTTGTTGAAGATATTCTTACCGCTGGTGCTGGCGATGCACTGGATGTCGACGCCCTTGTCCGTATAGCCGGAGATCACCGTCACGTCCGAAGTCAGCCTTTCGGGCACGGTGGATTCCAGCGTCAGGGGCAGGAGGGTCTTGCTGTAGGTGATCACGCTGAACGCCTTTTCCGCGACGATCTCGTCATTCACCTCGACGTTCAGGGTCAGGAGCCAGATATCCTCCTTCGGGATCGTGATCTTCATTTTGAAGGCGCCGCGGTTGTTCGCGTCGGTATAGAACCGGGCGGGAACGGAGGAATTGATGTTCATCAGCACGCCGATCAGGTGCGCCCCGGGGGTGGTGATTCCCTCCACGGTGAAGGTGTCGTAATTGGTTTCCTGCGGCGGTTCGGAAGTGATCTGCAGGTAGGCGCCGGAGGATGAGACACTGCTGCCGTCCGCCGCGAGAGCGTCGGTGAAGATCATGGTGTTCACCATTTTCCGCAGCGCGGTTTCGTCGCCGGAACGCAGCCCGCGGTTGTAGACCTGGTAGTCCACGAAAACCGTATAACCGCGCGCCACGGTCTTGTAGGCATGGCCCCAGTAGACGACGTTCGAGGGCTTTTCCGCGGATGTGACGGCATATCCCTTGCAGTTGACGTCATCCGTCGTCCGCTTGTATTTCAGGCGGAGCATATAATTCCGGTTCGCCTGCTGCTTCTTTTCCGCCTCCAGGATGGAATAGCCCTGGTCGGCGTACTTCGAGGAGCTCTTGTGGGAGCTGAGGAAGGTCTTCCATCCGGCGTCGGCGGAATGATTGACCAGGTCGTAATACATCGCGGAGTCGTCATCCTGGCGGACGACGATTTCCATGCAGGAATCCAGCCTGGTTCCCTCGTTGCGGAACCAGGCCTGGAGGACCACGCCGCGGTCCTCCCAGTCGGCCAGGACCTCATCCTGCGTCATGCCGATCCGGGACAGGAGCTCCGGATGCTCGCCGAGGTTGTCCTTCGTCAGGACGATATAGCTTTTTTCCGGGATGGTAATGGTACCCGGGCAGGGAGAAAGGGAATATTCCGTATCCGCCGCCGCGCAGGCCAGACCCAGGGTCAGCATCAGCAGCAAAAGCAGGAAAATTGCTTTACGCAAGGGGCACACCGACCTTTCCGCACAAGGTGTTTCAGAAAACTTCAAATGTTATTTTACCATAATTCCGGGGTAAAAGGCAAGTTTCCGGACCGGTCAGGCGTCCGCTCCGGGAACCTCCGGACGGGACACGAGGGCCTTGCGGCGGCGGAGAAAAGTATCCCGGTCCATCATCACGACATGGCCGCAGGTGTTGCAGCGGATCTTGATATCTGCGCCGGTGCGGGTGACTGTCCATTCGTCTCCTCCGCACGGATGCGCTTTCCGCGTGCGGACCACATCGCCCACAAGGATTTCATCTGCCATCTTCTCATCCTCCCGCGGATAATATAATCCAAAACATGGGAAAACACAACGAGGTTTACATACATGGGAGAATTTGTTAAAATACAACGGATTTGAAAACGGCGGACAGGAGAAAGGCATGAGTTCCAGACAGGATCCGGTGGGAGTGTTCGACAGCGGCGTCGGCGGCATCAGCGCGCTGCAGGCCATGATGCGGCTCCTTCCCGGGGAAAGGTTCATCTATTACGGCGATACGGTTAACGCCCCTTACGGAACCAAGAGTTCCGAAGAGGTGCTTTCGTGCGTCCGGATTGTGGTGGACCGCCTGCTCGCCCAGGGGATCAAGGCGCTTGTGATCGCCTGCAACACCGCGACCGGCGCCGCGGCGGCCCCGCTCCGCCGGGAGCTGGACATTCCCGTAATCGGCATGGAACCGGCGCTGAAGCCCGCCTCCGAAGTCCGGAAGGACGGGAAGATCCTGGTACTGGCGACCCCGCTGACGCTGGAGCAGGAAAAGTTCCGCCAGCTGATGGATAAATACGGCGAGGGGGCGGAAAAGGTGCCGTGCCCCGGGCTGATGGAACTGGTCGAGCACGACGATACCGCGGCCTCCCGCGCTTATCTCCGGGACATCTTTTCCCGGTACGACATGGACCGGGTGGACGCGATCGTCCTGGGCTGCACGCATTACGTCTTCCTGAAGGACATGATCCGGGAGATGGTTCCGCCGGGCATCGCCATCACCGAGGGCAGCGAGGGAACCGCCCGCCAGCTCAGGCGCGTGCTACAGCGCAACGGCCTGCTGGCGGAAGGCACGGAAGGCGGCGTCACGCTGCAGACGAGCGGAAGCGAAAACGATATCCGGATCATGAAGCGCCTGCTTCAGGTTCCGCTTCAATGAAAACAGCCGGACGCCCTTGCGGCGCCCGGCTGCTGTCGTCTTTCCGTCAGTCGGCCGCTTTGATATATATCGCGCTTACCAGTTCATAACCGGCAAAGGAAACGTACAAGTGCATGGCACCGTCCTCAAGGAGCGTCATTTCGATATCCGCAAAGTATCCTTCATATCCCATGTCCGCAAGGGAAAGGAGCGCTTTCACGGAATCGCTCTCCGTATCCAGGGCCGCGCCTTCATACTCCGTTGCTTCACCTTCCGGGACGGTTTCAATAATGGTTCCCTCGCGGATTTCCATATGCGCCCTTTCCTTAACCGGTATGGAAACCCGGGCCATCATTCCGCTTTGGAAAGAAATATCCGGACACCAGACGCCGTTAAAAGCGGAAATGGAATCCGCCTTCACCGCCGCGGGCATTTCGTAAACGGCATGCGGCTCCCGGGAAAGGACCATCTCGGCGCCCCCTGCCTCCACAGTGATCTCCCCGTTCACGATGGGAGCACTCATCTCAACTTCGCCGCTTTCGGGATTCGTCAGGGTGAGCACACCGTCGGCATAAGACCAGTTATTTTCCGCGGTTGCCGGTTCCTCGCCGGGCATCAATGAGTACACACTCGCCGTACCGTCTTCCCGGATCGTCAGGGTCAGGGCGATTTCGTCGCCGATGACGATCATTTCCACGCCCTGGGCAGTTGCCCGGACCAGGTTCCAGGTACCGATAAGGTCTTCCTCCGCGGCGGCGGGAACCAGCATCGCGGCCAGGCACAGCGCCATCCGGCTTTCGCGCAAAACCTGCGGAAACTGAAACAAAAAGGGAGGTTTTCCGCCGAAACATACAAAGAAAGCTTTTCAATTTGATTCCTGTATGATATAATCAAATTTGACTGGCATATGATTCCCTGCTTCCGGAAGCCGGAAAAGGGAATGATGATTTCAAAAAACCGGAAACATGGAGGAATGAACCAATGGCTGAATTCGCAACCGGAAACATCCGCAATGTCGCCCTCATGGGGCATGGCAGCGAGGGCAAGACCACGCTGACCGAGGCGATGCTCTTCGCTGCCGGAATGATTGACCGCCAGGGCAAAGTGGAAGACGGGTCCACCGTATCCGACTTTGATCCTGAAGAGAAGAAACGCGGCTTCTCCATCAGCGCGAGTTACGCTCCGATCCCCTGGGCGGGAAAAGTGATCAACGTGATCGACGTTCCCGGCTACTTCGACTTCATCGGCGAACAGATGGGGCCCCTGCGCGTGATTGAGACCGCTGTGATCGTGGTCGGCGCCGTGAACGGACTGAGCGTCGGCGCGGAGAAAGCCTGGGACAATGCCGGAAAGCACAACCTGGGCCGGATGTTCATCGTGAACCAGATGGACCGCGAGCACGCCAACTTTGAGAAGGTTGTCGCCCAGCTGCGGGAAAAGTACGGCCCCAGCGTGGTGCCGATCCTGCTGCCCCTGGGACAGGGCGCCGGCTTCAAGGGCGTCGTGAACGTTCTGGAAAAGAAAGCCTACGAAGGTTCCTATAAGAAGAGCACGGAAGTGCCCATGCCCGCCGATCTGGAAGGCGAAGTCAACGAAGCCTATGAAAACCTGACCGAGCAGGCTGCCTCCGCGGACGAAGAACTGATGGAGAAGTACTTCGAAAACGGAGAGCTGAGCCATGAAGACGTTATGACCGGCTTCATCAAGGGCATGAAGGACGGCAGCATCGTTCCCGTCGTGGCCTGCTCCGCGCTGACCGGCGTGGGCATCGCCCGGACG
>JAILIE010000048.1 GCA_024695415.1 Clostridiales bacterium | reverse complement strand
CACTATGAGAAGCTGCTGGCGGACGCCGACGACATCGACACCATGATGGAGCTCGCGAAGGAAGAGAACGACGAGGACATGGTGAAGGAAGTCGGGGAGGAACTGGCCCGGCTGAAGGAGCAGGCGGACGCGCTGGAGCTGGAAACCCTGATGCGGGGCGACTATGACGACAGCGACGCGGTACTGAGCCTGCACGCCGGCGCCGGCGGAACCGAGGCCCAGGACTGGACGCAGATGCTGTACCGGATGTACACCCGCTACTGCGAACGGATGGGCTTTGAGGTCAAGCTGCTGGACCTGCTGGACGGGGACGAGGCGGGCATCAAGAGCGTGACCTTCGAGGTCAGCGGCGACCACGCCTACGGATACCTGCGCGGGGAGAAGGGCGTGCACCGGCTGGTGCGGATCAGCCCGTTCGACGCGAACGCCCGGCGGCATACCAGCTTTTCCAGCCTGGACGTGGCGCCGATGCTGGAGGATGACGACGACGACATCAAGATCGACATGAAGGACGTGCGGGTAGACACCTACCACTCCAGCGGCGCGGGCGGCCAGAACGTGAACAAGACCAGCTCCGCCGTCCGGATGACGCACTATCCGACGGGGATCGTCGTGGCCTGCCAGACCGAGCGCGACCAGGTGCAGAACCGCGCGACCTGCCTGAAGATGCTGAAGGCGAAGCTGCTGGAACTGCGGGAACGCGAAAAGGAACAGCAAATGGCGGACATCAAGGGCGAAATGAAGAAGATCGAGTGGGGCAGCCAGATCCGCTCCTACGTCTTCCAGCCCTACACGATGGTCAAGGACCACCGGACAAACTACGAGAGCGGCAACATCGACGACGTCATGAACGGCAACCTGGAAGGTTTTGTGACGGCGTACCTGAAGATGCAGTAAGCATGGGACGGGGAAGCAGGGCTGCCGGCGCCGCATGCGCCATCCTGTGGATCCTGTTCGGGATCACCGGCGTGATCCGCTGGATCGCGGGGGACGGCGCGTACCTGGCCGCGGAGATGGCGGCATGCGCCGCGCCGGAGGAAACCGGCCTGCCCGCGGAGGAATACACGGGGGTCGGGCGGATGACGGCGGACTACCTGACCGGCCGGGGCGAGCGTTTCCAGTACAGTTATCCGGACCGGAACGGAAACACCATCCTGTGTTTTCATGATTATGAGGAAGCCCACATGGCGGACTGCCGGGGCCTGATCCGACTGGATACGGCCGTGACGGCCGCCTCCGGCGCCGCGGCGCTGGCGCTCACCGCGTGGGGGCTCGTCCGCCGGCGGGAGCGGGAAGCGTTCTGCCGGGGCATCCTGCTGGGCCTGCGGATCCTCTGCGGGGTGATCCTGGGGCTGGTGATCTGGGCGGTGACCGACTTCGACGGTCTGTTCATCACCTTTCACCGCGCGGCGTTCTCCAACGACGGATGGCTGCTGAATCCCCGGACGGACCTGCTGATCCGCCTGATGCCGGAGAAGTTCTTTATCCGGCTGGGCATCCGGGGGCTGATCCGGGCGCTGGCGGTACCGGCGGGACTGGCGGCCGCGGCCGGGACCGGACTGCGGCGAATAAACGGGAGAGACGGAAAATGACGTACCTGGAGTCTTCCCGCCGGAAGGCGGAGGAGCTGCGGAACAAGGCGGGCGTTCGGATCCTGGCGCTGGAAACCAGCTGCGACGAGACCGCGGCCGCCGTGATTGAGGACGGGCGGAAGATCCTGAGCAACGTGGTGTTCAGCCAGATCGACCTGCACGAGATGTACGGCGGCGTGGTGCCGGAGATCGCGAGCCGGGCCCATATGGAAGCCTGCGACCGGGTGGTCGACCAGGCGCTGCGGGAAGCCGGCATGGCGCTGGAGGAAACGGACGCCCTGGCGGTGACGAAGGGGCCCGGGCTGGTCGGCGCGCTGCTGACCGGGGTCAACTGCATGAAGGGACTCGCCTTCGCGGCCGGAAAGCCGCTGATCGGCGTGAACCATATCGAGGGCCATGTCAGCGCCAACTTCCTGACGCATCCGGACCTGGCGCCGCCGTTCCTGTGCCTGGTGGTTTCCGGGGGGCACAGCCACCTGGTGGAGGTCGTGGATTACGGGGAATACCGGCTGCTGGGCCAGACCGTGGACGACGCGGCGGGCGAGGCCTTTGACAAGGCGGCGCGGGCGCTGGGGCTGCCCTATCCGGGCGGGCCGCGAATCGACGCGCTGGCGGAGGAAGGCAACCCGGAGGCGTTTACGCTGCCCCGGCCGAAAACGGAAGGCCGGTACGATTACAGTTTCAGCGGGCTGAAGACCGCGTTCATCAACACGGTTCACGGGATTGAGCAGCGCGGGGAAGCGCTGCCGAAAGCGGACCTGGCAGCGAGTTTCCGCCGGGCGGTTTGCCGGGAACTGACGGAAAAGGCGCGGCTGCTGATCCGGGAACACCCGGAGGCGGCCCGGGGCGGAATGGCCCTGGCGGGCGGCGTGTCCGCCAACCGGGAGCTGCGGCGCGAAGCCGCGGCGATGTGCGCCGAAGAGGGCGTAAAGCTGTACATGCCGGAAATCGGCCTGTGCACGGACAACGGCGCGATGATCGGAAGCGCGGCCTATTACCGGCTGAGGCGCGGGGAGATATCCGGCCTGGAGATGAACGCCGAACCGGCACTCCGCCTGGGCATGTAAGCGGCGGAATACGAAGAACAATGAATCGGAGGACGCTTGGGAATGAAGGAACATAACCTGATCCGGAAGATTCAGCAGTACGGTTATGACACCGATGTATTCGATAAATACCGGGACGCGGTCGCCCGGCACAACCGTAACGCGCTGCAGGTGCTGAGCATCGTCGGAATTGTGACGGCGCTGGGCAGCATGGCTGCCGCGGTCGCGAAAAGCCACTGGGGCGGCGTGGCCGCTGCCCTGCTTCTCCTGGCGGCGGCGGTGGCCGACGCGGTCGTTTCCCGGATGAAGGAGCTGAAACCGAAGACGATCCTGATTGCCGGATACGTGCTGTGCTGCTCGTTTTACGCCCTTTCGATCTACGGGGTGTCCGTCTACAACCATCCGTCCTTCTGGGTCGGGGTCAACATGACGATGAGCTGCTACCTGCTGGACTACGCGGCGCGGCTGTTCAGCATGCAGGGGGTATCGTTCCTGGCGGTGATGATCGCGCTCGACCAGCGGAAGACGGCCGGGAGCGCCGATCCCCTGGGTGAGTGGTATCTGTATTTCATCTTCCTGGCGGCGGGCATCATTACGATGTATATGCTGGGCAACGTCCGGATCGGCCTGATCATGAGCCGTGAGGTGACCAAGCAGCAGGCGGACACGGACCTGCTGACCGGCCTGACGATCCGGAAGGCGGCGCAGCTGGACATCGAGGAGCACCTGGCGTCCTCCGAGGAGAGCGGCGTGCTGATGCTGCTTGACCTGGACCGCTTTAAGAGCGTGAACGACCGGCTGGGCCACCAGATGGGCGACAAGGTGCTGATCGACGTGGCAGCGGACCTGAAGAAGATGTTCCGGAATTCGGACGTCCTGAGCCGCCTGGGCGGCGATGAGTTCATCATCTACATGAAGGCGGTTCCGGAACACGACTGGGCCGTTCAGCGGGCGGAGCAGGTGGTCCGCGCGGTACGCCGCTGGGTCGGCGACGGCACCACCAATATCCAGGTGACGGCCAGCGTGGGCGTGGTGATGACGGAAACCGTGGAACGGAACTACGACGAGCTTTACCGCGCGGCGGATATCGCCATGTACTTCTCCAAGGCGCAGGGCGGCAACAGCGCGATTTTCTATTCCAGGGACCTGCTGAACCAGGCGCGAGGCGCCGCGGCTCCCCGGGAGGAGGGAACCCCCGAGGCGCGGACAGTCGCGGAGCATAATGAAACCAGCCGGGACGGGGATGACCTGAGATGAGCCGCGGAAAACATGAAGCCTGGCAGGCGGTGAAGTTCACCCTGTTCAGCGCGTCGGCGGGCATCATCCAGATCGGCACCTATACCCTGATGTACGAGGCGCTGGGATGGGCGCCGTGGCTGAGCTACCTGATCTCGCTGATCCTCAGCGTACTGTGGAATTTCACTTTCAACCGGACATACACTTTCCGCTCCGACGCGGACGTCGGGCGGAGCATGCTGCTGGTGGCGCTGTTCTATGTGGTGTTCACCCCGCTGAGCACCTGGTGGACGGCGGCGCTGACCGGGGAGAATCCCTTCACAGCGCAGAAGGCGGCGCAGGAGCCGCTGGTCAATAACTATGTCGTACAGATCGGCACGATGCTGATCAATTTCGTGACGGAATTCCTGTACCAGAAATTCGTGGTATACCGGAAAACCATCGATACGAACGAACGGGCAAGGAAAGCAGAAAAACAGGATGAATGAATATCTGGAGATCAGGGGCGCGCGCGAGCACAACCTGAAGAACATATCTGTCAGAATTCCCCGGGACCGGATGACGGTGATTACCGGACTGAGCGGCAGCGGGAAAAGCTCCCTGGCCTTCGACACGATCTATGCCGAAGGCCAGCGCCGCTATGTGGAGAGCCTGAGCAGCTACGCGCGCCAGTTCCTGGGGCAGATGGACAAACCGGACGTGGACGCGATCGACGGCCTGAGCCCCGCCATTTCCATCGACCAGCGGACCACCGGGCGCAACCCCCGTTCGACGGTCGGCACCGTAACGGAAATCCATGACTATCTCCGCCTTTTATGGGCGCGGGCGGGTGTGCCGCACTGCCCGGAATGCGGGCGGGAAATCCGGAAGCAGACCGTGGACGAGATCGCGGACGCGGTGTGCAAAAGCCCGGAGGGGACCCGGATGCAGGTGCTCAGCCCGCTGGTGCGCGGGCGGAAGGGCGAACACCGGGACCTGCTTTCCGGCGCACGGAAGAGCGGATATGTCCGGGTGCGGATCGACGGGCAGATGTACGACCTGGAGGAGACCCCGGAACTGGACAAGAAGAAAAAACACACGATCGAGATCGTGGTGGACCGGCTGATCCGGAAGGAAGGCCGGGAGTTCCGGCAGCGCCTGGCGGAGGATATCGAAACCGCCGCGGCCAAGGGCGGCGGGCTGGTGATCATCGACCGGCTGGACGAGGGGGAAACCCTGTACAGCATGAACTACGCCTGTCCGGACTGCGGCATTTCCATCGAGGAGCTGGCGCCGCGGATGTTTTCCTTCAACAGCCCCTACGGCGCGTGCCCGGCCTGCAGCGGCCTGGGCATCCGGATGAAGATCAGCCGGGAGGCGATCTTCCCGGACGAAACGCTGAGTCTGCGGGAGGGCGCGCTGAACGCCATGGGTTTCAACGCCGGCGAGGAGAACGGGATCGCGTCCCAGTATTTCACGGCGATGGGGAAGCGGTACGGCTTCACCATGGACACGCCGGTGGCGGACATCAGCGAACAGGGCATGAACGCCCTGCTGTACGGCACGGGAAAAGAGAAGATCACAATCGAGTATGAGGGCGCCCGGGGGAAGGGCGAATATTCCACGCCCTTCGAGGGCGTGATCCCGACGCTGGAGCGGCGGTACCGCGAAACCACCTCGGACGCGATGAAGCAGGTGTACGAGGAATACATGGCGGAGGAAACCTGCCCCGAGTGCCGCGGGCAGCGGCTGAAGCCGGAAGCCCGGGCGGTGACCGTCGGCGGGAAAAGCCTGCCGGAGGTCAGCGAAATGAGCATCACCGAGGCGCGGAAGTTTTTCCGGGAACTGGAACTGGAAGGCAGCAGCCGGGTGATCGCGGACCAGATCCTGAAGGAGATCGACGCGCGGCTGGGATTCCTGAACGACGTGGGGCTCGGATACCTGACCCTGAGCCGCGGGGCGGGCACGCTGTCCGGCGGCGAGGCCCAGCGGATCCGCCTGGCGACCCAGATCGGAAGCGCGCTGATGGGCGTGATGTACATCCTGGACGAGCCGAGCATCGGCCTGCACCAGCGGGACAACGCGAAGCTGATCGCGACCCTGAAGCGGATGCGGGACCTGGGAAACACCGTGATCGTGGTCGAGCACGACGAGGAGACGATGCGCGCGGCGGACTGGATCGTGGACGTGGGCCCCGGAGCCGGCGTCCACGGCGGAAGGATCGTCGCGGAAGGCACGGCGGAGCAGATCGAGCAGTGCCCGGACAGCCTGACCGGTCTGTACCTGAGCGGGAAGCGGGCGGTGCCTGTGCCGGCGCAGCGCCGGAAGCCCGCGGGATACCTGACGATCCGCGGCGCCGCGGAACATAACCTGAAGCACATCGACGCGCGGATCCCGCTGGGCGTCATGACCTGCGTGACCGGCGTCAGCGGCAGCGGGAAGAGCAGCCTGGTCAACGAGATCCTGTACAAGCACCTGGCGCGGGTGCTGAACCGGGCGAAAACCCGGCCCGGCGCCTTTGACCGCATGGAAGGGACGGAGCTGCTGGACAAGATCATCCAGATCGACCAGAGCCCCATCGGGCGGACGCCCCGCAGCAATCCGGCCACCTATACCGGGCTGTTCGACATGATCCGGAAGCTGTTCGCCATGAGCCCGGAGGCGAAGGAACGCGGATACCGGGAGAACCGGTTCTCCTTCAACGTCAAGGGCGGCCGGTGCGAAGCCTGCCAGGGCGACGGACTGAAGAAGATCGAGATGCATTTCCTGCCGGACCTGTATGTGCCCTGCGACGTATGCCACGGGAAACGGTACAACCGCGAGACCCTGGAGGTGACCTGGCAGGGGAAGAACATCAGCGAGGTGCTGGAGATGACGGTCGAGGAAGCGATGGGCTTCTTCGAGAACCATCCCGCCATCATGCGCAAGCTGGAGACCCTGTACGACGTCGGCCTGGGATACATGAAGCTGGGCCAGGCGTCCACGACCCTGTCCGGCGGCGAGGCCCAGCGGGTGAAGCTGGCGACGGAGCTGAGCCGGCGGGCGACCGGAAAGACGATCTACCTGCTGGACGAACCGACCACCGGCCTGCACATGGCGGACGTGGACCGGCTGGTGCAGGTGCTGCAGCGGCTGACGGACGCCGGGAACACGGTGCTGGTCATCGAGCACAACCTGGACGTGATCAAGGTCGCGGACCGGATCATCGACCTGGGGCCGGAAGGCGGCGACGCGGGCGGCACGATCGTAGCGGAGGGCACGCCGGAGCAGGTGGCGGAGGTGCCGGGATCCTATACGGGACAATACCTGAAAAAGGCGCTGGCGGCAAAGGGGCGGAAACAGGCGTGAGGACGGGCCGCGGCGGGCGCCGGATTTTGGCCCGCGGATTGTTGACACGCTTTATTTTCCGATGATATAATCGATTGTCTGATCAATATCTGTAATTTTCTGGGAGGGATACGATGTCCGGTCATTCCAAGTGGCATAATATTCAGGCGAAAAAGGGCAAGGCGGACGCCGCCCGCGGCGCGATCTTCACCAAGATCGGCCGTGAGATCGCCATCGCCGTGCGCGAAGGCGGTGCCAACCCCGAATCCAACGGCAAGCTTCGGGACGTCATCGCCAAGGCCAAGGCCAACAATATGCCCAATGACAACATCCAGCGTTCGATCAAAAAGGCCAGCGGCGAGCTGTCCAACGTCGTGTATGAACAGATCACGTACGAAGGCTATGCCCCCGGCGGCGTGGCGGTCATCGTGGAGACCATCACCGACAACCGCAACCGCACCGCCAGCGACGTGCGCCACTGCTTCGCCAAGTACGACGGCAACATGGGCACCACCGGCTCCGTGTCCTTCATGTTCGACGAGAAGGGCCTGATCGTCATCGAGCGCACCCCCGACAGCGACGAGGACGAGATGATGATGATGGCCCTCGACGCCGGCGCCGAGGACATGAAAGCGCTCGACGACGCCTTCGAGATCTACACCAGCCCCGCCGACTTCCACAACGTCCGCGAGGCGCTCGAGCAGCAGGGCCTGAGCTTCATCTCCGCCGAGGTGCAGATGATCCCGCAGAACCTGGTCAGCGTCACCGACCCCGACACCGTCACCAAGATCCGCAAGATGCTCGACCTCCTCGACGAGAGCGACGACGTGCAGAACGTGTTCCACAACGCGGACCTGCCGGACGAGGACGAAGAGTAAAAAGCCCATGATAAAACCTGCCGCTCCCGGGA
>JAILIE010000029.1 GCA_024695415.1 Clostridiales bacterium | reverse complement strand
GGCGCCGGCCTGGTCTTTACGAGCAAAAAGTTCGCGGTTGAAGTGGACGAGCGGGAAGTGGCCGTGCGCGAAAAGCTGCCGGGCAACAACTGCGGCGCCTGCGGATACGCGGGCTGCGACGCGCTGGCGGCGGCGATCGCCGCCGGAAACGCACCGGTGAACGCCTGCCCGGTGGGCGGCGCACCGACGGCCGAAGCCATCGGCGATATCATGGGAACCACCGCCGCGGCCGCGGAACGGAAAATCGCGTTCGTGGCCTGCAAGGGCAACTGCGACGTGACGAAGAACCAGGGTAAGTATATCGGTGTCCAGGACTGCCGGGCGGCGGTGCTCTCCGGAATGAATATTACGGAATGCACATACGGCTGCCTGGGCCTCGGAAGCTGCGTGGACGTCTGTCCGGAACAGGCAATCTCCATCCGGAACGGCGTGGCCGTGGTGAACCGGAGCCGCTGCGTCAGCTGCGGCCTGTGCGCCAAGACCTGCCCGCGGGGACTGATTTCCCTGGTGCCGGAAAGCCGGATCATCCGAGTGCAGTGCTCCAACAAGGATAAGGGCCCCCTGGTGAAGAAGGTCTGCGCCGCGGGCTGCATCGGCTGCGGCCTGTGCGTGAAGCAGTGTGAGCATGAAGCAATCGAGTTCGACGGTACCCTGGCCCGGATCAATCCGGAAAAGTGCACGCTGTGTGGCAAGTGCGCGGCGAAGTGCCCGGCGAAGGTCATCATGACAACCCCGGTATAAGGAGGGCGGCAGAATGAATTATTTTGAGAAAAAGCAATGGATCCGTCTGGCGTGCTGTGTCGTGGTGCTGGTGGCGGTTTCCCTGTTCCTCTCCGGCATTATCGGCGGGGAGCACCTGGTGTATCCGCAGATCACGACGAACACCATTACCGTCAAGGGTTTCCAGGTCGGTGACGTCATCGTGACGGTCGGCGCCGGCAAGGACGGAACGGTGGAAAGCCTGGACATCGACGCGTCCACCCAGACGGCGGGACTCGGCGCGAAGGCGTCCGAGGAGGAATTCACTTCCCAGTTCGTCGGGAAGAAGGGCCCGTTCGTCTATGGCGAGAATGGCATCGAGGCCATTTCCGGCGCGACGATCACCTCCGACGCGGCGATCAGCGCGATCAACGCGGCGCTGGGCGTGGAAGCGCCCGGGGAACTGGTTGCCGTGGATGAACCCACAAAGGAACCCGCGGCGGAACCTGCGAAGCCCGCGGACGGCGCGCTGTTCGTACCGGGCACCTATAAGGCGGAAGCGCAGGGCATGCTGAGCAAGATCAAGGTTGAGGTCGCCGTGACCGACAACGAGATCGAGACCGTGCTGATCGATGCGAGCGACGAGACGCCCGAACTGGGCGGCGTGGCCGCGGGCATCCTGAGCGAGAAGATCAAGGCGGCGCGGACGCCCAATGTGGACGTCGTCAGCGGCGCGACGGTATCCAGCGACGCGATCATCAAGGCGACGACCGAAGCGCTGCAGGCGGCCGGCGCGGATATCGAGGCGCTGGACGCGGCCCGGCTGGATGTCGGCGGGGAAGCCAGGAAAAAGACCGAGAAGGTCATAGATACCGAGATCGTGATCGTCGGCGCCGGCGGCGCCGGCATGACCGCGGCGATCATGACAAAGCAGGCAGGGAAGGACTTCGTGCTGCTGGAGAAAATGCCCTATGCGGGCGGCAACACCACGAAGGCGACCGGCGGCATGAACGCGGCGGAGACCCACTACCAGAAGGAACAGGGCATCGAGGACTCGGTGGAACTGTTCGCGGCGGACACCATCAAGGGCGGTCATGACCTGAACGATCCGGAACTGGTGAACGTGATGGCGAAGGAATCCGCGGGCGCGATTGACTGGCTGGATTCCATCGGCGCGGAACTGCCGAAGATCTCCTTCTCCGGCGGCGCGAGCGTGAACCGGATCCACGCCCCGGCGGACGGCTCCGGCGTGGGCTCCTTCCTGGTATCCGCCTTCACGAAGAAGCTGGAGGAGCTGGGCGTCGACATCATGTACAACACGAAGGCGACGAAGCTCCTGACAGACGCGGAAGGAAAGATCTGCGGCCTGGTGGCGGAAGACGAGGACTATATTTACACCTTTAACTGCAAGGCGGTAATCCTGGCGACGGGCGGCTTCGGCGCGAACGAGGAAATGTACACGCAGTACCGTCCGGACCTGAAGGGCACCGTCACGACGAACGCGCCGGGCGCCACGGGCGACGGCATCGTGATGGCGCAGGAGCTGGGCGCGGCGCTGGTGGACATCGAGCAGATCCAGCTGCATCCGACGGTGGAGCAGTCCACGTCGATGCTGATCACCGAGTCCGTGCGCGGCGACGGCGCGATCCTGGTGAACCAGAGCGGCAAGCGGTTCACGAACGAGCTGCTGACGCGCGACGCGGTATCCGCGGCGGAACTGGAGCAGGAAGGCAGCTACGCCTACATCATCTTTGACCAGAACCTGCGGGATCACCTGAAGGCGATCGAGAAGTACGTGACGACGGGCATTACCGTGCAGGCGGACACGATCGAGGAACTGGCGGAGAAACTGAACATCGACCCGGCGACGCTGGCGAAGACGCTGGCCGACTGGAACGAATGCGTGAAGAACCAGAACGATCCGGAATTCGGCCGGACGACGGGTATGGAAGCGGACCTGACGGTGGCGCCGTACTACGCGATCAAGATCGCCCCCGGTATCCATCATACGATGGGCGGCGTAAAGATCAACACGAGCGCGCAGGTGATCAACACCGAGGGTGAGATCATTCCCGGACTGTACGCGGCGGGCGAAGTGACCGGCGGCGTGCACGGCGGCAACCGCCTGGGCGGCAACGCGGTGGCGGACATCGTGATCTTCGGACGGATCGCCGCGGAGAGCGCGATCGCCCAGCTGAACGGCGGGGAAGTGAAGACCGGGGAACCTGTTTCGGAGGAAACGGCACCCGCCGCGGAAGAGGAGAAGAAGGACGAGCCGGCGGCCGGGGCGACGGTGAAGGAAATCACCATCCAGGGCTATGACGGCAAGGACGTCATCATTAAGATCGGCGTGGCGGCGGACGGCACCATCGAGAGCCTGGAGATCGACGCATCCACCCAGACCAAGGGACTGGGCGCCCTGGCTTCGGAAAACGCGTTCACGTCGCAGTTTATCGGAAAGAGCGCGCCCTTCACCTACGGGAAGGACGGGATTGACGCGATCTCCCACGCGACGGTGACGTCGACCGCGGTAATCGAGGCGATCAACGAGGCGATGGGTACTGATTCCCATGCCGAAGAGCCTGCCGCTGAGGAACCCGCGAAGGAAGAAAAGGATGATGAATCCGCCGCTTTACCGGCCACGGTCGTTCAGGGCATTGCTGTATCCATGGGAGCGGATAAAGCCAACGATATCATTATTGATTATCTGGAGCAGGATCCCTACCTGGTCAATATCTATGAAGGATTCGGTTTCGCAAAGGATTACGGCAGCGCAAGAGGGCACAGCTATACCTTGGAAGACGTACAGAAAACACAACGGCCCCACGCGAAAGCCAACTGTATCACCTGCAAAACAGGCGACTTCGCGAAGATGGTGAATACCGAAGGCATTGAAGTGTACTCCCGTCCTTTCGATGACGTGATGTCCCAGATGAAGCAGGGAATCAACTGCTACACCTGCCATGGGGACAACAACGGAGCGGATGGCAAGGCTTCCGTGAGCCACAGCTATGTGACCACCGCGCTGGGTGACAATGCCGCGGCAATCAGTCCGGCGACACTCTCATGCGGCCAGTGCCATATCGAGTATTACTTTACACCTTCGGACAGCGAGACGATGATGCCCTACAGCAGCGTCGCGGAAATGACGCCGGAAGCGATCCTGGCCTATTATGACGCGATGGAATTCTCCGACTGGACCCAGGCGTCCACCGGAACGAAAATGCTCAAGGCGCAGCATCCGGAAATGGAAACCGTGCTGCAGGGTAAACACGCTGCCATGGGACTGAGCTGCGCCGACTGCCATATGCCGATGGATCAGACAGAGGACGGCACAGCGTACCGGAGCCACTACATCCAGAGCCCGATGGCAAGCGAAGCGATCCTGGAGACCTGCGCCAAGTGCCATGGAACCGCTGACAATGTAAAGACTCTGGTAACCAGCACACAGGAAAAGGTCACCGCGCGTGAAACCGAGGTCGGGAACAAACTAAGCGCCATGAAAGACGCACTGGCCGCGGCGGTGACAGAAGGAAAGATGAGCGAGGGAGAACTGGACGCGGTTCGCAAACTGCATCGGGAAGCGCAGTGGTATTTTGACTACTGCTACGTGGAGAATTCTGAGGGCGCACACAATTCCAGTCTTTCCCTTCGCTGCCTGCAGACAGCTGAAGAGAAGATCACGGAAGCTATGACGCTGCTTGGAAAAGAGTAAAGGATTCTTCCCGGAAGACTGAATACAGGATTGAGGTCCGCTGGACTTCAATCCTTTTTAGGGAACACTATGAAGGTATTGAAAAAGATCCGTAAAATCATCGGCAGCATGCCGTTCGCCATCGGTGTCCTGGTGGCGCTGGCCGCGGCATGCGCGCTGAGTTCCCTGGTGACCCAGGGACAGACGGCCGAGTGGTATACGCAGGAATACGGGGAACGTATGGGGGCGGTGATTCTCGCGCTTCACGCGGACGACGCGTATCACAGCTGGTGGTTCCTGACCCTGACCGGATTTCTCTGCCTGAGCCTGATCCTTTGCAACCTGATCCGGGTGAAGACCCTGATCAGGCGGAGCAAAAACGAGAAAGGCAACCGCGCCGGAATCTGGGGCGCCTGGGTCTGCCACCTGGGTATCCTGCTGCTTGTTTCCGGTTTCGCACTTGGACAGATGACCCAGGAGGAGTACACGATCTACGGCCTGCCCGGCCAGACGAAAGAACTGGGGGAAACGGGCGTCCGGGTGCAAATAGAAGACTTCGCGATCGAATGGCGGGAGGACGGCAGCGCGGGACAGTATACGGCGAAGCTGACCGCGGAGGACGCACAGGGGAAGAGTGAAAGCGGAACGGCCAGCGTGAACCATCCGGCCTCGCTGCTCGGATACGAGTTTTACCAGAATTCCGCCGGGTGGGCCGCGGACCTGACAGTGGTGAAAAACGGGACAGAAATCCAGAAGGAAACGCTCTGCGTCGGAGAATTTACGCCGCTGGCGGATGATCCGGAAATCGTGATTCTTTTCCGCGACTTCTATCCGAACTATGACGCGGAAAGCGGGAACGCTTCCCCGATGGCGTCGACAAAACCGGACAAACCGGGATACCTGTACATGGTCTTTTATCAGGGAGAGGTCCGGGGAATGAACGTCCTGGAAACAGGGGACGAGATAACGATCGACCAGGAATACACCGTAACATTCTCCGATCCGTCGAACTATACCCTGCTGATGGTGAAACGCGACCGGTTCACGCCGCTGGCCCTGCTGGGCGCGGCGGTAACCATGGCCGGCCTGGTGATGGCATTTTATCTGCGGAAGAGGTGATCCGGGATGGAACAGGCAGAGAATATCCTGTTTACAGCAGCAATGGCCGGGTACTTCCTGGCCATAATCCTGAACTTTGTGTTTATCGGACTGAAAAAGGAGAGAGCGGCGAAAATCGCTGCATGGGCGCAGGGAGCCGGGCTGGTCCTTCATACGGCCGCGCTGGTGATCCGCGGGATTGCCGCGGGCCGGGTTCCCATGACCAATCAGTATGAGTTCGCGACATGCTTTGCGTGGGCATTATGCCTGGTCAGCCTGGTATTCATCCGGAAGTACCGGTTTTCAGTGCTGGGTGTTTTTGCCGTGCCGGTTGTTTTCCTGATCATGGGTTACGCGGCGATGCAGAACCGGGAGGTCCGCCCGCTGATGGCGGCACTGCAGAGCAACTGGCTGGTGTTTCATGTAACAACCGCGATCCTGGCATACGGTTCCTTTGGCGTCAGTTGTGTACTGGGGACGATTTTCCTGATCCGGAACCGGATGAAGGAGAACGGGTTCCTGGACCAGCACATTCCGGCTTCGGATAAGCTGGATATCATCGAATACCGCAGCGTGTGCCTCGGGCTTCTTTTCCTGACGATCACGATCATCACCGGAGCCTTCTGGGCGCAGAAGTGCTGGGGAAGCTACTGGAGCTGGGATCCGAAGGAAACATGGTCGCTGGTTACCTGGATTATTTACGCGCTTTATCTCCATCTGCGGATTATGCGCGGATGGAAAGGAAAGGCGGCAGCGATTTTTGCCGTAGTCGGATTCATTTGTGTGATCTTTACCTACCTGGGAGTGAACACATTCCTGCCGGGACTGCACAGCTATGCATAGGCCGGGCTGGAGGTAGACCACTGCGGCGGGGAGGAGATCTCCCGACTTCGCTCGAGATTTCCGGAACAAAGTGTCCGGAGCAAAGGAAAATGAAACAATAAAGGACCGGGCAGCTCGTGAGCGGGCTGCCCGGTTTGATGTAAAGCGGAGGTTTGTTTCAGATCAGGCGCAGGTGCTTCAGGGCTTTTTCGATGCCGTCGTTTTCCGGCCGGTCCGCCACGAAAGCGCACCGGCTTTTGACTTCCTCCGGCGCGTTGCCCATGGCCACGCTGTTCGGCACATGCTCCAGCATCGCCAGGTCGTTCGTGCTGTCCCCG
>JAILIE010000013.1 GCA_024695415.1 Clostridiales bacterium | reverse complement strand
ACGGGCGCGGCGGAAGGCCGCCGCGCAGGGCGCCAAAGGCTGAACGAACCACCATAACAAATAAACGGAGGAAAAGAAAATGGAACTTGCAATCGGAATCATGCTGGGAATGCTCGGACTGGGCGCGGGAATCGCGATGATCGCCGGTATCGGCCCCGGTATCGGCGAAGGTAACGCCGTGGCCAGCGCCTGCGAAGCGATCGGCCGCCAGCCGGAAAGCAAGAGCGCGGTGACCTCGACCCTGATCATGGGCTGCGCCATCGCGGAGACCACCGGTCTGTACGCCCTGATCGTGGCGATCCTGCTGATCTTTGTGGCGCCGAGCTCCTTTGTGGACCTGGTGAAGAATTCAGTCGGGCAGTAAGAGCCGGGGATCAGGCTCTTCGGACTAAGGCTGTTCAGGAAGCTGCAGAACAGATCCTTCGACTCCGCTTCACTTCGTTCAGGATGACAGCCGGAAGGGCTGCCTTTATTCGGGCGGGTTTGTGACGCGGAGAACAACGAGTGCAATCAAGAGGGAAACATGGAGCATTTGGAGAGTTTACCAGTCATCTCCGTCAATATCTGGTCGATTGTGGTCAGTCTGGCCAATCTGCTGATTTTGACGTGGGTTATCAGGAAGTTCCTCTTCAAGCGGGTACAGAAGGTGCTTGACGACCGCCGCGCGGCGATCGACGAGGACTATGCCCGGGCAAAGTCTGCCCAGGAAGAGGCGGAGGAAAACCGGCGGAACTATGAGGCCGCGATGGCTGCCGCCGCGCAGACCTCCGACCAGATCATCGCCGAGGCGACCCGCGCCGCGGAACGCCGTTCAGGCGAGATCGTGGCGGAGGCCCGGGAGAAGGCGACGGAACTGCGCCGCCAGGCCGAGGCCGACGCCGTGCTGGAGCGGAAGAAGGCCGCGGACGACATGAAGCGCGAGATCGCGGACGTGTCCACCCGCCTGACCGGGAAGCTTCTGCAGCGGGAGATCAACGAGGAGGATCACCGCTCGCTGATCGATTCCTTCCTGACGGAGATCGGAGCAGACGATGACGACAACAAGTAAGGAATACGCGGAGGCGCTGTTTGAGCTGGCGGTTCCGGATGAGCAGACGGAAGAAGTTTCCGCCGGCCTGGAAACCGTGATCAGCGCGATCCGCCAGACGCCGGAGTACGGGAAGCTGCTGGCCAGCGCGGCGATCGGGAAGGAAGCCCGGATCGCGGCGCTGGACGAGGCATTTTCCGGCAAGGTGCCGAAGGCGCTGATGGGCGTCCTGCGCATGATGGTGGCCCGGGGACATATTTCCTCCCTGGAAGCCATGGCGCGGGAGTACGACGAACTCGCCCGGCAGTACCACGGGGAGGTCGTCGCCCGGGTGACTTCGGCGGTGCCGCTGAAGGAAGCAGAAGCGGTGGCCATCCGGCAGACGCTGGAGAAGAAGCTTTCCCGCCGGGTGACCCTGCGGTGCCGTATCGATCCGTCGCTGATCGGCGGAGTCCGCGTGGAAGCGGACGGCAAGGTGATTGACGGGAGTATCCGGAATAAGCTTGAGCAGATCAAGGATGTGATGAATTCATGACCTCCAGGGCGGTAGAGATCAGCAGCATCATCAAGGAGCAGATCAGGCAGTACGAAAACAAGATCGAAATGAAGGAGAACGGCACCGTGATAACCGTCGGCGACGGAATCGCGACGGTGTACGGGCTCCGCGCCTGCATGGCCAATGAGCTGCTTCGCTTTGAGGACGGCAGCTTCGGCGTTGCCCAGAATCTGGAGGAGGAGACGGTTTCCGTCGCCATCCTGTCGGAAAAGGACACGGTGCGTGAAGGGTCCGCGGTTTACCGGACCGGCGAAGCGCTGAGCGTTCCGGTGGGCGAGGCGCTGCTGGGCCGCGTGGTGAACGCCCTGGGCCAGCCGATCGACGGCAAGGGCCCGGTGGAAACGACGGTGATCCGGCCGGTGGAATCCCCCGCGCCGGGCATTATCCAGCGCAAGAGCGTCAGCGTGCCGCTGCAGACCGGCATCAAGGCGATCGACAGCATGATCCCGATCGGACGGGGCCAGCGCGAGCTGATCATCGGCGACCGCCAGACGGGCAAGACCACGATCGCGGTCGATACGATCATGAACCAGAAGGGGACGGGGGTCATCTGTATCTACGTCGCCATCGGCCAGAAGCGGACCAGCGTGGTGCAGATCGCGCAGGAACTGGAGAAGGCCGGGGCCATGCCCTATACGATCATCGTTTCCGCTTCCGCCGCGGAGAGCGCGCCGCTGCAGTATATCGCCCCCTATTCCGGGTGCGCGATGGCGGAATTCTTCCGGGCACAGGGCAAGGACGTCCTGATTGTGTATGACGACCTGAGCAAGCACGCGGTGGCCTACCGCGCGCTGAGCCTGCTGATCCGCCGGCCTCCGGGACGCGAAGCCTATCCCGGCGACGTGTTCTACCTGCACAGCCGGCTGCTGGAGCGGGCGGCCTGCGTGGCGCCGGAGTACGGCGGCGGATCGATCACCGCGCTGCCGATCATCGAGACCCAGGCGGGCGACGTTTCCGCCTATATTCCCACCAACGTGATTTCGATCACCGACGGCCAGATCTTCCTGGAGACGGAACTGTTCCACAGCGGCATCCGGCCGGCCATCAACCCCGGCATCTCGGTCAGCCGCGTGGGCGGCGCTGCCCAGATCAAGGGCATGAAGAAGGTGGCCGGCGAACTGAAGCTCCTGTACGCGCAGTACCGTGAGCTGCAGGCGTTTGCCCAGTTCGGCAGCGACCTGGACGCGGACACCAAGGCGCGCCTCGCGCTGGGCGCCCGGATCGTGGAAGTGCTGAAGCAGAAGCGCTCCAATCCGGCCCGGGTCGGCTGCCAGGTGGCGATCGTGTATGCCGTGACCAACGGCTGGCTGAACGAGATTGAGCCCAAGGATGTGGCGGCGTACGAAGACGGCCTGTTCGTGTACCTGCAGGCCCGGTACGACGAACTGCTGCAGCGGATTGAACAGGGTTACTGGGACGACAGCGACGTCGAAACCCTGAAGGAAGCCCTGAAGGGATACAAGAGGTAAGGCATGGGCGCAGATATCAAATCCCTGAGAATCCGCATCCGGAGTGTGGATTCCACCCTGCATCTGACCAAGGCCATGGGGCTGGTGGCGGCGTCCAAGATCCGCCGCGCCACCCGGGATATGGGGCGGACGAGGGAATACGCGGCCGCGATGGACGACGTTGTTTCCGTGCTGCGCGCCTCGCCGGAGTGCGAGCGTTCCCCCTATATGCAGCCTTCGGGAGAGGGCACCCGGCTGATCGTGATCGCCGGGGACCGGGGACTGGCCGGCGGATATAACGCGAACGTGTTCCGCCTGGCAGCCACGGAGCCGGACGCGGAGGTAACCGCCATCGGCAAGCGCGCCTGCGAGCGCTGGGGGCAGCCGGTGGTTTCCTCGGAACGCTTCACGGCGGACCAGGCGCGGGAGATCGCGGACCGCATGTGCCGTGATTTCCTGGACGGGAAGTTCTCGCGGTTGGGGATCCTTTTCACCCGGTATCGTTCCATGATGAGCCAGGAGGCTTCCATCCTGTGGGTGCTGCCGCTGGAAAAGGCGGAAAGCAACGGAAAAACGGAGCCGATCTTTGAGCCGGATGAGCAGACCGTGCTGAACGCCGCGGTGCCGACCTATGTCAGCGGCCTGATCAGCGCCTGTATCCGGGAAAGCTTCGCCTGCGAAGTGGCGGCGCGCCGGATGGCGATGGACTCCGCCGGCAAGAACGCGCAGGAGATGATCGACCGCCTGCAGCTGCAGTACAACCGCGCGCGCCAGAACTCCATTACCCAGGAGATTACGGAAATCGTTGCAGGCAGCGGACTTTGAGACCGCCGGTGGCGGAAATTTCGCAAAGTCCGCTGTCAACCGAAACGAGCGAGCTCCATGGTTATGGAGTCGCGACGATTGAGGCTGCGGAATGCGGGATTTAGGACCGCCGGTGGCGGAAAGCTGGTTTTTGAAGAGGGAGGTAGAAGGTTTTGGACAAGCAGCATACGGGGATCGTCGCCCAGGTTATGGGACCGGTGGTCGACGTTCACTTCGGGGAGGATTACCTGCCTCCGATCTATAACGCGCTGACCCTGCCGCTGGGGGAGAAGACCCTGACGGTGGAGGTGGCTCAGCATATCGGCGACAATACCGTCCGCTGCATCGCGATGGGTTCCACCGACGGCCTGCAGCGCGGCGTGACCGTGACGGACACCGGCAAGGGTATTTCCGTTCCGGTGGGCCGGGAAACCCTGGGCCGCATCTTCAACGTGCTCGGGGACGTGGTGGATGACGGACCGGAAGTAACCACCGAACAGCGGTGGGACATCCACCGGCCGGCGCCCACCTATGAGGAACTGTCCACCTCCACGGAGATCCTGGAGACGGGCATCAAAGTCATCGACCTGATCTGTCCCTATGCCAAGGGCGGCAAGATCGGCATGTTCGGCGGCGCCGGCGTGGGCAAAACCGTCATGATCATGGAGCTGATCAACAACATCGCCAAGCAGCACGGCGGCCTGTCCGTGTTTACCGGCGTCGGCGAGCGGACCCGCGAGGGCAACGACCTGTACTTTGAAATGAAGGAAAGCGGCGTGCTTTCCAATACGGCGCTGGTTTACGGCCAGATGAACGAGCCGCCGGGAGCCCGCATGCGCGTCGGCCTGGCCGGCCTGACCATGGCGGAGTACTTCCGGGACGAAGAAAACCAGGACGTGCTTCTGTTCATCGACAACATCTTCCGTTTCACCCAGGCAGGCAGCGAGGTTTCCGCCCTGCTGGGCCGCGTTCCATCCGCCGTGGGCTACCAGCCGACGCTGGCCACGGAGATGGGCACGCTGCAGGAGCGGATCACTTCCACCCACAAGGGATCCATTACCTCCGTACAGGCGGTGTACGTGCCCGCGGACGACCTGACCGACCCGGCGCCGGCCACCACCTTCGCGCACCTGGACGCGACGACGGTGCTGTCCCGCTCCATCGCCAGCCAGGGCATTTATCCCGCGGTGGACCCGCTGGATTCCACCAGCCGGATCCTGAGCCCGGACGTGCTGGGCGAGGAGCATTACCGGATCGCCCGGGAAGTTCAGCGGATCCTGCAGCGCTACAACGAGCTGATGGATATTATCGCGATCATGGGTATGGACGAACTGGCGGAGGAGGACAAGCTGCTGGTGACCCGTGCCCGGAAGATCCAGCGCTTCCTGTCCCAGCCGCTGTTCGTCAGCGAGAAGTTCACCGGCATCCCCGGCGTGTATGTGCCCGTCAGCGAAACCCTGCGCGGATTCAGGGAAATCATCGAGGGCAGGCACGACGACCTGCCGGAGAGCGCGTTCCTGTATGTCGGCACCATTGACGAGGCCGTGGAAAAGGCGAAGAAAGGCGGCATGGCGTGAACACCTTCCCATTGATCATCTCCTCCCCGGACGGGGACCTTTTCCGCGGGGATGCCCGGCTGCTGATCCTGCGCGGCACCGAGGGCGACCTGGCCGTGATGGCCGGGCACGTGCCCTTTGTGACGGCGGTGGTCCGCGGGCGGTGCGTGGTGGAAACCGCGGAAGGTGAGCGGAAGGAAGGCGTCATTGAGGCCGGCCTTCTGACAGTGGACAAGGAACGGGTGACGGTGCTGACGACCGGCCTGGATTTTGACGGCAAATAAGATTAACCGAAACCGGGAGACAACCGGCCCTTCAGCACGCTGAAGGACGCGCGGATGTCCCCGGTTTTTTCAGGAGGGAAACAGAATGGATATCATGGAACGGTTCCTGACCTTCGCGGAGCAGTCGCCCACGGCGTTCCACGCGGCGGCGAACCTGGCGGAAATCCTGCGGGAAAACGGGTTCGGAGAACTGAAGGAGACGGATCCCTGGTTTGTGGACGCCGGCGGCAAATACTATGTCATGCGGAATGATTCCGCGCTGATCGCCTTTGAGGTGCCGGAGACCGGCTTTGCTTCATTCCGGATCTGCGCGGCGCACGCGGACTCCCCGGCCTTCAAGCTGAAGGAAAATTTTGAGGACAGGACGGAGGCGTATGTCCGCCTGAACACCGAAAAATACGGCGGGATGATTATGTCCTCCTGGATGGACCGGCCGCTGTCCGTGGCGGGCCGCCTGGCCGTGCGGGACGGGGACGGGGTGAGCACCCGGCTGGTGAACCTGGACCGGGACGCGCTCCTGATTCCCAATATGCCGATTCATTTCAACCGGGAGGTCAACAGCGGCTACGCCTGGGATCCGCAGGTGGACCTGCTGCCGCTGTACGGGGATGAAGGCGCCGCGGGCGGCCTGATCCGGGAGGTCGCGGAGGCCGCGGGCGTGGAGAGCGGGGAAATCCTGAGCCACGACCTGTTCCTGTACAGCCGCCAGAGCGGCAGCGTGTGGGGCGCGGGGGACGTGTATTTCTCCTGCGGGCGGATTGACGACCTGGAATGCGCCTGGGCGGCGGTCCAGGCGCTGGTCCGGAGCACCGCGCGGGACACGATCCACGTCTGCGCGGTGTTCGACAACGAGGAGGTCGGCTCCGGCAGCCGCCAGGGAGCAGACTCCGGATTCCTGTATGATACGCTGACCCGGCTCGGGTTCGCGCTCGGCGCGTCGGACGGGGAGATCCGCGCTGCGACCGCCGGCAGCTTCATGGTGTCCGCGGACAACGCGCACGCCGTACACCCGAACCATCCGGAGAAGTACGACAAACAGAACCGTGTATATATGAACAAAGGCATTGTGATCAAACACAATGCCAACCTGAAATATACCACGGACGCGATATCCTCCGCGCGGTTTGCCCTGATCTGCGAAAAAGCCGGGGTGCCGGTGCAGCACTTCGCGAACCGGTCTGACATCGCGGGCGGGTCGACGCTGGGCCATATTTCCGCCGCCCATGTATCCGTGGACTGCGTGGATATCGGCCTGGCCCAGCTGGCGATGCACTCCGCGTACGAGACCGCCGGGACCAGGGACCTCCCGATGCTGATCCGCGCGCTGGAAGCGCTGTATTCATAAGCGCTGTTCCATGGTGGTGACCAGGGGAACCATGCCCAGCTTCTCATAGAAGCCGAAGGCCTTTTCGTTGAAGTTCCAGGCGTGCAGCGTGACACGGTCACAGCCGCTTTCCCGGGCGAGGAGCACCGCCCGGTCATACAGCCGGCGGCCGATGTGCCGCCCGCGGGCGGACGCGTCCACACACAGGTCGTCCAGGTACAGCGTGCGGACCGGCCGGAGGGACGTCGTTTCCGCTGTTTCCTCGAACACGCAGAACACATAGCCCAGCACCCGGCCGCCTTCCGCGTATACGAACACGGGGCGGCGGTCGTCCCGGAAGATTTCAAGCAATTCGCTGTCCGTATATTTGATGCCGCCGGACTTGAACAGGTCCGGCCGCCCGTCCGCGTGCACCTGACAGACCTGGAAGAGCAGATTCTTTACGCCCTCCAGGTCTTTTTTCTCCGCCCGCCGGATCTCTTCCATGCCTTCATCCGCTCCTTTGCGCCTTTCATTTCGTCCATGATAGCACTCCGGGAAGGGGAAAGACAACGAAAAACACGCGGAAAACAATCGTACCGGAAAGGAGTATGATAGAATAACCCGACAGAGCGGGAAGGAGGCGGAGCGCGATGGACAGCGATTCCCTGCGCGCGGAGAAGGCGCGGGTCCGCCGCGAGGTCCGGGAAGCATCCGCCGCCCTGCCGGAGAGTTACCTCCGGGACGCCGGCCGCCGGATCGCGGCGGCGGTGACCGCCCTGCCGGACTGGAAGGAAGCCCGGGTCATTATGGCGTACGCTTCCATGTCCCGGGAGCCGGACACGGCGGAAATCATCCGGGAGGCGCTGAAGGACGGAAAGACGGTGCTGCTGCCCCGGTGCGCGGACGACAGGCGGATGGAGGCCTTTCCGGTCCGGGACCTGTCGGAACTGAAGGAAGGGCGGATGGGAATTCCGGAACCGCCGGACGCGCCGGCGGGGGAGAAGATCCCGCAGCCGGACCTGATCCTGGTCCCCTGTGTGGCGGCGGCCATGGACGGGCGGAGGCTGGGACACGGCGCGGGATACTATGACCGGTTTCTGGCCGGGCGCGGCGCAAAGACATTCTGCCTCTGTTTCGGGCGGCTTCTCCGGGAGGACCTCCCGGCCGGCCCGGAGGATATCCGGATGGACGCGGTCGTCACCGAGGACGGGGCGGTCCTATTGACGGAGAAAAGGTCTTAAGGTAAACTGAACCTGATTTTGGAGGTATTCCGGTATGAACAGGACTGTGTTTACGGGTGCCGCGACGGCGATTATCACCCCCTTCTGCGAGGCGGGTGTGGATTACGACGCCTTCGGCCGCCTGATTGATTTCCAGATCGGGCAGGGCATCAACGCGATCGTTGCCGCGGGGACCACGGGCGAGGGCAGCACGCTGACGGACCGGGAGCATGAGGAGGTCATCTCCTTCTGCGCAAAGCGTATTGCCGGCCGGGTGCCGCTGATCGCCGGAACCGGGTCCAACGATACCGCCCACGCCATCGAGCGGACGAAGACCGCCTGCCGCGCCGGGGCGGACGCGGTGCTGCTGGTGACCCCCTATTACAACAAGACGACCCAGCGGGGCCTGATCGCCAGCTTTACCGCGATCGCGGACGCGAGCGACGTTCCCTGCATCCTGTACAACGTGCCTTCCCGCACCGGGATGAACATGCTGCCGGAGACGCTGGCCGCGCTGGCGAAGCACGAGCGGATCTCCGCGGTCAAGGAAGCCTGCGGTAACCTGAGCCAGGTGGCGAAGGAACGCCTTCTGTGCGGCGACGACCTGGACATCTATTCCGGCTGCGACGACCAGATTGTGCCGACCCTGAGCATGGGCGGCAAGGGCGTCATTTCCGTGGTGGCCAACATGCTGCCGGCGGAAACGGCGGAGATCTGCGCCCGGTTTTTCCGGGGAGACATCGCCGGCGCCGCGCAGCTCCAGCTGAAGCTGCTGAAGCTGATGAACCAGCTGATGATCGAGACCAACCCGATTCCCGCGAAGGCGGCGTGCGCGGCCATGGGCTTCGGGGAGAACCGCCTGCGGCTGCCGCTGGTGCCCATGGAAGAGGGAAACCGGCAGAAGCTGCTGGAAATGATGAAGGAACTGGGAATCGAGGTAAACGAATGAGGATCATTCTGTGCGGATATACGGGCCACATGGGCCGGGAAGTCCGGGAGTGCGCGGCGCGCGTTCCCGGATGTGAGATCGTCGCCGGCGTGGATCCGATGGCCGAAACGACGGACGGCGTCTGCGTGCGTTCCTTCGCGGAATGCCCGGCGGACGCGGACGTGATTATCGACTTCAGCCATCATTCCATGACCGGGGACCTGCTGGATTTCGCGGAGAAGCACCGCCTGCCGGTGGTGCTGGCCACCACGGGCCAGACGGAGGACGAAAAGGCGCGGATCCGCCTGGCGGCGGAAAAGGTCCCGGTGTTCCTGGCGGCCAACTACAGCCTGGGCATCGCCGCGCTGACCGACCTGGTAAAGCGGGCGGCCGCCCTGTATCCCGACGGGGAGATCGAAATCGTCGAGCAGCACCATGACCGGAAGCTGGACGCGCCGAGCGGAACCGCGCTGGCGCTTTTCCGGGCGGTGCAGGAAGTCCGCCCGCAGGCGACCGCCAACTGCGGCCGCAGCGGACAGGGAAAGCGCACGGCGGACGAGGTCGGAATCCACGCGGTCCGGATGGGCAATATCGTCGGCGTGCATGAGGTGATGATCGGCACGCAGAACGAGCGCATCACCCTGAAGCACGAGGCGTTCAGCCGCGGCGTCTTCGCCGAGGGCAGCCTGAAGGCGGCGGCGTTCCTGAAAGGGAAATCGCAGCCGGGCATATATGATATGAAGGATCTGCTGAAGGAAGGGGAATGAACAGATGAGAATCGGCATTTACGGATACGGAAACCTCGGCCGCGGTGTGGAACTGGCAATCCGCCAGAATCCGGACGCGGAACTGGCCGGCATCTTCAGCCGCCGGGATCCGGCGACGGTGAAAACCCTGACCGGCGCGCCGGTGTATTCCGCGGCGGACGTGAAGCAGTTCGCTGACAAAATCGACGTGATGATCATCTGCGGCGGCAGCGCTTCCGACCTGCCGGAGATGACGCCGATGCTGGCGGCTTCCTTCAACGTGATCGACTCCTTTGACACCCACGCCCGGATTCCGGAGCATTTCGCCAACGTGGACAGGGCTGCGGCGGAGACCGGCCATACGGCGCTGATCAGCGCGGGCTGGGATCCCGGCCTGTTCTCCCTGGCCCGGATTTACCTGAATTCCGTGCTGCCGGACGGGAAGGATTATACCTTCTGGGGCCGCGGCGTCAGCCAGGGCCACAGTGACGCGATCCGCCGGATCCCCGGCGTCAGGGACGCGCGGCAGTATACCGTGCCGGTGGAGGACGCGCTCTCCCGCGTCCGCGACGGGGAAACCCCGGAGCTGACCACCCGCCAGAAACATACCCGGGAATGCTATGTCGTGGCGGAGGAGGGCGCGGACAAGGCCCTGATCGAGAAACAGATCAAGGAAATGCCCAACTACTTCGCAGACTACGATACCACGGTGACCTTCATCTCCATGGACGAGATGAAGCGGAACCATTCCGAACTGCCCCACGGCGGCCAGGTGATCCGCAGCGGCCGCACCGGCCTGGACAACGAACACCGGCACGTGGTGGAATTCTCACTGAAGCTGGATTCCAACCCGGAATTCACCGCTTCCGTACTGATCGCCTGCGCGAGGGCGGTAAACCGCCTGAACAGCCGCGGCGACTGCGGATGCAAAACCCTGTTCGACATTGCGCCGGCGGACCTGTCCCCGATGGATCCGGCGGAGCTACGGAAGAAGCTGCTGTAAGGCTTCCGCAATAACTGATCAAAACCGCGCCTTCTCAGAAAGGCGCGGTTTTTTACCCTTCAAATCACCGGAGAACATCAATCATTGCATATTTCTGCCAGCGCAATAATTAAGAAAAACATCCAAAAAACAAGGAAAATCACGGTTCCGGGCAAATCAAAAGATGAACATTGTTTGCAAACGGTTGCAATCGGCGGTTGCAATAATTGCATATAAAAAAAGCAAGGAATGAGAAAAGACAACCGTGTTTGACATTGCGAAAGTACGTACAAGTTCTTCATAATATGATCACAAGGCACATGTAGTGCCAAACAGAAAAAAATGGAGGAGAAACACATGAGGAAACTGCTCGCTGCCCTGCTGGTACTGGCGATGGTACTGGCGCTGGCTTCCGCCGCGGTTGCGGAGACCAAGACCCTGACTGTTTTCCGCGGCGATCCCGGTGATCAGCCGACCGAAGACAACAAGATCTACAAGCTGATCGAGGAGAAGTTTGATGTCAACTTCAACATCTCCTACCTGACCGGCGACCTGGACGAAACGCTGGGCATCAAGATCATGGGCAAAGACTTCCCGGATCTGTTCGACGGCGGCAACAGCGCTGACCTGATCATCAACGGCGGCGCCCTGATCAACCTGCTGGACTACATCAACCCCACCGATACTCCCCGCCTGTGGGCGCACATCGAGCCCCAGAAGGCCCGCCTGATCGAGAAGAAGGACGGCGTTGACACGCTGTACATCATCCCGAACTACGGCCTGGCCGATGGCGAGCAGATCGCCAACAGCGTCGGCGGCCCCGCTTTCTTCATCCAGAAGCAGGTCCTGGCGTGGGACAACTATCCGGAAATCAAGACCCTCGACGATTACTTCGATCTGCTCGAGCGGTTCATCGATGCCAACCCCACCGATGAGAACGGCACCGCCTACACCGGCTTCGCCATCCTGTGCGAAGACTGGCGTCACTTCTGCCTGATCAACCCCGTGCAGCACCTGATGGGCCGCCCGAACGACGGTGAAGTGCTGATCGATCCTTACACCGAAGATTTCCACACCGAGACCTTTATCGACAAGCCCTATGCCAAGGCTTACTACAAGAAGCTGAACGAAGCGTATCATGCCGGCCTGATCGACCGCAATACCTTCGCCATGAGCTATGACCAGTATATCGCGCAGCTGTCCAACGGCACTGTGCTGGGCATGTTCGACCAGGCATGGGACTTCGGTACCGCTACCGCTGCCCTGCAGGATGCTCAGATGTTTGACCGTACCTACGTTGCCCTGGGCCTGATCTACAACGAGGAAGACCTGGAAGGCATCGCCCTGCCCACCGAGGGTTGGAAGGTTGAGGAGCATTATCTGAACGGTTCCCTGCCGAACGTCAACCGCGGCTTCGGTATTTCCGTCAACTGCACCTGCCCCGAGCGCATCATTGCAATGTGGGAAGAAATGCTGTCTGATGAGTGGCAGATGATCTTCAACTGGGGTATTGAAGGCGAGGACTACATCATCGATGAGAACGGCCGCCTGAACATGACCGCCGAGCAGTATGCCAACACCCAGAACGCTGAGTGGAAGCTGGCCAACAAGGCTGATGCGTTCTTCCAGAGCAGCCCCAAGAAGCAGGGCTGGATCATGAACGACATCCAGGTTGGCGACAAGGTCGTCAAGGCCGGAAACTGCTGGGAGCCCGGCAACCAGGATGAAATCGTGTTCGGCCTGATGAACGATTACGACAAGGAATTCCTGACCGCTTACGGTTTCAAGAAGTTTGCTGACTTCGTGAATCCGCCGATCGAGCTCGCTCCTTACGGAGAAGCCTGGCAGATCGACTACACGCCCGTCAACACCGCTCACGACAACTTCCTGAAGGTTCAGGACAACCGCCTGCCCGAGCTGATCCAGTGTGACGAAGCGGAATTCGACGCCAAGTGGGATGCTTTCGTTGAAGAAATCAAGCCCTTCGCTGATGAATTCGCGGCCTTTATGCAGGATGCTGTTTACGCTGAAGCCATGAAGGTTGTCGGCAACAAATAATCCTCCATATCAACACCAGAGGGGAGAGGCTCTTTCTCTCCCCTCCGGTTTTTTCGGAAAGGGGCAAGTCATATGACCAGTATACCTGGCAACAATGTACTTACAGGACGGAAAAAGGCATCATTCTTTGGACGGCTTGGCAAACAGTGGCAGCTGGTGCTCATGTCTGTGCCGATGCTGCTCTACGTCCTGCTGTTCAATTACGCGCCGCTGTGGGGCTGGATCAACGCGTTCCGGGATATCAGCAATGAACGCGGCACATTGATCCCTTTCCTGTCCGGAGAGAATCCGGCCTGGTACGGATTAAAAAACTTTACCAATCTGTTCAGTGCCAATGCGATCACTTTCCAGGAGACCCTCCGGAATACGCTCGCCATGAGCCTGATCAACCTGGTATTCGGTACTGTGTCAGCCATCGTGCTGGCGGTACTGCTCAACGAGGTACGCCAGAAATCGTTTAAACGGACGGTGCAGACCGTCACTTATCTGCCTCACTTCCTCAGTATGATCATCGTTGTCGGTATGGCACAGATCATCTTTGACAGCAGTGATATCACCCCCGGACCGATTAACCAGATGCTTCTTTCCACCGGCCTGGTCGACAAAGCGCCGAACTGGCTGGGCGAGGAAAGGTATTTCTGGTGGCTGGTCGGTGTGATCAACGTCTGGAAGGAAGTCGGCTGGGGAACCATCATCTACATTTCAGCCATGACCGGGATTGACCCGAGTCTTTATGAAGCCGCGGCGATCGATGGCGCGGGACGCTTCCAGCGGATCCTGCACGTGACGCTGCTCGGAATCAAGTCCACCTTCATGATCCTGCTGATTATGAATATCGGCCACCTTCTGGATACCGGCTTCGAAATCCAGTACCTTCTGAAATCAGCCGGTACGATGCATGTTGCATATACCGTTGACTTATACGTGATGGAATACGGCACGCAGACCCTGGATATCGGCCTGGCCACCGCCGCCGGTATCTTCAAGAGCGTGATCGCCATCATCCTGCTCACCGGAGCCAACTTCATCAGCAAGCGGCTCGGCGAAGATTCGCTGCTGTGACCGCTGTGGATGAAAGGAGGAAATGATGATGAGCAGAAAAGAAAAGATTACTGAAAATACTCAGTTCAGAAGAAGCTCGTACGGTGTGAAGGATATTCCGGCTACACTCCGCCGGGGTATCCGGATGAACAATACACAGATGCGTTTCTCCCTGACGGCTGCCACCGTGATGGTGATCGCACTGATCCTTCTGATCCTCTTTGCGTCGGGAAGGGCCAATGAAATCACGATCGCCAACGAGAGGGCGCAGATCCTCCAGGAGGCGACCGGCGCTGAACGGATTGAGATGGGCAAGAAAACCATCGAGCTGCACCAGGAGTACGGCACGAAGACCCTCGACGGAAAGCGGGTGGTTCTTCTGCAGAAAGTCGGCCAGCAGAAAGCCGGAAACGCGAAATCATACTGGGTGACGGTCTGCACAGAAGCGGATGTTCCCGCGTATGAGGCCGGCCTGGGAAAGGATAAAAAACTGATCCTGTTGGATTCCAGGGGCGATGAGGGGCTCTATGTGACCCTGGCCAAAGATACAGAGGTCGAAAAATTCCGGAAGACTGATGAAAACGCGTTCTTCTTCCAGCTGAACCAGCGCGACGGCGAAATCGACCTGAATGCGGTTCCGGAAGAAATCCGCGGTGTCATGGGAGAGATGATGAATGACGTTGAGTTCATCAGCTTCGGATACAATGAGGACAAATCCATCCGCCTGACCCGGGGCACTGCCGCGGAGGTCAGTTCGGCTGCCGGCCGGAAAAATACGATGAGGCTGATCCGCATCATTGTGATCGTGCTCCTGATCGGCGCCGCGGCCGGATGGGCCTACGGGCTGAAATCCACAAAACTGGCAGCGAAAGGCGGATCCGCGAAGCGGACGGTGATCCTTGCGTCAGGCATCCTGGCGGCAATCCTGATTATCGGGCTTGTGTTTACCACGGTGCAGCTTGGCTCGCTCGAGAACGAACGCATCCGGGTTGACGAGCTGACTATCGATACGGATGTCGCGCGCGGGATTGAAACGGATCCTGAAGCGGATCAGTCCGGAAAGTATGTTTATACGACAGGCGCCGGGAAAACGCTCCGGACCGTTACGGCATCCCCGCTTGAAAGCGTTTCGGGAGCGTCGGCATACCGGATCCTGGAATATGCGGCGGTAGGCGTACTGGCTGTTCTGGCGTTCGCGCTGCTCTATTTCTTCCGGTATGAGCGGGATATGGGCTTCCCGATCTTCAATGTTGTGATCCTGATCCTGCTGATGTTCATCACCCTGTATCCGGTTATCAACACCGTGGCCTATTCGTTCAATGACGGTACGGACGCAGCGCGCGGCGGGATCGGCCTTCTGCCCAGGAAGTTCAGCACCAAGAGCTATGAACGAATCCTGAGCGACCCGGATATCGCGCAGGCAGGTTTCATCTCCGTTGCCAAAACGATAATCACCACCGTCCTGAACCTGTTCTGGACAGGCATGCTGTCCTTCGCATTGTCCCGCCGTGAATATGTCCTGAGGAAATTTATCACCACGCTCATGGTTCTGACCATGTATGTCAACGCGGGACTGATCCCCAGCTACCTGCTGATCAGCCAGACGCTGGGATTGCGGAACTCTTTCTGGGTCTACATCATACCGACGATGTTCTCCTGTTTCAACATGATCATCATACGAACCTATATCCTGGGACTGCCGGATGCGCTGGTTGAATCGGCACGGATCGACGGCGCGGGAGACTTCAGGATTTACTGGCAGATTATTTTCCCGCTGTGCGCGCCGGTTCTGGCTACGGTGGCTCTGTTTGTTGCCGTCGGCGCATGGAACAGCTGGTTTGACACCATGCTGTATATTCCGACGGAGCGCAGCCTGGATACGCTGCAGTATTACCTGAAGGGCAAGCTGGCCACAGCCGGGCAGACATCCAACCTGGCCAACTCCACGGTCGACGCCGCGGCAGCGAACGCCGCATTCTCCGTTACTCAGCGGACGGTGCAGTGCGCCACCACGGTGGTGACAGCCCTGCCGATCCTGATCGTCTATCCGTTCCTGCAGAAATACTTCGTAACAGGCATGGCCCTTGGTTCCGTCAAAGGCTGAGGATTCAGCGGCCGCCTGCGGGGGATCGGCTGTCGGCCATTCTGCGCGGGTCATGATTTATGGTTAAAAGGAGGGGCAGCCCGGTGTCTGAAAAAAGAAAACGCGACGCAGACCTGCGGGCTGCCCGCTACGAGGACGGCTTCCGTGTGATGCAGGGACATCGGGAATACGTAACCTACCTCGATGATTCCTCCATACGGATCTGGTATTCCGATATTCCCTGGCGGTATGAGACCCACGATCATTCCGCGGTGGAGGTCTGCCTGACGCTGGAGGGCGTGGTGGATTACCTTGTGCAGGATACGATTTACCATGTCCGCAAAGGAGAAGTGCTGATTATCCCGCCGGATGTACCGCATTCCCTGAACATGGAAGAAGGCAGCAGCCGGTACCTGTATCTGTATGAACCGGAAACGGTGTACGGCATGCGGGACGTAAAATCCATGCTGCAGCAGTTTAACCGGGTCTTTTATCTGCATGACGGATCGGATGCACATATCCGGATCCGTGAAACACTGCTGAAAGCGCAGGCTGTTTACGAACGGAGCGAGGTCATGTGGAACACGGCCTGCTACGGATACATCCTGCGGGTCTACGCGGTACTGGGGCAGCACTATCTGATCAATCCGCGGGCACATCAGCGAAAGGCTGCCGCCAGCGTGGATTCGGAAGTGATCACCGCGGCAATGGGATACATCAATACCCATTTCCGGGAAGACCTGTCCCTGGACGATGTGGCGGATTTCTCCGGTTTCAGCCGGTACTATTTCTCCCGTTCCTTCAAAAAGCAGACGGGATACTCCTTCAAGGATTATCTGATCCAGAAACGGCTGCAGGTCGCGATGGACCTGCTGATCCGGAGCAACACCCCGATGCGTGAGGTGGCGATGGAGAGCGGGTTCGGCTCCGTGGCGACTTTCAACCGGGTTTTCCGGGAAAGGAAAGGCTGCACCCCCACCCAGTACCGGGCGATTTACGGAACCTACTGAAAGATCAACAGCAGAACGGACGCGGAGAATGAGGCCGCGTCCGTTTTAACTATCCGGAATCAAATCAGGAAACCCAGCAGCGGAATTGTCACGATGCTGAGCAGGGTGGTAAGCAAGGCGCAGTTGTCGGCCAGCTCCCGGCCTTTGTGATGATTGAAAGAGAAGACTGAATCTGATAGAATATCCTCAGTTTACAAAGGAGGGATATCCTTCATGATGAAAAGAACAGTTTTGATTCTTTGCGCGGTATTGTTCGCAGCGTTGTTCCTGATCCCATGCCAGGGGATGGCGGAAGGCCCGGCGGAGGAGTATTACACCCCCGGAAGGATTGCGGTTCCCAAGACCGGCCTTCCTTTCAGCATCAAAACGGAACAGGAGCACGAAAATATTGAACATGAAGCCATTCTGAACGGCACAGCCATGGAGCAGCTTCTGTGACAGGATGACTTGCCTGATGAAACTGAGATGACGCGGACTGCCCCGCTCCGGGAAAAGGAACGGCGGACGGGAAGCCGGAGGAGGAGAAAGATGAAAATTCACGGACTGCAGAAGATGACCCTGCTGGATTTCCCGGGGAAGGTTGCCTGCACGGTGTTCCTGGGCGGATGCGACCTGCGCTGCCCCTTCTGCCACAACGCCGAGCTCATCGACGGAACGGCGCCGGCGGTGATGGACGAGACCGGGCTGCTGGAATTCCTGAAAAAGCGGCAGGGGCTGCTGGAGGGCGTGGCGATCACCGGCGGGGAGCCGCTGCTGCGAGGTGAAGAGCTGGTCCGCCTGGCGGAAAAGATCCGGGAGATGGGCTATCCGCTGAAGCTGGACACCAACGGAACCCATCCGGAGCGCCTGCGGCAGATGATCGACGCGGGACTGGTTGCCTACGCGGCAATGGATATCAAGAACGACCCGGACCGGTACGCGGAAACCTGCGGGCTGGAGCAGATGGACCTGGGACCGGTGCGGGAAAGCGCCGCCCTGCTGATGGGCGGGAAGGCGGACTATGAATTCCGGACCACCGTTGTGGCGGAACTGCACGACGAGGATTCCTTCCGGAAGATCGGGAAATGGATCCGGGGAGCGAAGCGGTATTACCTGCAGAAATTCACGGACCGGGATACCGTGGCCTTCGCGGGATTCCACGCGCCGGCGGAGGAAGAGCTGCGGAAATACCTGGAGATCGCGCGGGAATTCGTGCCCGGAGCGGAGCTCCGTGGCACGGAGTGAGCGATCCTGGCCGAAAGGCGAAAAACACAAGATATAGTTTTAATTTCGTTTTTCATTAACTACATATTGACTTTTGCCCTCTCCGCATGGTATAGTAGGCAGGCGCGCGGAGAGGGCTTATGTTCTCTTACGCCCATAAAAAACAAAACATGAACAGGGAGCGGAAAAAACATGTATCAGGTAGTTAAACGTGACGGAAAAGTCACAGAATTCGAAATCAGCAAAATCTCAAAAGCCATCACCAAGGCCTTCGAAGCGCTGGACAAGCAGTATCATCCCAGCGTGATCGACATGCTGGCCCTTCGGGTGACGGCGGAGTATGAGCCGCTGATCCGGGACGGAAAGATCACCGTGGAAAGCATCCAGGACTGCGTGGAAAAGGTTCTTTCCGAAGCCGGATACGCCGATGTGGCCAAAGCTTATATCCTGTACCGCAAACAGCGCGAGAAAGTCCGCAACGTCAATTCCGCTCTCCTGAATTATAAAGACCTGGTGGACAATTACCTGCGCATCAACGACTGGCGCGTGAAGGAGAACTCCACGGTGACCTATTCCGTGGGCGGACTGATTCTGTCCAACTCCGGCGCGATCACTGCCAACTACTGGCTGAGCGAAATCTACGACAACGAAATCACCGAGGCGCACCGCCACGCGGCGATCCATATCCACGATCTGTCCATGCTGACGGGATACTGCGCGGGCTGGAGCCTGAAGCAGCTGATTCAGGAAGGCCTGGGCGGCGTGCCCGGAAAGATCACGAGTTCCCCGGCCGGCCATCTGTCCACCCTGTGCAACCAGATGGTCAACTTCCTGGGCATCATGCAGAACGAATGGGCCGGCGCCCAGGCGTTCTCCAGCTTTGATACCTACCTGGCGCCCTTTGTCCGGATCGACAACCTGAGCCAGAAGGAAGTCAAGCAGTGCATCCAGAGCTTCATCTACGGCGTGAACACCCCCAGCCGCTGGGGCACCCAGGCGCCCTTCTCCAATATCACGCTGGACTGGACCTGCCCGAAGGACCTGGAAAACCTGCCGGCCATCGTGGGCGGAAAGAACATGGACTTTACCTACGGCGAATGCCAGAAGGAAATGGACATGGTCAACAAAGCCTTCATCGAGATCATGATCGAAGGCGACGCCAACGGCCGCGGATTCCAGTATCCGATCCCCACCTATTCCATTACCCGGGATTTTGACTGGAGCGAGACGGAGAACAACAAGCTGCTGTTCGAGATGACCGCCAAGTACGGCACTCCCCACTTCAGCAACTATAACAACAGCGACATGGAGCCCAGCGACGTG
>JAILIE010000139.1 GCA_024695415.1 Clostridiales bacterium | reverse complement strand
GCAGGAAGCCCTCAAGTGGCTGGAAGCCAACATGATTCCCCAGTATCCGCTGGGCGTCAAGAAGGAGGTCGAGTAATCCATGGAAGCTCAGTTTCTGATTGCCGGTTTCGGCGGACAGGGCGTGCTGCTCATCGGCCAGCTGCTGGCCAAGGCCGCCATGCATGAAGGCATGAACGTATCCTGGATGCCCTCCTACGGTCCGGAAATGCGCGGCGGCGAAGCGAACTGCGCCGTGGTAATCTCCGACGAACCCATCGGATCCCCCCTGGTGACGGAAATCCCGATCGCCGTGATTATGAACAAACCCAGCATGATCAAGTTCACCCCCGCGATGGAAAAGGGCGGCGTCATGCTGTACAACTCCTCCCTGATCGATATCACCCCCGACCGGGACGATATCACCGCGATCCCTGTGGACTGCAACGGCATCGCCGAGGAGCTGGGCAATCCCCGCACGGCGAACATGGTCATGCTCGGCGCGATCCTGAAGAAGACCGGCGTCGTGACCATCGACTCCGCGATGGAAGCCCTGAAGGCCACCTTCGGCCCGAAGAAGGAACACCTGCTTCCCATCAACCGCCAGGCGATGGAAAAGGGCATGGAAGCCGTCGGAGACAAATAAACCCCACGCAACCCACCGGGCAGTTCATCCGAACTGCCTGGCTTTTTGCTGAAAAGACGAAACGGAGATCAGACAATGGAAAAGAAAAAGTACGGATGGACGGCCCTGGGCATCGTCGGGATCGTCTTTACCCCGATGGGTATCCTGTTCCTGCTGCTCGGCGTGATCCTGTGGACCTACGGCGCCGGAAAGAAACCGGAGGATCCGACGATTTTCCTGGCGGCGTTCGGCGGCATCGGCGCCATCTTTACGCTGACCGGGTTCGCTCTCCTGGCCGCGGACCTTCTGCGGCGGAAGAAGATGGAGCGCGCCTTCCTGGGCGGCTATTACGTGATGGCGAAGATCACGGGCGTCCGGACGCAGAACAACGTCAACATGAACGGCCGGCACCCGGTGACGGTGGAATGCCGGTATGACGATCCGGCGACCGGGGTCACGCATATCTACCACAGCCGCTACCTGTATATCGACGTCGAACCCCTGCTGAAGGACACTGAAGTACCGGTGTATATCGACCGGAACGACGACAGCGTCGGATTCGTGGATATCGACGCGGTGCTTCCGGAAATCCGGGTGCACTGAACAGAAAACGGATGTTTCCGGCCCGGGCGGGCATGCCGCCACGATTGACTTTTTACCCCTGTTGCGGTATCCTTTCCCAGGTGAAATGAATTAATGATTCAGGAGGAACGAACATATGCGCAAACCCGTAGTCCTCGTAGTCATGGACGGTGTGGGCGAAACCCCCGAAGAGCTGGGCAACATGGTCCAAAAGGCCACGACCCCCACGCTGGATGCCCTGAAGGCCAACGATCCCTTCCGGATTATCAAGGCCCATGGCACGGCGGTCGGCCTTCCTTCCGATGACGATATGGGCAACAGCGAAGTGGGCCACAACGCCCTCGGCTGCGGCCAGATCTATTCCCAGGGCGCGAAGCTGGTGAACGAGTCCATCGAGTCCGGCTCCATCTACCGGAGCGAGACCTGGAAGGACCTGGCCGGCTCCGTGATTGCCAACGGCACCACGCTGCACTTCATCGGCCTTCTGTCCGACGGCAACGTGCACAGCAACATCTCCCACCTGATTGCCATGATCCGGGAAGCGAAGAAGGAAGGCGTGAAGAAGGTCCGCGTCCACACCCTGCTGGACGGCCGTGACGTGCCCGCCACTTCCGCGCTGGAATACATCGGCCAGCTGGAAGACGTGCTGAATGAACTGAACGACGATACCTTTGACGGCCGGATCGCCTCCGGCGGCGGACGCATGCAGATCACCATGGACCGCTACCAGGCCAACTGGGGCATGGTCAAGGCCGGCTGGGACGTGCATGTCCACGGCAAGAGCACCTATAACGTTATCAATGGCGAGGGCGCCTATTTCGGCAGCGCGGCGGAAGCCATCGAAACCTTCCGCGCCGAGCAGCCCGGCGTCATCGACCAGGACCTGCCCTCCTTCGTGATCGGGGAGAACGGAAAGCCCGTCGGTGCGATGCAGGACGGCGACAGCGTCATCCTGTTCAACTTCCGCGGCGACCGCGCGCTGGAGCTGTCCATGGCCTTTGACGGCGACGCTTCCTTCGACAAGTTCGACCGGGGCGTGATCCCGCAGGTGAAGTACGCCGGCATGCTGGAGTACGACGGCGACCTGCACATTCCGCGCAAGTACCTGGTCAACCCGCCGGAAATCCGCCACACGCTGACTGAGTTGCTGGTGGAGAACAAGGTTAACGAATACGCCTGCTCCGAGACCCAGAAGTACGGCCATGTGACCTATTTCTGGAATGGCAACCGCAGCGAGAAGTTCGACGAGAACCTGGAGACCTGGCAGGAGGTTCCCTCCGACGTCCGCTCCTTTGACGAGTGCCCCTGGATGAAGGGCACCGAGATCACCGACCTGGTGATCGCGGCGATCGAGTCCGGAAAGTACGGCTTCATCCGCTGCAATTTCCCGAACGGCGACATGGTCGGCCACACCGGCAGCCTGACCGCGACGGAAATCGCCGTGGAAACCGTGGACCTGTGCCTGGCCCGGATCCTCAAAGCCTGCGACGAGCATGGCTGCATCCTGGTAGTGACCGCCGACCACGGCAACTCCGACCAGATGCTGGAGAAGAACAAGAAGGGCCAGATCTCCGTCCGTACGGCGCACAGCCTGAATCCGGTTCCCTTCATCATCCATGACAAGGATGCCCGCCATGAGATGGATACCGAAAGCCCCTTCGGCCTGGCGAATGTCGCCCCGACCGTGGTGGAACTGCTCGGGATCAAGCCCTATGACTGCTGGGAAAAGTCCATGCTGAAATAATCCGATCGAAACACCGGGGGACGGTTCGGCTGAACCGTCCCCGCCGTTTCAGGAAGGGGTATGTATGACGCGCTATACATCTGTCCCGATTGCCGGCAATTCTCATGTCCTGCGCCTGCTCGGGCGCATGGACCGCGACCGGCATCCCGTCGCGCTGGACTGGACCGGCAGCGGCATCGAAGTGAATTTCCGGGGTTCCGCCCTCTGGGCGGAGCTGGAGGCCCCGGCCGCTTCCCCGATCATGTGGATGATCGTCCTGACGGACGGATGCCCGGTGGCCCGGTTCCCCGTGGAACCCGGCGTCCGCTTCTATCCGCTGGTGATCGGCATGGAGAGCGAACAGTGCCGTGTGGTGACCCTGATGAAGGAAACCCAGTGCATGCCGGACAACCCGGAAGCTACCGTTTACCTGAGTTCCCTGCGCATGGACGGCACGCTGGAGGAGCTTCCCGCCTATGACCGGAAGATCGAGTTCATCGGCGACAGCCTGACCAGCGGGGAAGGCGTGCTCGCGCCGAAGGATAACCCGGAGTGGATCACCCAGTGGTTCAGTGCCCGGGCAAACTATTCCTACGTCGCCTGCCGGGAACTGAACGCGGAACGCCGCGTCCTGTCCCAGAGCGGCTGGGGTGTGTGCTGGAGCTGGGAGCATAATCCGGCCTGCAACATGGCGGATTCCTACGAACTGATTGCCGGCGTGCTGAAAGGCCCCGCGGCCGAAGCGCGGGGATGCCGGAAGATGAACGACTTCAACGCCTGGAGACCGGATATCGTCTGCATCCGCCTGTCCACCAACGACAACGGCGGCATGAACCAGGCGCAGAGCTTTGAAAAGGACCGCGGCACTGTAGTGTCCGGCTGCCTGGGCTTCCTGCGGAAGGTGCGGAAGTACAATCCGGACGCGAAGATCGTCTGGATCCTGCCGGCAACCGACTGCCATCCGGAACTGGCCGCGGAGGCTGTGGAACAGGCCGTGCGGGAAGGCATGAAGGACGTTTGCACGTTCGTCCTGCCGGACTACGGCCCGGAAGAGGTCGGCGCCCGGTTCCACCCGAACGCGGAATACAATCAAAAAGCCGGCCTGCTGCTGGCCGGCTTCCTGAAGACGCTGTAATCAGAATGAAGACAAGGGGCGGTTCCGAATGGAACCGCCCCGGAATCATTAAGCCGTAAACCGGTCCAGGAACAGATCCCGCAGCAGGATCAGCTCGCTTTCCGGATCCGCACCGTCTTCCGGCATGTACGCCAGGCCGACCGCGTAGCGGGTGACGGCCGCCAGCATGATGTGAATCGTACTGGAGAACAGGATGTCTTCCGAAATGTCCTTCCGGAGCGTCCCGTCCCGCATGCCGAGTTCGTAGAGCTGGTGAAAACGGGTTTTCAGGCTGCCCACCATTCCGTTGAATTCATCCATCCGAAAGGCGGATGGTTCCGTGCGGAGATAGATGTTGAAGAACTGGTTGAACCGCAGCATATCCTTATGGTTGCGGTACAGGTCGATGAACACATCCAGGTAGAAACGCAGGCGGTGAGCCGCCGTGAAACCGGGGGTCTGCGCCGGGTCCGACAGGCGGAGCGCTTCGCCCAGGTATTCCGTCCAGCTGGCGGTGCAGACGCCGAGGACCAGCTCCGGCTTCGTGGCGTAGTACCGGTACAGCGTGGCGACGCCGACGCCGGCTTCCTTCGCCACGTCGTTCATGGTGACGCTTTCGATCCCTTTATCGGAAAAAAGACGAAAACCGGCTTTCAGGATATTCTCCCGTTTTGCCGCCATTTCAACCGCGTCTTTTTCCGGATTCCGGGCCATATGCAGACACCTCCACTGGATCATTCTGTGCGTTTGTTGATTGCAAAAAGTATTCTATCACTTTCCGCCGGAATGTTCAAGGAAGGAAAAACCGGTTGACGGGGAGGGGGAGGGCGCATATAATATGTCCGTACATTGCGTACCACTGAAGCTTCTTCGGGGATGGGTGAAATTCCCTACCGGCGGTAAAGCCCGCGAACCGTGCCACGGCACGGCCGATCCGGTGAGATTCCGGGGCCGACAGTACAGTCTGGATGAGAGAAGAAACGGAGTTTGCGCCTGTGCCGCTGCGCGGCCGGCCTTCCGCCTCCCTTAGCGAAGCTGCTTTGGGAGGCGCGCGCATTTAAAGGAGGGTTTTCCATGACGACCGCGAAAAAACCGATTCTCACCACCTACAACTCTGTCCTGATCGCCATCCTGACGGCGATGGCAACCATCCTCTACATGCCGCAGCTGCAGATCCCGGTTGTCGCTTTCTACAAGCTGGATTTCAGCAACTTTGTGGTTTTGCTTGGCGGCTTCGCGATGGGTCCGGTCCAGGCAATGATTATCCTGGTCCTGAAGGCATCCATCAGCCTGATCTGGAGCGGCACCATGGGGATCGGCGAACTGGCTGACGTGATTATCGGAACCGCGCTGATCCTGCCCGCGACTATCCTGTATCACCGGAACAAGACCCGGAAGACCGCGGTGATCGGTATGCTGGTCGGAACGCTGTGCATGGTGGTCGGGGGCGTTCTGGCAAACAAATGGGTGATGATTCCCCTGTTCATCCAGTTTATTCCCTTTGTGAAGAGCATGGACGATATCCTGAAGATGGCGAACGTGGACAGCGAGTGGAAACTGCTGCTGATGGCGACCGCTCCGTTCAACCTGCTCAAGGGCGTGGTCCT
>JAILIE010000060.1 GCA_024695415.1 Clostridiales bacterium | reverse complement strand
CCCAGGATCACTTTATAGATCCGCCAGGAATCGCGGACCGGGTGGAAATGCGTGCCCTCGTTTCCGTTCTCGTACACGGTCTCAATGGTCATTGGGATCATCGGGATCCGCGCACGGGAACAGGCGATCAGCACCTTCATCTCGTACTCATAGCGCTCGCCTTCCACGCCGGCCATGAACTCCAGGTCCTCACGCCGGAAGGCGCGCAGGCCGGTCTGCGTATCCGGAAGCCATACGCCGTACAGCAGCTTGAACACCGTCGACGTGATCCGGTTCCCGGAGCGGGATTTCGGCGGTACGTTCGGCAGGCTGAAATCCCGGCTGCCCAGGTACAGGGCGCGTTCGCCCCCGGCCAGCTTCTCCGCCAGGCGCAAGCAGTCCTCGACCGTGTGCTGCCCGTCGGCGTCCGCGGTAATCACACCGGTGAATTCCGGCGCCTGTTCCATCAGCCACCGGTACCCGGTCTTCAGGGCCACGCCCTTGCCTTTATTCACTTCATGGTGTAGCACCACCGTCCGCGGGATTTCCTCCACTTCCCGGAAAATCTCCTGGAAGGCTTCGCTGCTTCCGTCGTCCACCACGATGATGTGGCCGAAACCGCTTTCCTCCAGGTGCCGGATGTAGGCGGGCAGCCGCTCATCCGGCTCCAGGGAAGGAATCAGGATCACCGCGTCCCGGACTGCCTGATTGATTTCACTCACCGTCTTGCTTCTCCTGACTGAATCATGAATTCAAAACACAAACGCAATTATAGAGCAAAAACGCCAAAAACACAATATGTATGGCGCCATTCCCGCATTGACATACTATAGATACGGCGATATAATGTCTCGAAAGTGAACCGCAGGGGGGATTGTATGGGTATTATTCCTTCCAGGAATCTGGATGAACAGCGCCGGGAACAGAACGGCATTACCTATTTTGACCGGGGAACACTGACCGGAAAGAACGGCCGGAAGTATGACCGTTTCGCGATTCAGACCCATTTCGTGGAAGTGGGTGAGGATCAGGCGGAGCTGGTCCGTAACTACGTCCTCCCGCTGTACCAGCCCGGGGACATGCTTTCCTTCGGGGCGAAGGTCATGGCCATGTGCACCCGGAACGTCAAAACCCGGGATGAAGTCAAGCCCGGCTTCTGGGCCAACCACCTCTGGAAGTTCGCCGGGATCAATACCACCGGCGTCGGCATGCATGAGCCCTACAAACTCCAGCTGGTCATCGATATGTGCGGCCTTCCCCGCGTGCTGTTTGCCGCCTTTGTCAGCGCGATCACCCGTCCCTTCGGCGTCCACGGCCTGTTCTACAAGATCTGCGGCAAGGGAGTCGGCGGAATCGACGGTTTCTATTTCCGGTCCAGCTTTGACCGCTATAAGCAGATGGCGCTGATCAACCCGCCGAACCCCGTGGAACTGTGCAACCAGCTCGAGAAGGACACCGGCATTCCGGTCGTCCTGATGGACGCGAACGATATCGAGCAGAACCAGCTCGGCAAGTGCGACGATTTCCCGCTGACGGATGAGGAGATCCAGGACGCCATGGCGGACAATCCTTCCGGCCAGGGCGACGAGCTGACGCCCCTGATCCTGATCCGTCCCCTCTCCTGAGCCATGCGCCACGTTCCGTCTTCCGACACGATTCATGCCGGCGTCCTCTCCTTTGAGGACGCGCTTCTACCGACGGCTGCCGATTACGATCGGGGTCGTTGGCTTTATGTTCCGGACCATTACAGCGAATACCGCTATATCCTCGGAACCCGCGGGGAGCATCCCCTCATCTGCATCGGGATCAACCCCTCCACCGCCGCGCCGGACCGGCTGGACAACACGCTGAAAAGCGCCCAGAGGATCGCGCTGAACAACGGCTATGATTCCTTTATCATGTTCAACGTCTACGCGCAGCGCGCCACCCTTCCGGACGATATGGAAAAGGTCCTGAATCCCGTCCTTCACCGCGAGAACATGAAAGCGTTCACCTGGGTGCTGGAAGGGATCCAGGGCCCGCCGCACCTCTGGGCCGCCTGGGGCGCCATTATTGAGAAACGGGATTACCTCCCCGGCTGCGTCCGGGATATGATTGCCATCGGCCGCCGCTTCGGCGCCTGCTGGTTTACCGCGGGTGCCCGCAGCAAGGCCGGCCATCCGCACCATCCGCTCTACCTGAAGAGCGACTCCCCGCTGGATTCCTTCACGGACCTGGACGTGTACCTGGATTCCCTGAGGCAGAAAGGAATGATTCCCGATGATGAAAACGTATGAGGAAACCTTTGTGATCCGCACACGGGACTGCGATATGGCCGGCCGATGGCGGATCAGCGCCATCCTGGAGGCGATGCAGGAAGCCGCGGGCGCCCACAGCTACCTGCTGGGCTGCGGCCGGGACGAGCTCCTGAAACAGAACACGGTCTGGATTCTTTCCCGCTGTGAACTGCATATGGAGCGTTATCCCGCCATCGGCGAAAAGGTCACGGTCCATACCTTCCCGATGCCGACCCGCCTGAGCTTCTTCCCCCGCTACTACATCATGACCGACGAGCGCGGGGAAATGATCGGCAAAGCCGGCACGCTCTGGCTGCTCCTGGATATCGAAACGCGCCGGATGCTGCCGCCCGGGGATATTGCCCGGATGATTCCCGACAACCGCGACCTGACGGTTCCGATGAACTTCCCCGCCACGGTCGGCCAGCTCCAGGGTGAAGAGTTCGTTTCCGAACACATACCGGTCTACACGGACCTGGATGTCAACGGCCACGTCAACAACACCCGCTACGCGGACTGGCTCTGCAACACCCTGGGCATCGGCATGATGACCGAATCTGAACCGGAGTCTTTTATCATCAACTACAATCGCGAAGTCCTGCCGGACCAGCGGGTCACCCTCCACCGGATCCTGAAGGACCGTCAGTACCGCCTTTCCGGCTATGTAGACGGCGCCATCGCCTTCGACATCGGCGGCACCCTCCGCGCCCGCTGATCCCGCCCCAAATCAAACGCCAGTGGCTCCCCGCGAACCACTGGCGTTTTTGTATTAAACTGTAATCCATAATGCCCGGAATTCGAAGAAGTACCCGTTTCGGAATCACCAGGCAGGCCATGGGGCGCAGCTCCCACCTTCTGACTATCCCCGTCTCCGTGCCGGCAAATTTTCAATACAATCCAAGTGCCTGCACGGAGACTGCCAGTGGCAGAAATTTCGTCTGTTGTGAGGTCAAGCGAAACGAGCAGACTCCACAGTGTGGAGCTGCGACGATTGAGCTTGCGGAGCGGGGGAAGTGGTTTTATCAATGCCCCGAGTGCGAGCCTTAAAACCGCCACGCATTCACTCCCTGATCTGCCCCAGAATCGCCTGATACGATTCCTCCGACAAATCATGCTCCACCTTACACGCGTCCTCCCGCGCGATCTCCGGATCCACCCCCAGCTGCACAAAATACTTCGTCAGCATCTTATGCCGGTCATAAATCCTCTTCGCGATCGCGTATCCCCGGTCCGTCAGGGAAATATAATTGTCATCCCCCATCACGATATACCCGTTCTCCCGCAGCCGCTTCATCGCCACGCTGACCGACGGCTTGCTGACGCCGAGCCCCGCGGCGATATCCACCGACCGCGCGTGCCCCTTTTGCTCCAGCAGCATCAGGATCTGCTCCAGGTAATCTTCCGCGGATTCATAAATATTCATCAGCGCATCTCCTTCGCTTTTCGTTCCCTTTAGCGTTGCATAACCTGCCGCATTTATTGTAAATCTTTCTTTCTTGCGCTGAATATACCATATTGTGTTAAGATTTTCAACCATGGAAAAGCCGGCGGGTTTTCCCGCCGGTCCGTCAGTCAGTACAGATACAGGTAGATTCCCAGCCAGTGCGCCACCGCGCCGAAAATCACGAAGAAATGCCAGATGAAATGCGCGCCCCGCTTCTTCAGCGCAAAGGGGATAATCCCCAGCGTATAAAGCACGCCGCCGCCGAGAATGAAGAAGAACAGCGGCAGGTTATCCCCGATCATCCGCGGAAGGAATACCAGTCCGCTCCATCCCATCACGATATAGAGCGTCATGTGGATCCACCGGACCCTTTCCGGTCCGAAAACCCCGATCAGGGTGATGCCGGTAATGGTAATCGCCCACTGCGCGATACACAGGATCGTTCCCCACGTTCCGCCCTGGTACAGGAGCCACAGCGGGGTGAATGTGCCGGTAATCAGCAGGTAGATCGATATATAGTCAAACCGCCTCCAGAGCCGCTTGACCGTGGTTCCCCACTTGAAGGAATGGTACAGGCAGCTCATCAGGAACATCAGGATCATGCATATTCCGTAGACCAGGGAACTCAGCAGCTTCACGCCGGTATCGGACCGGATCAGCATCAGCACCAGCCCGGCGATGGCCAGCAGCGCGCCGACGCCGTGGGTGACAGCGTTTCCGACTTCTTCCAGGATCGAACGCTTCGGCGGTTCTTTCTTGGCCCGGACCTTCTTCCGGGCCTTCTTTTCTTCTTCGCTCATTTTCTCAGTTGCCTTCTTTTATCTTTCGTTTTCCAATGCCATTTTTCGGAAACGGCAGGGACGTCAGTCATTGTACACCGCGGTCAGCGTGATGTCCCGATCCACCCAGAGGAAATCCTCAACGATCGTCCCGTCCTCCAGCGCCCAGCCGGCGAACGAGTCCGTTTTGTCCGCGGGAATCAGGTCCCAGATGTCATACAGGCTGATATAATCGTCGCAGTTTACCTTGAAGGATTCTTCCTCCACGCCTTCTCCCCGGACGGACAGCGTACAGTTCGTCATGCCGATCCGGTCCATGTTGGCGTTGATCCACTCGCGGCGGAGGTTGATCCATCCCCGAAGATGCTCAATCTCCTCCTCGAAGCTGCGGCCGACATCCGTGCCGTCCTCCAGATGGCACGCCTGCCATTTCTCATTGTCCCGGTACCACGCGTCCTTCATCAGCGCCGCCATCCGGTCCAGTACGCCGCCTTCCCGGACCAGCTCTTCCAGCTTTTCGTCCATGACCTGCCAGCGTTCGATCAGGATTGCCCGGAACTCCGGTTTGGTCCGCAGCTCTTCCGTCCAGGCAAAGAATGTGTTGTTGAACCCGGCCACCTGCTGCGTTTCCACCTGGGCGCATCCCCACGCGTCGTCAAAATCCCACAGCGGTCCGAAATGCAGTTTTCCTTCGCTGCCGTCCGCTTCAAAGCGCTTTTTGAACATATGCGCGCTGTCTGTCCGGAAGGCGTCCCCGTTCGCGGAAAACTCCATAATCCACCAGTAATCCGCCAGGCTTTCCAGGTCCAGGTAGTCCGCGTAATTGCCGTCCTCCGCGTAGATCGCGTCCTCCGCGCGCCGGATATAATCCCGGATATATTCCTTCTGCGCGTCGTTTTCGTATCCGTCGTCCTCCGGATTGAAGGAGGGCGTCTGGTTTCCCAGAATCAGATGGCCGGTCTCAAACATGTCCGGGCCCTCGTCATCCGGGAAAAACTCCAGCAGGTATCCGCCCTGGATGTCCGGCAGCGCGGTATCCTCTTCCTTCAGTTCCTCGATCGCCACCCGGTTCTTCCCGGTTCTGACCTGCTCACACAGGTAATAGCTTCCCAGGTATTCCCCGTTCATAACGACTTCCACATATGTGCCTTCCGGCGTGAATTCCAGGCCCATCTTCTCCCCGAGCCAATACGTGATCCGGTTGCGGATCAGGCTGTTGTCGAAATAGTTGGCCACCAGGGCCCAGTTCTTGTTGGCCCCCATGCCGAACAGGTCCGTTTTCTCCTCCAGCTTGATCCGGTAAGGATGCTTGCTCATTCCCCAGGAACCGTTTCCCCGTCCCCGGATGTAATCCAGCTTCAGTCCCTGGACGTTCTCCTGCGGATACCGGCCGTTGAAATCGCCGCCGTATTCTTCCGGTACGGCGATATCCATGGTGCCCGTACAGCGGTAGGAATGGTCCGGGCTTTCATTCATCCGGTCGATTTCGGCCTGTCCGCCGTCTATATGCAGGTAAATGACCGGCTGGTCCACCGGCTGGTATATCGTTTCCTCCGCGAATGCCGCGGCAATTCCAGCTATAAGCAGCGCCATGATGACCGCCGTCAGGATCCTTGTTGTTTTCATGCTCCGCCTCCTGTTGGTCTGTATGGATACCTAACAGGGATTGTACCCAAAAAGCGTTCCGGGGTCAATCACGCGCCGGCCCGATTTTCCGTTCATTCGTCCGGTTTCTGTTCCCGGGCGTTGCCGCTTTCTTCGCAGTCGTGGTATACTCCTGTTACATTCCATGTACGTGAGAAATACCGGTAACAAACCGGCCGACAACTGATATGGAGGAGTCTCAATGGAAGCAAACAGGATTACCGCCGGGATGATCGCCCCATGCGGGCTGGACTGCAGCCTCTGCAAACGGGCGATGGCTGAAACCGATCCGTGCCCCGGGTGCCATGGTCCGGATGAACATAAACCGGAATTCTGCGCGAACCGGTGCGGAATAATCCTCTGCCGGAAGCGGAAGCAAAACGGATATGAATTCTGTGATGAATGCCCGGATTATCCCTGCAATGACGTCATGGAGAAAGAAAAACGCTACACCTCAAAATATCCGCTTTATGAATCACCCGGGAAGAACCTGCGGGAGATCCGGGAGGCCGGCATGGAGAAGTTTCTGGAAAAGGAACGGAAAGAGTGGACCTGTCCGGACTGCGGGCATATTGTTTCCGTTCATACCGGCATCTGCAGCGGATGCGGCAGGCAGTACGGCGCGCTGGTGTTCCCGATGAATGAGGATACCTGGCGAATCGAGAATGGCATGGTGCGCTTCTTCCTGCTGAAGGGAACCGAAAAAGCGCTGCTGATCGATACAGGAATGACGGTTCACCATGCCCGGGAGATGGCGGAAGCCCTTACCGGCCTTCCGGTTCTTCTGCTCAACACCCACGCGGACCGGGATCACATCGGGTGCAACGAGGAATTTGATGCGTTCTGTATGCATCCGGACGACGAGGCGCAATACCGCCAGTCCGGGAAAGGCGGCCGCCTGGTCCCTGTGCGGGACGGCGACGAAATCGATCTCGGGAACAGAAAGCTGAGGATCATTCATCTGCCCGGGCATACTCCCGGAAGCATTGCGGTTCTGGATATCAGCAGACGGGTGTTAATCAGCGGGGATCCGATTCAGGAACACGGGCACATCTTCATGTTCGGGCCGCACAGGAGCATGCCGGAATATATTGCCAGCCTGGAGAAGCTGGAGACGAGTATACCGGATTTCGACGAGATCTGGCCTTCTCATTCCGATCTGCCGCTGTCGCCGGACTGCATCCGGCGCCTTCACGACGGAGCCGTGAAGATCCTGAACAAGGAAATCAGCGGAAAGAAAACGGAGCTCTTCGGACAGGAAATTACCGTATATGACCTTGGCTTCACGGCTTTTCTCTGCGAAAAATGACGAGGGTTTGCACCCCGACAGATTTCTCCCTGAAACGTCCGGCATAAGGGAGCACAGAATGTCGGGCCGATGCCCGTCCGGACTGATATACTTGCGCCGCTCTGCGGTTACAGTTTTTTTCTCATCACAGCCTGTCCGTTTTCCCTTGCGACTTCCGTAAATCCGGCCTTTTGATAGAGATGATAAGGGCCATGATAATCAAAATCATTTCGCTGGTCCGGGAGTGTGGCGTATCCTTCCACAGCGGCATATCCCTTTGATCCGGCATCCGTACAAACTCGGTCAATAAAGGCAGATGCTATCCCCATTCCCCGATATTCCGGTGCGATCTCAAAACAAACAATCGATATGGTTTTTCCGCAGGAGATGTCCCTCACGAAATCCGGGACAAATCCGGCATAGCTATCCCGGTCTGCCGCATTGCACCATCCGATCGACAAATCGCCGTCATAAGCCAGGTATCCGTGAATCATGTTCCGGTCCAGCATCTCTGACGCATACCTGCGCAGCGTCTCTTTCACGCCGAATGATTTGAACTCGCTGACCATCTTTTCAATCTGTTCCTGATCCTGATTGGGAGAAGTGCAATAGCACGGCCCGTTCGGATTATCATCTGTAAAAGCGCGATGATCGAAAAAATCAAGATAATCAGCATTCAATTCAGGGGTCAATGGCCGAATGACAATCGTTTTCATCAGGTTACCTCATTTTATGCTCTGTCCACGTTTTAATAATCTCAATATTCCTCTGAACCGGAAGGGTTCCGTCGAGCTCGATCACCTTGCAGCCGATTTTGCTGATACTGTCTTTAACCTTTTCATCTGTAAAACCAGCGATCAACTCACGGAAGGATTTCTGCTGTTCATACATGTCCCCGCCTTCGGTCACCCTGTCGCCCCAGCGTTTCTTTTCACGGTCTTCCACCCGGCGTACTCTTTCATCCGTCCCTGTTTTCAACCAGAATACTGCATTGATTGTAGAAAGGATTTCCTCGCTCCAGTTAATCGTAACACCGGTGAGGATATATCTGGGATGTGCTGATATTTCCTTTGCTATCCCTTCTTCAACCTCTTCCTTTGTACGAGGCGCAGAATACGGCATATCCCCCAGGTAATCCGGGCTTCCTCCGTACACTCCATCAAGCGCAGCACGCCTGGATTCCTTTTGTTCCGGGAAATAAAAATCCTCGACATCTATTTCGTAATAATTCAGTTCCTTCGCCAACGCATGCCCCAGCGTGGATTTACCACTTCCGTTCAATCCAACTATTGCAATTCCATCAGGCATCTTGTTCTTCCTTCTTCCCAAATCCTTTCAATTCTCGCCTGGGTCCGTCCCTGGCCGGCATTTACGGCAAATACTTTGCAGTTCAATTCGTTGATCCTCATCCGCTTTCACCAGTGGACGAATTCTCCTTTGATGACATCGCGGACCTCCGGGTCGGACAATATTCCGTATTTTTCCGGATGCCGGTATTTGTCTCCGTTGACGTCACGGTTCCTGTGAGCCCTGAGCATATCCAGATCGAGCGCCGCGATATAGACGCCCGGTTTACCCGGCGCTTCCATCGCACACATATCCCGCACGCCGGGGACTTCCGGGCACCATGGCACGCCGTCGAAGAGCGTCGAATGGCCGTTGCAGTCAGGCTGCCCTTCCGGATAATTGCACGTCGCTACGGCAACCATATTCTCATACGCCCTCGTCCTCAGCGCGGACAGCCTGTTGATCTCCATCGGGCACGCGTTGGGTGCCAGGATCAGTTCCGCCCCTTTCAGCATCAGGATCCTCGCGCTTTCCGGAAATTCCCTGTCATAGCAGATCATGGCGCCGACCTTTACACTTCCCCTTCTGAAGTTCAGGTCCGCCGTGTAAAAGTCCTCCCCGCCGGACAGCACGGCTTCTTCATCAAAAGCGCAGGTATGCACCTTTGAATAGTGAAGAACCTCATTCCCCATCCTGTCAAAGAGCACGAAAGAGTTCAGCGGTTTCGGGTCGTGTGTTTCCAGGAAAGTGATTCCGACAGCCATCTGAAGATTCACCGCAAGATCGCGGAACGCCTGGATGAAACCACTGTCCTTTCGGATCGCGAGCTGCTTTAATTCATCCTCATTCTGCGGAAGGTTATACCCGTCACTCCACATCTCCGGGAAAAGCACGATATCCGCGCCGTTTTTGCCTGCCTCGATGCAGGCATTCTTCCCGATCAGGAGATTTTCGTCGGTGGTTTTCCCGGGAAGGATCTGTGCAAAGGCGATTTTGATATTCACTGCGGGATCTCCTTATATCTGCTTTTCTTCTGCGAATACGGAACAGGAATCACTGATCCGTTTGGCCTGTTCTGATGAATTCGATCAGTTTCTCCAGGTCGTCAAAATCATCATAATCCCCCATAATCCCTTCCCGATGGTAAACGATACCCGCCTGTTCGTTTCTCTCCAGGCAGTCCAGCAGCTCTTCGATGCCGTATCTGCGCGCGAATTCAGCAAAAGCCCGGGGCTTAATTTTCTCAGCGTACAGGCCCTTCCGGCAATCGGCCGGAGAGCATTCATAGCACCCGCTCACCCCTTTTTCAATTCCGCATTTGCGGACTTCACACCATTCCGCGTCCTTGCACCAGGAAAGCTCTTTAAATCCGTCCTTTTTACACCCTTTGCAGGTGACGTTTTCAGAACACAGACAGCATGCCAGCCCGCAGCGCGCAATTCCCAGTTCCCGTTTCATCCTGTTTTTCCATCCTTTTCTGTTTGGTTTTTAGGAAAACCCGTCAGGGTACTTTCTCCGTATCGACGGTCACACTGTAAGTGACAGTTCCTGCCGGCATCCCATGAGCAACCGCGTTTCCTCCGGAGAAGACATCTCCCGCGGAGACCGTGATTACATTGCTGTTTCCGTATTCTGCCCTCATTTCGTCCGCTACCGCTTTGACATAGGGCTCCACCTCGATATAACCGTGCACATCGTTCGTATGGACGATGACGAATACCTCGTCACAATCAGACGCGGCGGCCTCCTCCGGTATTGCCGGACAGACGCTCATTGAGAGCAAAATAAGCAGGGCAAGCAGCGCAGCCGGTAAATGTTAACATTTCATCTGTTTGTTCAACTCCTCGTGAAATCGTTGTTTTTATGTCTTTCAACCGTCTCGGTCATCATGTTTTCCATGAGTGTCATACAGTGTTCCTGCTCAAACTGCCGGGTATACCCCAGATATCTTTCACTGTATTCCGCTTTCTCCTCCGGATGAGCGATCCAGTAGTCAATCCTGCCGGCCAGGTCCGTCGGGTTATTGAAATGGAAAAGGTTTTTGTCATCCAGCGCAAAGAATCGGGTCGCGCTTCTCGGTGAATCCGCAATCACGGGAACCAGACCGCAGGAGATCGCCTCCAGGCAGGAGATCGCCTCGATTTCAATTTCCGCGGGATGCACATACAGGTCGGCACTGTTGATTACCCGAAGCATATCCTCCCGGGAAAAGAATTCCATGACAGGCGGGTTGGTCAGCTTTCCCGCATAGGCAGCCAGCTCGTCGTGCAGCGGGCCCTCCCCCGCAAAAACCAGCTGGATTTCCTTTTCATGTGCCGATTCCCTGACAGCGTCAATCAGTACCTTATGGGATTTCTCGTATCCGTAACGCCCTGTGAACAGAATGACGAACTTGTCCTTCCAGGCTTCAGGACGCTCGGTTTGCATTTTTCTGAACCGGCTGTTCACGCCGTTGGAGATCACATAACCGTTCGTTTCCCCGACTTCATTTTCAAAAACATCCCGAATAAACTGAGTCGGGTAATGGATTGCGTCGACATACTGATAGACGAGCTGATGCATTGCTTTGTATGTCAGATTATTGATCAGCTGGCTGTTCATCAGGTGCAGATGGCTGGTGATGTTTTCAGCCTGGCAGTGAAAACCGGCCGTTACCGGGATGTCCTCATCCATGGCGTAATCCAGAGCGGCTTTGCCGAGGAAGAACGGCGTCATGATATGAACGGCATCCGCGCCCCGAATTGCCTGTTCCAGAACATAGTTGTCCGAGACGGCGATCGAAACACCGACTTTCCGGACATACGCGTTCAGCGGGCCGACATTCAGCTGAGGGACAACAAAGAACCCCTCCTGTCCCCTGCGTTCTTCATCCGGGCAGATTACCCGAACCTCATGGCCGCGCTTTTTCAGATAACGGATCAGGTTCATCGCGGCAATCGTGGTCCCGTTATTTTCTTCTCCAAGGACATCACAGGCAATAACGATCTTCATGCCGGGTTCCTTTCTTTTTGCTCATCCGTAAGGTCTCTTCAGGCCTTCCTGGAAACCAGTGCCACCCACGCGGGCAGCGCCGCCATGGGATTCTTCTTCCAGTCGTTGATTCCCCCGATCTCTTCCGGTTTCTTTCCCCGCAGCTCATCATAGGTAAACCAGAAGGAAGCATCCAACGCGGGCAGTTCAGCCAGTTCACAGATGCCCATCCCTGCCCCGATCTGCGAATTGACGATATCCTGAAGCCGCCAGTGCAGTTCCGGGAAAACATCCTGATAGGACTTGACGATACAGGGCTCTTTCCAGGCTTCGCCTGAAAACGGCCTGTTGAACGGATGCATATCATACAGGACGTAATAGCCGCCGGTTTTCAGTACGCGGGCAATATTGCGGTTCATGCTGTCGATGTCACTGATCCATGAAAGCGTCCCGTTGGACGTATATACCATATCATAATCCCGGTCGCGGATATGGTTCAGCTTCATCGTATCGTCGCAGACGAATTCGATGTCCAGGCACAGCCGTCCCGCGATGGCGGACGCGTTTTCCAGCTGCCGTTCACTGATGTCGGCCGACGTCACACGGGCTCCCATCATCGCGAACGCAAACGCCGCGTGGTTGTCGCCGCTGGAAGGAAGGAGAATCCGCCGGTCATTCATCTCAGGAAGGTATTTGCGGATCAGCTCCATGACAGCCGGATGAAAGGCGGATTCAGGATTCCCTTTCAGGCGTCCGATCGCCTCATCTGTTCTCAGCGACCTGTACCATTCCGAATCGGATGTCTCATTCCAGAAAGATCTGATCTGATCCTCAACCCCGTCGCTGCACATCCGCGTCACCCCCTGCTTTCGATTGATATGTCAGTGAATGAAAAACCGGCCGGCCGCCATAAACATACACCCTCTGCAGGTCTTTTTGTATGTAATGATCACAGTCGGATTCCTTATTGCCATTCATGTATATCTCATCCTGCAAA
>JAILIE010000032.1 GCA_024695415.1 Clostridiales bacterium | reverse complement strand
GTCGTGATCTCCATCCTGCCCGGAACGTTTGAGGAAATGCAATCGGACGTGCACCTGCCGGAGCGGGTGGGCGTCTACCAGCCCGTGGGCGACACGGTCGGCCCCGGCGGATTCATGCGGGCGATGCGCACCATCCCGATGTTCGTCACCATCGCGGAAGCGATCCGGGACTTCGCGCCCGACGCATGGGTCATCAACTACACAAATCCGATGTCCCTGTGCGTCCGGACCCTGTATAAGGTGTTCCCCGCCATCAAGGCCTTCGGCTGCTGCCACGAGGTATTCGGCACCCAGAAGCTTCTGTGCGCGATGCTGAAAAGCGAGGAAGGGATCGACGGCGTCCGCCGCCAGGACCTGTACACCACCGTGACCGGAATCAACCACTTTACCTGGCTGACCCGGGCCAGCTGGAAGGACGTCGACCTGATGCCGCTGTATGCCCGCTTCGCGGACAAGTATGCTGAATCCGGATTTGAAGACGGCAGGGACATGAACTGGATGAACTCCCACTTCGGCTGCGCGCACCGGGTCAAGTTTGACCTGTTCCGCCGCTACGGCGCCATCGCCGCGGCGGGTGACCGCCACCTGGCGGAATTCATGGCGCCGCGCTACACTTTCTCCCCCGAAACCGTGCGGGAATGGAAGTTCGGCCTGACGCCGGTCAGCTGGCGGATTCAGGACCTGCAGGAACGCCTGGCGCGCTCGGACCGCCTGATCAGCGGAGCGGAGGAGCCCGCGCTGAAGCCCTCCGGGGAGGAGGGCCATCTGCTGCTGAAGGCCGTGCTCGGCCTGGGAGACCTGGTATCCAACGTCAACATTCCCAACCGGGGACAGATCCCGAACCTGCCGCTGGGCGCAGTGGTGGAAACCAACGCCCTGTTCGGGCGCGACCGGATCGAGCCCGTTTTCGCGGGTCCCCTGCCGGCCGGCATCCTGCCGCTGGTCGCGCATCACGTGTACAACCAGGAGAATACGCTGACCGCCGCGATGAAGCGCGACCGGAAGCTGGGATTCATCACGTTCATGAACGAACCCCAGATGGCCGCGGTTTCCATGGCGGACGGGCAGAAATTGTTCGACGATATGCTGGAGAACCAGCGCGGGTACCTGCCCGCGGAATGGTTCCGGTAAGACGGCTTATTCCTTTTTCTCCTGCCGGCGGCAGCGGATGAACGCGGTCAGCGCGGAGAGGAAGGATACGGTTTCGTTCACCGTTCCGCCGATCGAGTGCGTCAGGATATCGTAGGCGCAGGCAAACGGCGCGGACATCATGATGAAAAGCCGGACGGTGTTCGGGTTGGGAATGGACAGCGCCACCGTGTTCAGTACCATGGCGACGATGAACAGGACGGACACCCAGCTGCTCCAGGTCGCGACGCCGATCGCGACGACCGCGGCGGAGAAGATGACCGCCAGGATGGTGGTCAGTTTGTCCGTCCGCTTCTTTTCCGTAATCAGGAGCACGATATCCCGGACGGCGCATACGCCGTTGAGGGCCGCGCCGGTGATCGCGTCCGGCTGGCCGCTGCGTGTCAGCAGGAAGAAATGGACCACGAACAGCAGCGCGCAGAGCGTCTGCGCCCACAGGATCTGCCGGTATGTCTTCAGCTGGAACGAGACGACGGAAACGATAAACGCCAGAATACCGAAAACTTGTGCCGCGATCTCCATCCGCTCACCCTCCGGGGACTGTATTTCAGTCGGAGATTGTACCGCAGCGCCGGCGGGATGTCAAAGGAATCGCCGTATTTCTGCATTGTTCGTGTTTTTTTGACATCCCGGGACCCCGGAACGATTGACACGAAATAATTCCGGGTTGTAAACTTTCCACCAAGAGACAAGGGCGTCTTCGGGCATTCTGCTCGGAGGCGTTTTCTTGTTTTGATCCTGAGGAAAAGAGGCGGGAGATAATGAAGCGGAAGATGATCTGCGCGTTCAGTGCGCTGGCCGGGCTGCTGGCCCTGGCCGGGACGGCCCTGGCCGAGGAAGCGGCGGAAGCTGCCGGCAACCCCACGGGGATCCTGGGCTGGCTGAGCAACGTGGCAAACGGTTTCGTGGATATCGTCGGCAATGTCAACGGCGCGGTGAACGGTGTCGTATGGGGCGTACCTGCCCTGGCGCTGCTCGCGTTTGTCGGCATCCTGATGACCGTGCTGACCAAGGTGTTCCAGGTGACCCATTTCGGCCACTGGATCAAGAAGACCATCGGCGCGGTGTTCAGCGACAAAAACGTCACCGGCCATACCAAGGACAAGAGCATCTCCCAGTTCCAGAGCCTCTGCACCGCGCTGGCGGCCACCGTCGGCACGGGTAATATTGTCGGCGTGTCCGGCGCGATCCTGGCGGGCGGCCCCGGCGCCGTGTTCTGGATGTGGGTCATGGCCTTCCTCGGCATGATGACCAACTATTCGGAAAACGTGCTGGGCATCTATTACCGCCGCAAGAACTCCAAAGGCGAATGGTCCGGCGGCGCGATGTACTACCTGCGTGACGGCCTGGGCGCCAAAAAGGGCTGCAGGGTCGTCGGCAAGGTGCTGGCCGGCCTGTTCGCGTTCTTCTGCCTGGTCGCTTCCTTCGGTATCGGCAACATGACCCAGGTGAACGCCATCTCCGGCAATATGCAGAACGTGTTCGGCATCCCCACCTGGGTGACCGGCGCGGTCGTCCTGATCCTGGTCGGCCTGGTCGTGGTCGGCGGCCTGAAGCGGATCGCCGCCGTGACGGAGAAGATCGTTCCGTTCATGGTGATCCTGTACATGGTCGGAACCATCGCGATCTTCTTCCTGCACATCGGCCAGATCGGCGCGGTATTCTCCTCTATCTTCCGGAGCGCCTTCGGGCTGCAGGCCGCGGCGGGCGGCGTCGTCGGCTACGGCATCAAGCTGGCGATCGAATGGGGCATGAAGCGGGGCGTCTTCTCCAACGAGGCCGGCCTCGGCTCCTCCGTTATGGTGCATTCCAACTCCAATGTCCGGGAACCCGTCAAGCAGGGCATGTGGGGTATCTTTGAAGTATTCGCGGACACGATCGTGGTCTGCACGCTGACCGCATTCGCGGTCCTCTCCTCCGGACTGATCAACCTGGATACCGGCAAGCTGGTGGCGGAATTCAGCCAGCTGACCAAGAACGACCTGGTCGCCACCGTGTTCGAGCAGAAATTCGGCGTCATCGGTTCGGGGTTCATCGCGGTATCCATCGCGCTGTTCGCCTTCTCCACCGTGCTCGGCTGGAGCCACTACGGCACGAAGGCCTGCGAATACCTGCTGGGTGAAAAGCGCACGATTCCCTACCGTGTGCTGTTCGTGCTGCTGGTGTTCGGCGGCGCGGTCATGGGCGACAACCTGGCCTGGGACCTGGCGGACACCTTCAACGGCCTGATGATGATCCCGAACCTGATCGGCGTCATCGTCCTGAGCGGCCTGGTCATGAAGATCACGAAGAACTATGTCAACCGTACGCTGCGCGGCTCGAAGGAACCCCCGATGTATTCCGCCTTCCCGGACGTGCAGGCGGAGCAGGAAAAAGCCGGCGCGACGGAGGAATAAGGACGGCAGATGAACAGGAAAACCATTCTCCTCGGATGGGCGCGGATCGTCCTCGGCCTGGTCGTGTTCTCCTTCGGCGTCCACCTGACGATCTGGGCGAACATCGGCCTGGCGCCCTGGGACTGCCTGGGCATGGGCATCGCGAACCATACGCCGCTGAACTACGGCGCGGCCATGACGATCATGGCGGTCGTCATCCTGGGAATCGATCTCTTGCTGAAGGAGCGGATTGGCTTCGGCACGGTGATTGACGCGCTGCTGACGGGAAACTTCGTCCAGGCCTTCAACAGCCTGAACCCTTTTCCGGAGAACGACAACCTCTGGATCGGCATCGGTGTGATGCTCATCGGCTTCGTGTTCATGGCCCTGGGCATGTGGATCTATATGTCCGCGGAACAGTGCTGCGGCCCGCGGGATTCCCTGCTGGTCGGCCTCGGAAAGCGCCTGCCGAAGGTTCCGATCGGGATCGTGGAGGTCCTGCTGTGGGCCGTCGTGCTGCTGGCGGGATGGCTGCTGGGTGGAAAGGTCGGTCCCGGAACGGTGATCAGCACCTTCGGTGCGGGCCTGGTCATGCACCTGGTCTACTCGCTCCTCCGCTTCGATCCCCGAACCCTGGAGCACAAAAGCCTCCCGGAAACCATCCGGATCCTGACGGACAGTGGAAAAGCGGCGGAAACCCACAACTGATATCATTTCAGGCAGGCGCCCGCGTTGTATTCCTGTACAGCGCGGGCGCCCGCTTTTTGCCCTCCCGTCCGGGCTGGCAAAGGCGGCGGCGGTATGGTATAATGCTGGAAGTTTCTCAAGCCACCGAACCCCCGGAGGAAATGGAATGGATATTACCGAAAAAAGGCAGTTCAAAAAGGAACTGATGGCCCTGGCGATTCCCCTCGCGCTCCAGGGCCTTCTGAACGCGCTGGTCGGCGCGTCCGACGCGCTGATGCTTGGCCGGCTGACCCAGGACGCCATCGCCGCGGTTTCCCTGGCGAACCAGGTCTCCTTTGTGATGTCCCTGTTTACCGGCTCGGTCGTCGGGGCGGTCGGCGTCCTGGTGGGCCAGTACTGGGGAAAGAAGGATACCGCCAATGCCCGGAGGTTCCTGGCCATGGCGGTCCGCTATGTCGCGGGCATTTCCCTCGTCTTCTTCCTGCTGGCCTTTACGCTCCCGACGCAGATCATGGGCATCCTGACCACGGAGCCGGAACTGATCCGGATCGGCGGTGAATACCTGCGGATCGTCAGCTTCTCCTACCTGTTCTCCGGGATCGCCCAGTGCTTCCTGATGATGATGAAGGTGACAGGCTACGCGAAGATGAGCCTGTGGATCTCCGCCGTCACCGTCGTCGTGGACATGGTGGTGGACTTCTTCCTGATTTACGGCATGGGGCCTATCCCCGCGCTGGGCGCGAACGGCTCCGCGTATTCCACCATCGCGGTGGAGGCCATCGCGCTGGTCTGGTGCCTGATCTGGGCGCAGAAAAAACAGGACGTCCGCCTCGACCGGAAAACGCTGTGCTTCTTCTCGAAACTGTATGAAAAGGACGTCTGGAAAATCATTCCCGGCATGCTGGCCAGCGCCCTGTCCTGGGGCCTGAGCATGACGATGCATTCCTTTATCCTCGGCCATCTCGGCACGGACGCCACCGCGGCCTACTCGGTTACCGGCGTCGCGCAGCAGCTGATCCAGTGCCTGACCATGGGCCTGTCCTCCGGCGGCTGCATCATGCTCAGCCAGCTGATGGGCCAGAACCAGCTGGAAAAGGCGAAAGCGTACGGCAAGCAGTTCTGGCGCGTCGCCTTCTGGAGCGGCGTGATCAATATCGGCCTGATCGCCGTCGTCGGCCCCCTGGTCTATTTCTTCTATGTCCTGGAGCCGCAGGCGAAGATCTACCTGATCCAGATGCTGATTTTCCACGCGGCCTACATGTTCGCCCTGTCCTATAACAGTGTGTTCACCGTCGGCGTTTTCCCGGCCGGCGGCGACAGCAAGTACGACGCGGTCAGCGTATTCTTCGCGACCTGGTGCTTCTCGATCCCGCTGGCCCTGCTGGGCTGCTTCGTGTTCCACTGGCCGGTCATGTGGGTCTATATCGTGATGTGCCTGGACGAGATCGTGAAGGTGCCGTTCATTAAGCGCCATTATGACAAGTATATCTGGCTTCAGAACCTGACACGGGAAGAAGCGGAATCCACCGGGGAGGAGTGCTGATATGAAGAAAGTACTGAAAACCGCCGTCATCTGCGTCCTGCTGCTGGGCCTGTGCTTCGGGCTTTCCGGCTGCGGCGCCAGGGAACCGGATTACTATACCGCCGGGCTGGAAGTGACAAAGCTCATCGGCGAAATGATCCACAGCCGCGATTACTGCAGCCTGTTCCTGTACAGTATGGATCAGTTCGATTCCATCCGCGAAGCCGCGGATACGAACGATTACGACGCGCCGGTCGCCGTGTATTCCCTGACGATGGGAAGCTGTGACGACCTGATCCGCAAACTGGGCGGCGAGGATGAGGTGGCCAAATGGGACCGCCTGTCCGAGTCCCTGAAGGATAACGTCCGGAAAAGATACAGCATCCAGACGATTGCCAGCCTCCTCAACGCGCAGCAGGGTGCCGGCAGCACCGCCCTCTGGTCCGTCCTGACCGCTTCCGTGGAAAACGACAGCCTGAACCCCGAAAAGGCGGTCAGCTATCTGTATGTCTTTGAAAAGGGCGTCCCGGTCCTGGTCACGTTCGGATACCACTCCGCCTACGGAATTGTGGTAAGCCTTCCGGAAGAGGACCGCGAGTCGCTTTCCTCCCTCCGCCAGGTGTTTGAGCCCTACACCGTCGAAGTCACCCGCGTCACGCCCGCGCAGTAACCAACCCGGCAGAATCCCCTCCTGGACGCATCAAAACAGCCCCCGGAAAGTCCCGACGCAGTGTCAGGATCTTCCGGGGGCTTTTTTCGGGTTCAGTCCGTGCCTTCCCCTTCCGGTATCAGCGTAACGGTCTGCAGCGTAACCCATCCCCAGACCGCACGAACCGTCAGCTCATGCGTTCCCGCCGAAATCTCCACCGGACCGGTATCACACGCCTCTTCCTGCTCTCCCTGGACGATCGTCTGGCCGATATATTCCCCGTCCAGCAAAAGATCGTTCTCCTTGTATCCTCCGATACCCGCCTGCAGTATGCGCAGGATATAGCGGCCGGTCTCCGGTACTTCCAGCGTGATCGTCACGGTATCCGTGTTTTCGTTTCCGCGCATCTGCACCGCTCCGCCGGCTTTCGATACGCTGCCGGTCAGCGTGCCGTCCGCGAAGGAGAACGTCCGGGCGCCCTGCCCGGGCTCCGCCGTTTCCGCCCCGGCCCGGCCGAGGGCGGGAACGTCTTTCCGTGTAATGACATTCTCCGCCTCATAAAACCGTTTCAAAAGGTCCGCGGTCGTATACTCCCCGCTGTAGTTTCCCTGTCCGTCCAGAACAAACTCATAGCACCACACCGCCCAGGCGCCCCAGACGACTCCATCCTTCCCGCACTTGATGGGCGACGGAATGCAGCCGCATTCAGACAAAAGGATCATTTTCCGGGCTTCTGTATAATCCAGGCAGCGGCGGAAGGCCGCTTCCTGGGTGTCATGGACATGCTTCCCGGGATACAGGTCCTCACCGATGATATCCACCACGTCATCGCCAGGATACCATTCAGCGCTCTGGCCGTTCCAGACCCAGATCAGGTTGTTCAGGCCAAACTCATTTGTGAAGCGTTCATACATCAGGCGGTACAGCCGGATATATGCCTCCGCGCCGGACGCACCCCACCAGAACCATCCCCCGCTGGCCTCATGCAGCGGACGCCAGAGCACCGGCACGCCCGCGTCCCTCAGCCGCTCCAGTTGCGAAGCGATCGCGTCCATGTCCCGGATCAGGCATTTATAGCCTTCCGGATCCTCCCCATTCAGCGCTTTTTCCAGGTTGAAAGTAGTCTTTTCCGTATAGAAACCACCCCACCATCCGTCGCCCTCCGTGTTCATGTATTTCGCGTCGGGGCGCCAGTGCCAGCACAGGGTGATGATATACCCCTCCTGCCAGTATTTCAGCGCCTGGTCCACCGTCACTGGATTCGCGCCGAGCGAGACGGAAGAGGGGGAATAATTCATCAGGTCCAGCCCGGCCAGCGCCGGGTACAGCCCGCCGGTCACCGCCGCGATGGCTTCCAGTTCCTGGCCATATCGTCCTTCATCCAGGTACTGGCCGGAGATCATCCGGGTTCCGTAGTTTTCACACATCCACTCCATGAGGGCCGCGGCCTCCGCGGACGGCGCGGGATTGCACAGTACCGGCGAAACGTCATAAACGTCCTCCTGCACCGCGCAGGCCGGGGCCGCCGCCAGGCAAAGCAGTACCGCGGCCAGTACAAATGCGGAAATGGTTTTCAGAAGCTTTTTCATCGATCAACCCGCCTTTTTTCCGTCAATTCTGTCGTTTTCACTTTTTCCCTGCAGCATCAAATTACCATACTTCGGGGAACGAAACAAGCCCCATGGCTGTCCGATGAAAACAAACAGGCCCTCCCGGCTGCCCCGGAAAGCAGGGGGCGCCGGGAAGCAGTTGACTCATCCGCGGTTTCAAGTTAAACTTGAAACCGCGGGCTCAAGTTCAATTTGAATCTGCTGGCCAGACAGGCCCTGCGGTATTATGCTGATCACGCGGGGGCGGGCGATCCGGCGGATCCGTGATCCGCCGGATCGCTGAATGAATCCGAAAAGGAGGCAGGCAACCATGAACCAGAATGAAATGATCGGAAAGAGAATCCGGGAGGCGCGGCAGGTCCGGGGCCTCAGCCAGGAACAGTTGGGGGCAAAGCTGGGGGTTTCCTTCCAGGCGGTGAGCACCTGGGAAACCGGCCGGTTCATTCCGGACTCGGAGCATCTTCCGGAGCTGGCCAAGGTACTGGACCTGTCCCTGGACGCCCTGTTCGCTGAGCGGGATAAAGAATGGACGCTGAAGCCCGTCAATTATGACGCCGGCCACATGTTCACGTTTGTCAAAGGCCGGGCCCAGATGCTGGGGCTGACCCAGACGCTGGCGGTGCTGGGCGAACTGAAAAGCGCGCACGGAGACCAGCAGCGCCGCTCGAAGTACGGCTTTGGTACCTCCTATATGGTTCATCCGCTGACGATGGCCTGCCATGCCTTGGCCATGGGGCTCCGGGATGACGACGTCCTGGCCGCCTGCCTCGCGCATGATATGGTGGAGGACTCGGATATGCGGATCAGCGATATTCCGACCGGTGAACGGGTCCGCGAAGCGGTGCGCCTGATATCAAAGAATGAGATTTATCCGAAAGGCGCGGACTGGGAAGACCGGTATTATGAACAGATCGGAAAGAACCCGCTGGCCTGCCTGGTAAAATGCCTGGACCGGGTGAACAATGTGGCCGGGATGGCGGACGCCTTCAGCCGGGACTGGATGATCCGCTACACCGTTGAAACGGACCGGTATTATCCGGCGCTGCTGGACGCGGTCAAAAAAGTGCCGGAGTGGAACGACGCCTGGTGGCTGCTGCGCTACCAGCTGATGACGATGGTGGAAGCTTTCAAGAGGATGCTGTGAAGGGAGGCTGCCGGATGATTTATCTGGATATGGATGGCGTGCTCGCGGATTTCGACCGCGGCGTGAAGGAACTGTGCGGCCTGGAGCCGCTTTCCCAGAACGGGAAGCGCCGGGATCCGAAGCGGGACGACCTGATGTGGGAAAGGATCCGGGAAACGGATCATTTCTATGACCGGCTGGAGCTGATGCCCGGGGCGAAGGAACTGTTCGACAGCCTCTACGGAAAATACGGGAACCAGTGTGAGATCCTGACCGGGATCCCCCGCAAGGAGCGCGGCATTGTGACCGCGGAGCAGGACAAGCGGAACTGGACGCGCCGCCTGCTGTCGGAAAAAGTAAAGGTCAACACGGTGTACCGGAGGGAGAAGCAGGAGTATTGCAAAGGGCCGGAATCCGTCCTGATCGACGACCGGGAGAAGACCATCCGGGAATGGCAGGCGCTGGGCGGCACGGGAATCCTGCATGTAAACGCGGAGGAGACATTCAAAAAGCTCGCGGAGCTGGGCTTGCTGTAAGCGCGGCTTCCGCGCGTTCTTTCCGGGTATGATTCGTTGACATCCGTGTTTCCTTCAGAGTATATTATGAATAACTTCCCGTGCTTTGAAACTGAATATGGGGGATACGGAAATAAAAAAATATCGGATCATCATCCTGGCAATAATCATCCTGGCCATCCTGCTGCCGGAGGCGGCGCTGGGTGAGTGTTTTCATCCCTCGGTAAGCAGAAGCTATTATGTGGAGCGCAAGGCAACCTGCTCCGAATACGGCGTGAAGTATGAGTGCTGCCTTTTCTGCGGATGGATCGACTGGGGCAACCCCATCCGGATCGATAAAACGGATCACCATTTCGACAGCTTTACGGTCAAAAAGGAAGCCACCTGTAAAGAGCCCGGGATTATGGTATACACCTGCAAGGACTGCGGATACCAGAAAGAAGAGGAAATCCCCAAAGCGAAGACTCACAACTACGGTGAGTGGACCGTCACGAAGAGCGCCACCTGTCTGGAAGAAGGAACAAAGATCCGTTCCTGTAAAGACTGCGGGGAAACCGAAACCGCCACGATCGCGAAAGGCGATCATGACTGGTACACCGTGGATACCAGTATCGATTACCAGGAAGGCAGCGATATCGACCGCTGGATCCAGTCCGGGAAAATGAGCCCGGGAAACAAATACCGGGTCTGCCGCAATTGCGGAAAAATCGAAAAAACCGGTTCCGGCTCGCACACCCATACATGGGGAGAATGGGCCGTCACAAAGAAAGCCACCTGCAAGGAAAACGGCACCCGGACCCGGACCTGTACCTCCTGCGGAAAGAAGGAAACGGAAAGCATTCCGAAATCCAGCGCCCATAAGTTCGGCGACTGGAAGGTTGTAAAGGAAGCCACCTGCACCAAGGGCGGCAAGGAAAAATGCTACTGCAAGCTCTGTGGCGCCTCCAAAACACGGGACATCGAAAAGCTGGGCCACAGTTTCAGCGATTTCCGGATCATCGTGGAAGCGACGGACTGCAGCAAAGGAAAACGGTCGTCCGTCTGCGAGCGCTGCGGAAAAACAATCGAAGAGGAGTTTTATCCGGAGGGAACGCTGTACAAAGGCGGCGACAATCCGCCGGAGGCGGTCAAAGCCCTGCAGGAGGCCCTGGCGGAACTGAAACTGTACAACGGAAAAATCAGCGGCGAATACGGAAACAGCACCGCGAACGCCGTCAGTAAATTCGAAAAAGAATACCTGGGGATGAAGCAGGACGGCATCGCCTGGCCGAAAGTCCTCAGGGCGCTCGGCCTGAAGCGGAAGCAGCAGACGGACGGTACCGGAGATGGCGAGGATGGTTCCCCGGTGTCCACCGATTCGTCGAAGGTGAAACTCCTGCTTTCCGCGGAGCTGTCTTCTCCCCTGTGGGATTATGAAGCCGGGGATACCATCACCATTGCGTGGACCCTGACGAATGTGTCCAAAAAGGATGACGCGGCGTCCGTCAGGCTGTATCAGTACAAGGGCCTGAAGTCGGACAAAAAGAAGGAAACCGAGATCGCCCAGCCCGGGCTCCTGGCCCCCGGCGAATCGAAGTCCGGCGTCTGCGAATACACGGTCACCCAGGCAGACGTCGACGCCGGCAGGTTCACCCTCGGCTTCATTGCCCGCTGCAAGTACCGGAAAAAGGACGATACCTCCAACCGGATCTGGTTCAATCTCCATCCTGTCACAGGGGAACCGGAAATCAGCCTGGTCGACTGGACATCAGACTCCGGAGAGGATGACGGTTCGCAGGATACGGCCGCGGATTCCCGAACCGGGGATGGTTCCGGGAATGATACAGCAGACTCCGGGGACAGCTCCGCCTCGAATAACGGAACGAATCCGGAGGCCGGCAGATCGCAGAACGCGGATCCCGCTGCCGCGTCCGGCACCGGATGCGTGAACTGGATCGTTACTGAAGGCAGCGGAGTATCTGAATATTATATCATCGTATGCGAGGACCATGCCGGAACTGCCAAAGGCGCCAAAAAGCTGCTGGACGCCCGGGAGTACGGTTCAGCCTGCGTGCTGTGGGACGCGGAGATCGACAGGATTTACACGGAATGGATCGCGCGGGCGGATTCGGAAGGCGCCCGGAACGCCACGGAGGAGAAGGCCGCCTTTGAGAACCAGCTGAAATCCCTGGAAGCCTCCCTCCGGCTGATCTGCACGGAAGAAGAAGTCGGAGCGATCGTGCTGGAAGAGCGGATGAACCATTGCGTCCGCCTGTGCGGCGACCGGCATGCTTCACCGGGCGCAAATTACGGCCAAAAGCCTTCCGTCCAGGCCGCTGCGCCGGATGAGAAAACCGGCAGAACCTGTTCGCATCAGGTCATCTGGCAGGAGGACGGCTCCGCCCATGTGGTGGACATGCAGTGCGAAAGCCATCTGGCCATCACGCAGCGGATCAGCGGGCTGCTCGCCAGCGCCGGAAGCACGGAGGAAATCGTCTCCGCGTACCGCCGTGCCCGGGAATACTGGATGCTGGAACTGAATACCATGTACGACCAGTGGTACCTGTCCGCGGACGA
>JAILIE010000108.1 GCA_024695415.1 Clostridiales bacterium | reverse complement strand
TCTGCTCAAAGCTCATGCTTTATCTGAAAAGCATTGACCCGGACACGGTGTCGCGGTTTATACTCTTTTCCGGAGAAGGAAAGGGGTGGATTCTGTGAATGATACGAGCCTGCGGTTTTCAAAAGCCAGTTCATCTGACGCGTTGGTCCTGAACTGCCTGTCCCGGCTTTCATTTGACAGCGACATCGATGTGGGCGCTCCCTCAAAAGGAGGGCCGCCCGGCTATATGTCGCTTTCGTTTCATACGAAAATGGCCAGGCAGAATCATCTGTTCAAACTGACAGATAACGGCCTGATTGTCGGCGGGGCGATCCTGTTCCCGGAAAAGGATAAGCTGAACATCGGAAGGATCTTTGTCAGCCCGGAACATTTCCGGAAGGGATACGGAACATATATGATGCGGGAGATTGAGGCGATGTTCCCGAATGTAAAGGGATTCACGCTTGATACGCCTGTCTGGAATATCAGGACAAACCGCTTTTATACGAAACTGGGATATTCCGAGGTAAGACGTGACAGGGAGTTCATCTATTATCTGAAAAGCGTTTGATCCGTCAGAAAGATCACCGACTGCGAAAAAGCAGAAAAAAGGAAGGGAATCTGACATCCGCAACATGCAGTTGCTTGTTTTCCCGCCGGATGAGGTTTATGATGCAGATGAAAACAAACGACAGGAGGGTTTGTCCATGACAACTTCTGATATCCTGAAGGACCTGCGGGAGAAACATCACCTGACCCAGGAGGAACTGGCGGAGCGGGTTCTGGTAACCCGGCAGGCGGTCAGCCGGTGGGAGACCGGGGAAACCCAGCCGAATACGGAAACGCTGAAGCTGCTGAGCCGGGAATATGACGTGTCCATCAATACGCTTCTCGGGTCACCGAGGCAGCTGTACTGCCAGTGCTGCGGAATGCCGCTGAACGAAGACCAGATGATCAGCCGGGAACCGGACGGGTTTTTCAATGAGGATTACTGCAAATGGTGCTATGCGGATGGAAAGTTTACATTTCAGACCAGGGACGCGCTGCTCAATTTCCTGATCGAACACATGCCGAATCCGGAAGGCCTGGATGTCGAGGACCGGCGCAGCCAGTATGACAGCTGGCTTTCCCAGTTAAAGCACTGGAAAGAATAACCGAAGGAAACCACAGGAACCGGCTGTTTTGCGGCCGGTTATTTTCTCTCTGTCCCCTTTTATTCTTCGGGGCTCCATGATAAGATGGGATCATCGATAACAGGCAAAGGCGGAGGAAATCATCGAGCCGCCTGCCCGGAGGCCCTGGGGAGCGGTCAACATGAGCTTTTATGACCCGGACCATAACATGATCTTTTTCAGGAGTTTCCCGGAAAAATGAAGAGTGTTCTGAACGCAGACCTGATCTATGAAGTGCTTTCTGTGGTGGAAGAGATCCCGGAGGGACGTGTGGCCACCTACGGGCAGATTGCCCGGCTGACCGGCCGGGACAGGAACGCGAGACTGGTCGGCAAAATCCTGAGCATGTCCGAGTATTACGGGCAGTATCCCTGCCACCGTGTGGTGAACCATACCGGAAGAACAGCGCCCCGGTTTACCGCCCAGAGGAAACTTCTTCTGGCGGAAGGCATTGAATTTAAACCGAACGGCTGTGTGGACCTGAAAAGATTCCAGTGGGATTGCTGAAAGGCGGAGTTGAAAAAGATGATGAATGATATTCAGCAGCGCCTGGGCGAATTCATAGACCAGGAAACAGAATACTGGGATTTCTGGGGCGCCGTTCGCGTTGTCAAAGGCGGAAAGACTCTCTGGGAGACCTGCCGGGGCTTTTCCTGCGCGGAGTTTGGTGTGAAGAACACCATGTCCACCCGGTTTACCATCGCGTCCGTTTCCAAACAGTTTACCGCCTTTGCGATCATGCTGCTGTATGACAGGGGACAGTTGTCCTTGGATGAAGACGCGAATGCCTTCCTGCCGGATGACATGCGGATTCCTGCCGGGATTACCGTCCATGATCTTCTGGCCCATACCTCCGGGCTGTATAACTTCTATAACTTCGAGGATGGCTTTTATATCGGCGAGGACAGGCTGCCCTTTGACAGGAAAACCTTCCTGGATAAGTGGATCCTGAAGCAGCCGGTAAATCCTCCGGGGGAATCATTCAATTACAATAATGCGAACTACAATCTGCTGGCCTGGATCATTGAACACGTTTCAAAGCAGTCCTACGCGGACTTCCTGCATGAGAACATATTCTCCCCGCTTGGGATGACCGGCACCGTGTTTGATGACGGCCTGGCGGTTCACGAAAACAAAGCAAACAATTATATGCATGATTACGGGGAAACGATCCGTGTGCCGTATGTCAACAACCTGTTCCTGAAAGGTGCCGGGGCGCTGGTCTCCAATTGCGGCGATCTGCAGAAATGGTATGACTGCCTGAAACAAAGGAAGCTTCTGTCCGCAAAGGCATATCAGCGCTTTTTTGCTGAAAACCTGGATCATTACTGTTACGGGCTGGAACGGCACGAGCGGAGCGGCAAGGTGATGTATGCCCACGGCGGTGACGCCAACGGGATTTCCGCGTATACGCAGTACTTCTTTGAGGATGACATCTGCATTATCATTCTTTCCAACAACGAGTCACTGAATCAGTACCGTCTCGGAGAAGGCATCGCCTGTATCCTGTATGGAAAGGAACCGAAACATGCCGTGAAACCGGATGAGGTGCCGCTTTCGGAGGAAGATCTCCGGAAGTTCACCGGCACATACCTTCCCGGAAAAATACAAATGGAAGTGAAAAACGGAAAGCTTTATCTGGTGCGTGTCAACCAGAATATCCACATTGAGCTGTACTGCATCGGTCCCAACACGTTTATCCGCAGGCACGAGGAGCAGAGCTATACGCATAATCTGCTGCCGGAAGGCGCGGAAAAACCGACGGTTTGGGGATATGAGCTGATCAGCTAAGCATTTGAGTAGAATCCGGAAAAAAGCGCAGGATAAATGCCGCCGCGTGGCATGGAACCCGGCAAAAACGGGAGGAAGAAATTGACATGATCAGGGAGGACAGAAAAATGTTCGAAGAGAAAAAGGCACTGGGAGAATTGTTATCCGATCCGCGGATCGCGAAAATCGCGCCGGACGCGATCCGGAACCGGGACCTGAGCCAGGAAGAAGTATGGAATAAGACGCCGGAACAGTTGCGGGATGAGCACTTCTTCTTCGGCGAAGTCGGCCGGGGGATCCGCCGGCTGTTTGACGCGGCGGACACAGGAGACTGGTACTATCCGCTCTACAGCGACGCGGAATGCGCGGAGGACGAAGCCCGCAGGAACGTCAACATGGTATGGCTCCCGTCGGACGACCCGCAGGCGGATGAAAGGCCGTTTGTCCTGCTGGTGCCCGGCGGCGGGTTTGTGAATGTATGGAACCTGACGGAAGGCTGGCCGGTCGCGGCGCAGTTCAACAGCGAGGGATATCATGTTTTCATCCTGACCTATCAGGTGGACGGTGAGGAAAGGCTGCTGGAAAAGAACATGGAGGATATGGCCCGGGCGCTGCGGCTGATCCGGGAGAAAGAAAACCATTTTCATGTGCAGGCAGACCGGTATATCACCTGCGGCTTTTCCGCGGGCGGAATGCTGATCTGTATCTGGAACACGGAAATGGGGTATCCGTCCTTCAACCTGCCGAAACCGCAGGCGTCGTTCCCGGTATATCCTTTTGTCAGCCTGCGGCTGGCCGCTGAAGAGTTTAACCCGGAAGAGGACACAGAAGAGGACGAGCGGGAGGATCTCCGCCTGTACGGCTGCCCGTTCCTGGAAGCGATGGAAAAGCCCTATGAAAGTCCGGAACACGCGGAAGGGTTCCCGCCCTGCGCGATCTTTGTGCTGGCGGGGGACGAACTGCTGGGGCATTCAAAGCTGCTCGCGCACGCGCTGGAAAAACTGCAGATCCCCTGCCGGCTGGAGATCGGTGCGGAAGGCGGTCACGGCTTCGCGGACGGAACCGGCACTTGCATTGCCGGATGGACGGAGCGGGCGGTCAGGTGGTATGAAGGGCTGAAGTAAGCCTGTCTCCGGGCTCCGGAATGTTCCTTGTTCAACCGATTTCAAATATCTCCTCAGCCAGGCGGACGGTTTCCTCCTGGCTTCTTTCTTCATCCCGGAGTATTACCCTGAAACCGGAATGGAGCAGTTCATCGTAACTTTCCTGTGAACAGACCCGTGTCAGGATTTCCCGGTAATTATCCAGCGCGGCCTGGGGATCCGGCTCTTCCAGCATCAGCTGATAGAGGAACTGTTTTTCGGGATCCGGCCGGTCGAAAAAGCGGTGGATTCCGATGGTAGGATCAGCCAGCATGACCAGCACATGCTTCGGGTCTGAAATCCTGTGCAGCGTTTCGACGCAGATATTGGTATCGACAAAGATCCTTTTCTCCCGGGTTTCCGGTTTTTCGAGCAATTCTTCCAGCATCTGCAGCTCAACGATTTCGCATTCCTTTTTCACGTTTTTCAGCCAGGTGACATACTCATCCGGAGTACGCCGGATGAATTCATGCCAGTCCTGAAGGTCCCGTGTGTAACATAGGTTGGGAAATTCCCGGCTGTCCAGTTCCGGGAGCTTTGCGTCGTGGTAATTTTCCTCCAGCGCGATCCCGTGATGCTTTTTTGCCAGGTTTTTTACAATCGTGGATTTCCCCGCGTAGGAGGTGCCGATGACAAAATACACATTGCTCAGATCCATGGTTTTCCCCGCTTTCATCGCTTTCTGATATACATGGATTTCCATTCCGATACAGACATTATAAACAGAAGAGCCCCTGTCTTCAATCAGTTTGGTGCCTGAGACATGTTATCGCGCGGAAACCTTGCCTGTTCCCGGCGGGTAATATATAATTCCCTTTAGGAAGGGTATGCCAGAGTGAGCCGGAACAATGATGATGTGTTGAAAAACCGAAGGAAACGGGTTCTCACCCTTGTTTTCTGACTGAGAGGATGATATCCGGCATGAGGGACTACAGCGAACAGAACAAGAAAGCCTGGGAATACAACGCCTATGAATTCTGGGTCAGGAATTCCGGCACGCCGGCGGAACGGGCGAAACAGGACGTGGAGAACCCGGTGAAAATGCTGCGGCGTTACGCCGGGTATTTCGACCGCTATGAAGGCGTGAAGATCGCCAATATCTGCGGTTCCTGCGGAAAGAAGGCGGTTCCCCTGGCCCTGCTGGGCGCCGAGGTGACGGTATTCGATATTTCCGAGGACAACAAAAGGTATGCCATGGAAACAGCGGAAGCCGCTCAGGTTCAGCTCCGCTACGAAGTATGCGATATCCTGGAGATCGACAGGAAAAAATACGGCGGATATTTCGACGTGGTGTTCATGGAAGGCGGAATCCTGCACTATTTCCACGATATCGACGAATTCATGGGAATCATGTGTTCCCTGCTGAAGCCGGGCGGAAAAATGATCTGCAGTGATTTTCATCCCTTTACGAAGATCATGGACAGCCTGAAGATCGGGGTGCCGGCGATGGGCTATTTCTGCTCGGATGTGTATGAAGGCGAAATGGCCCACGCCCGTTTTTACCCGGAGGAGATCCGCAGGCAGATGCCGAAATGCAGTTATCGGAAATATACGGTCAGCGAAATTATCAACGCGATCATCCGGAATGGCTTCATCCTGAAGCAGTTCGATGAGCATCCCGCCTGGGAGGATGATAAACTGCCGGGCGAATTTACCGCTGTCGCTGTCAGGGAATAACGGATACCGGCCGTCAAACCGGTAAGAAGACAGGTTGTCAGGGGGAGTATATGAAGCATACCAGATGGGGGATATCGTTCGCCGCAGATGTTTTTGCTCCGCGCAGGGTCTGATCCGGGACGAAACCCGCACGGAGCGTTGAAGCCCTTTTCGTCCGATCAGGCTTTGCGCCGCATCACACTGAAAAATAAAGAATAAGGAGCAAAGCCATGAGCAAAGAAATATTAAAACAACTTCACAGCCATAAAACCGTCGCGTTTTTCAGCGGATTCCCGGACCGCCGGTTCACGGATGAGATTGCCGGGCGGCTGAAAAAGGATCTGCCTGTACGCGAAAGGATTGTGTTTATCACTGCCTGCCCGGAAGACTACCGTCAGAATGACGAGGACTCTGACGGAATGCACGGGATGTTTGTGGAATACGGCATGGGATTTGAACAGTTCTGCGTCGTCGATAACCGGACGGATCCCCTGGATGCGCAGCGCTGGGCCCGGGAGGCCGACTGCTTCTTCCTGATGGGCGGCGGTGTCTGTGCCGAACAGCTGCAGCTGATCCGGGACAAAGGGATCTATGACATCGTCCGGGACAGCCCCGCGATGGTCCTGGGCGTCAGTGCCGGATCCATGAACATGGGAAAAACGACGGTGGACATATGGGAATCTCTTGTTCCGTATGAGGGCCTGGGATTTGCGGACATCACGATGATCGGTCATTTCAGTTACGACGATACGGAACGGCTGCGGCTCATGAAAGCCGCTTCCATGGAGCGGCCCATATGCGCGATGGAAGACGAAAGCGCCATCTTCATCCAAAACGGCAAAGTCGAAATCATCGGCGTCATCCACCGGGTTGACAAAGGGGAGATCGGACCGTTTACGGAAGAAGATGTCCGGCTCTGAGGCATGGCCTGTAAACCCCGCGGCTTAAAGCCCCCGGAAGCGTGAATTATCCCGCGCTTCCGGGTTTTTCTGTATCGGCGGGCGCCGGTGCGCGGAGCCGGATGCCGCGGAAAGCATTGCCGGGAGATTCCCGTTGAAGGCTATTATGAATTATGATATCTTTGAAAGCGAAAGAAAAAGAGCAGGAGGACAGAAGGAATGATCAGGGACGTCAGCCGGGATGAAATCCCCGAATGTGTTCAGCTGATTCGGCGCAGTCATCAGACGGTCGCGGATGAATTCGGGTTTACGAAGGAAAACGCGCCGGGATATGTGGCTTTCGCCACGGATGAGAATCGGCTGATATGGCATATGGATTATGAGCACCGGCTGATGTTTCTGGATGAGGAAAACGGTGAGATTCGGGGATACTGCTCACTGCTTCTGAAGCCGGACGGCGAATGCGAACTGAGCAATCTCTCCGTGGCGCCTGAACACAGGCATCGTGGAATCGGGACAGAACTGCTCAGGCATTCTGTCCGCACTGCCCGGGAGCATCATTGCGGAATCATGCGCCTGAGCATTGTGGAGGAAAACGTCGTGCTGCGCCGGTGGTATGAGCGAAACGGCGCGATTCATACAGGCACAGAGAAGTTTGGTTTTTTCCCGTTTACATGCGGATATATGATAATTCAGCTGTGAACGGGTTTTATCCAGGAAAGAATGCTGCGGAGGGTCAGATGGACTATTTTTCTGAAGCGCTGTTAAGCGAAAAGACCGGAAAGATTCCGGAAGCCTATGACTGGTTCGCCCCGCTGATCGGGGACTGGGCCTGTGACTATTACGACGAACCGGAGGAAGGACGCAAACGCCACGTGACCGGGGAATGGACCTTCCGGAGGATCCTGGAGAGCACGGGTATCCAGGATGTTTTCATCTTCCCTTCCCGGAGCACAAAGGAGACAGATCCCCAGCCGGACGGCGAATACGGCACATCCCTGCGCATGTTCAACAGAAAGAGCGGCTGCTATGACGTGGTTTATACCTGCGCGACATGCATGAAGCGGCTGACCTTCCGGAAGGAGGGGGACCGGCTTGCCGGTGAAGTGCTTGACGAAGAAGATGCTTTCTGGATCTTTTCGGATATCACACCCGATGGATTTCACTGGGAAAACGTCCGGATCAGGAAGGACGGCTCCAGGGAACTGGTATGCGAGATCTTCGGAAAACGGATCGGATAAACGGAGGATAACGTAAAATGCGGGAAAGCACAATCCGCCGCCTGCCGGAACTGATGCGGTTTGCTGACGGAAGACGTGTGGAAACACCGGAACAGTGGGCGGAGCGACGAAAGGAAATCCTTGCGCTTTTTGAAACATCCATGTATGGGCGGATGCCGGATCCTTCCCGGGAGAAGGTAACCTATGAGATCGTCCCCGGCAGGACTTCCCGGACATGTGAACTGAAAATTTCCGTGAGCCGGAACGGGAGAACAGCGTCTTATACCGTTCGGGTTACCCTGCCGGCGGAGCCTGCTTCCGGCAAAGCCTGTTATATCGAATACTGCCCGTTCTCCTGGTTCGGAAAGCCGCTGACCTCTCCCAATATGGAAATTGCTTCCGGTCGGGGATACGCCGCAATCCAGTATGATCCGACCTGCGTGGCATCAGACAGCGATCAGCATGAAGGCGCATATTACGTGCTTTATCCGTACAGCGAACACCGGGAAAGACAGGACGGCGTGCTGCTGGCCTGGGCCTGGGGCGCCTGCAGGATATTGGACGCACTGGAAGCCGGTGCGGGCCGGGAACTGGGAATTGATCCGGCGCTGTGCATGGTAGCGGGCGTTTCCCGGTACGGGAAAAGCGCCGCCGTCGCCGGAGCGTATGATGAACGGTTCCGGGTAACGATCCCGTCCTGTTCCGGCGCGGGCGGCATCGCCGTGTACCGGATGGATAATCACGGGAAAACCTACGACCTTTCTCCGCTGGGCGGTCCGGAATCCTGGATGAACGAAAGCATCAACGAACCTTTTGAGAACCTGACAGGCGGCGAAGGATACTGGTTCTGCCGGAATTTCCGACGGACAAAGCAGGCGGATAACCTGCCGGTTGACCAGCATATGCTGTGCGCGCTGGCCGCGGGGAAAGACCGGCACTTAATCATTATTACCGGGATCACCTCTGAAGGATGGAACAACACAGAGGGACAGTGCCTGGCATATATCGCGTCCCAGCCGGTCTGGAACCTGCTGGACGCGGGAGACCAGAACAACATGATCATCCACCTGGACGGGCACGCGATTTTGCCTTCCGATATGAAACAGGTCCTTGATTATTGCGACATTCATCTTTTTGGAAAAGACCGGGATGGGGCTCCGGACAGCCTGCCTGATATGAAAGGGCAGCTGTTCCTGAAATATAACCGCGACCGGCTTGATCCGGTGTTTGACCTCTATGAGGCGGAAATACAGTCCGTCCTGGCGTAAAGGGAAAAGCCGGAGTAAACGACGAAAAAAACATCAATGAATGCCGGATGTTTAACCGGGACCGAAATCACGGAAAGAAGCCGGCACGGGAGACGCCATGAGCAGGATAATATTCATTTCAGGTCCCTGCGGATGCGGAAAGTCCACCTTTGCTGACGCGTATGCCAGGCATGTTGTCCGGAAGGAGTATCGGACGGTTTACGTGATTCACGGGGACGATTTCCACGAGGGATTCATTGAGCCGGGGGAAAAGCCGGCCGTCTTTACAGACGGAAAGCCGTCGGACCGGGTACGGTGGGAGGACATTCTCCGATTCAACTGGGACTGTATCATCACGACAGCAGACAGGGCCCTTCAGCAGGGTGTAGACGTCATCATTGACTACGTGATCGAAGATGAGCTGCCGCGGGTTCAGGCCCTGGCGGAAAAGCACGGGGCTTCGCTGTGCTATATCGTACTGACTGCCGATGAAGATGAGATTGCCGGGCGCCTCCGCGGCCGCGGGGATGCAGGCCTGATCGGGCGGGCACTGTTCCTGAAAAGGAAACTGGAAGCCATGCCGGAAAACCGGGGGCATCTGTATAACAATACCGGAAAGACACCGGATGAGTCGATCCGCGAGTTTGATCCCGAACAATACCGGTTGTAGAAATAAGCCTTGACTCGGACACGGTGTCGCGGTTTATCCTCTCTCCGAAGAGGGAAAGGAGTGGATCCCGTGAAGGAGATCATGACAGTTTCCGAAGTATCCGTAACATACGGCGTATCGGCCAGAATGCTTCGCCATTATGAGAAGCTGGGACTGATGGGCAGCGACCGGAAGGAAGGCTATGCCTATCGTGTATATCGTCCGGAAGATATACAACGCCTGCGCCAGATCCTGGTCCTGCGGAAACTGCGCCTGTCCCTGAAGGAGATCGGCCGGATCCTGAATGATCCCGGTCCGGCCACGGCCATCAGCGTGTTCGAAAAGAACCTGGCGCAGATGGATAACGAGCTGAAATCGCTTCAGGCGGTCCGCGGCGTCATTGCGGAATTCTGCATCGCGCTGAAGCAGCGCCGGGTGCTGCCCGCCGGGGAAACCATCCTGCAGGACAATCAGCTGCTGGCCCTTGCGGACGCTCTCTCCCCCTCTTCCACACTGATACAGGAAGAGAGGAAAAACATCATGGACAAGCTGAACCAGAGCATGGAAATGAAGGACATCCGCATCGTGCACCTGCCGGAGAGCGATGTGGCCGCGGCGCGTGTCGTGGGAGAGGATCCGGAAGACCGGGCGGGACGTATGATCGCTGAATTTGTCCGTTCCTTCCGGCTGTGGGAAAAGCATCCCGGACTGCGGCTGTACGGCTTCAACTCCCCGAGCCCGATGGATGCAACAGGTTTCCACGGTTATGAGTTCTGGATCACGATCCCGGACGGGATGGTCGTACCGGCACCGCTGGAAAAGAAACACTTTGCCGGCGGAACCTACGCCGCGCACATGATCCAGATGGGCAATTTTGAGGAATGGGGCCCCTTCTATGAGTCGGTGGAGAAAATCGACGAGTACGCCTATGCCGGCAGCGGAAGCCCGGAGGACATGTTCGGGAACCTGGAAGAGCACCTGAATTATCATGATCATGTCATGGAGACCAAAGACGGGGAACCGCAGACCCGGCAGCTGGACCTGCTGATCCCGGTCCGGCGCAGATAAATGAGCCACCTCAGAAAAAAGCCCGGAAGCATGGCCTGAACCGCTTCCGGGTTTTCCTTTTCCGCGCTGTCCGCGCAGGATCAGAATCGCTGCCAGTGGATCTGTTCGTCAAGGTGGACGTCGATCTGCTTCGTGCGGACCGCGTCCGGCGCCGGACGGCCGATGCCGATGAAGCAGGGGATCAGGTATCCGTCCGGGAAACCCAGCGCCTTTTTCGCGATTTCCTCCTCGTTTCCCCACGGGATCCGCAGGTTGCAGCCATAGCCCTCCGCGGTCGCGGCCAGCCACAGGTTCTCAATGCTGCACCAGATGGACGCGAAAACGTTCAGGTGCGACAGGTCGGCGGGGTGCAGGATATCCACTTTTTTCTTCATCAGGGGAACAATCACGGCCGCGGCGTCATACAGCATCCGGTATTGTCTGGGCACCGCGAAACGGTAGCTTTCCTTCTGGACCGGATCGGAGATGAATGTCATGTCGTCGACGTCTTTCACCGTCAGGTTCTTCGGAACGCCCTCCAGCATCTCCCGCTTCATGTCCGGATCCGTCACGACAATATAGTGCCAGTCCCTGAAATGGTCATTGGCCGGCGCCTGGTACGCCGCGCCGATGATCCTTTTCATCGTCTCCTGCGGAATCTTTTCATCCGTGAAATCCCGGATACTCCGCCGCGCGCTGACCGCTTCATAAAAATCCATGTCGGTTTCCTCCCCTGAGTGCCTCTTTTCCTTCTGGGTTCATTATACCAGAAAACGGCCGCGGGTAACAGCGGAACGCTGCGTCGCGGGGGCCGGATTCCCCTCTTTCCTTCTTCCGGGCTTCATGATAAGATGGGACCCGGAGGAAAAAAGCATGGAGATCATCGAAGTTGCAGAGCACAAGGAAAAGCAGAGGATCACCCGCCTCATCCTGGAAGCGCTGCCGGACTGGTTCGGCGTCGCCGAGTCCCGGGAAGCGTATATCCGGGAAAGCACCGGCCTGCCCTTCTTCGCGGCGTATGACGGGGAGAAGCCGGTCGGTTTCCTCTGCCTGAAGGAAACGGGAAAGGCCACGGCGGAGGTGCACGTCATGGGCGTACTGCAGGAGTACCACCGGCAGGGCGTCGGACGGGAGCTTTTCGGAAAAGCGAAGGAAGCTGCGATCCGGGACGGCTATTCCTTCCTGCAGGTGAAAACGGTCCAGCCGGGCTGGTACGAGGATTATGACCGCACCAACCGTTTCTATCTTTCCCTGGGGTTCCAGGAGTTTGAGGTTTTCCCGACGCTGTGGGACGAACAGAATCCGTGCCAGGTCTATGTGATGTACCTGGGCAATGCCTGAAAAGGCGCGATGAACAAGAAGGAGAAGCCCGCCATGAAGATTTACGATATTTCCCAGGAAGTATTCGGATGCACGGTGTTCCCGGGGGATCCGAAACCGGAAATGGAGATTAAGCTGAGAATCAGCGACGGCGCGGTCTGCAACCTGAGCGTCTTCAGCATGTGCGCCCATAACGGCACTCATGTCGACGCGCCGCTGCATTTCCTGGACGGCCGGAACAGCATCGACCGGGTGGACCTGGACCGGTTCATCGGGTACGCGTATGTTGCCGCCCATGAAGGCCCGGTCCTTGCGGCAGACGCGGAACGGATCCTGGAAAAGGCGAAAAGCCTGGATCCCCGCGCGGCGGAAAGAATCCTGGTCAAAGGCAGGGCGACCGTAACGGCGGAAGCCGCGAAGGTTTTCGCGGAAAGAGGAATCAAACTGTTCGGAAACGAGTCCCAGACGGTCGGGCCGGAGAATGCACCGATGGAAGTGCACCTGATCATGCTCGGCGCGGAAATCGTCCTGCTGGAGGGGATCCGCCTGGCGGACGTTCCGGAAGGGGTCTGGTTCCTGCACGCGGCGCCGCTGAATCTCGGCGGGGCGGAAGGCGCCCCCTGCCGCGCGACGCTGGTCTCTCCCGGCCTGTAATACGCGCGGGGGAGGCGTTTATTCGCGGAAGGCCGCAGCCTTCGGGACAGGAAGGTCCGGGAATCGGACGCCGTCGGCATTTTCAGGTAAAACGGGAACCGGGAGATAACTGGACTTATGCATTTTGTGGACGCGAAAGGAATCCTGACCGGCGGGAAAGGCCATTACGGAATGAACATCTACCGCGGATGTTCCCACGGCTGTATTTACTGTGACAGCCGGAGCCGGTGCTATCAGTTTACCCATGCCTTCGAGGACATTGAGGTCAAGCGGAACGCGCCGGAGCTTCTCGAACAGGCGCTGAGATCCAAGCGGCAGAAAGCCATGATCGGAACCGGATCTATGTCGGATCCGTATATGCACTGCGAAGAGTCCCTGGGGCTGACCCGGAAATGCCTGGAAGTCATCCTGAAACACGGGTTCGGCGCGGCGGTCCAGACAAAGTCTGACCGGATTCTCCGGGACATCGACCTGCTGGAGGAAATCAACCGGAAAGCGAAATGCGTAGTCCAGATCACGCTGACCACATATGACAGTCTGCTCTGCAGAATTGTCGAGCCGAACGTCTGCGACACCCGGCGGCGGATCGAAGTGCTGGAAACCATGCGGGAGCGGGGGATCCCGACCGTAGTATGGCTGACCCCCGTCCTGCCGTTCATCAACGACACGCCGAAAAACATCCGCGCGATCCTGGAGGCCTGCGCGCAGGTGAACGTGAAGGGCATCATCTGTTTTGACATGGGTCTCACCCTCCGGGAAGGAGACCGGGAATACTATTACGCGGCGCTGGACAGGCATTTCCCCGGGCTGAAGGAACAGTATATCCGGACATACGGAAACGCCTACGAGGTGCCCAGCCCGCGAAGCCGGGAACTGATGGATCTGTTCCGGTCCTTCTGCCGGGACCATGGAATCCTGTACCGGCCGGATGACTGCTTCGACTATATGCATACCCTTCCGGAAAAGGTCCGGCAGATATCTTTCCTGGAGGGGCTTCCAGACTGAACGATACTGAATAAAGAAAGAGGAATCGCATGTTCCTGAGCGCGTTTTATTTCCCCGGTGAAGAGGCGGAATCCGACTTCATGTTCGGCCTGAAGACCACCTATGACCAGTCCGTCTATCCCTATGGCATTCTGCCGAAGGTCGGGCTGAATGAAATCTTCTTCCGGCCCGTCACCATTCTCTATGGGAACAACGGCAGCGGAAAGAGCACCGCCCTGAACATTATCGCGGAAAAGCTCCGGCTGGTCCGGAACAGCGCGTACAACCGTTCCCGCTTCTTCGGGGATTTCGTGGACCGGTGCAAAGCCACGCTGGAAGAAGCGGTTCCCCGGGAAAGCCGGATCATTACCAGCGACGATGTCTTTGACATGATGCTGGATATCCGGTCCATCAACGAGGGAATCGACCGGAAACGGGAGGAACTGGCAGATGACTATTACGAGCTGAAGCATGAAAAGTTCCAGATCCGTTCCCTGGACGACCTGGAGCACCTGCACCGGATCAATGAAGCCCGGAAGAAAACGAAAAGCCGCTTCATCGAGGGCGAGTCCGGAAAAAGCATCCGGGAGCGTTCCAACGGGGAAAGCGCCCTGATGTATTTCCAGGGTAAAATCGAGATGGATACCCTTTGCCTGCTGGATGAGCCGGAAAACAGCCTGAGTCCGGAAAACCAGCTGATCCTCGCGGATTTCCTGATGGATTCCGTCCGGTACTGCGGCAACCAGCTGGTGATCAGCACCCACTCCCCTTTCCTGCTGGCCCTCCCGGGCGCGAAGATTATCAATCTGGATGACCAGTCCCGGGTGGTCGACAGCTGGACGGAGCTGAAGAACCCGCGGGTATACTATGATTTCTTCCGGAAGCACGCCGGTGAATTTGCGCAGGAGGACTGACAGAACATGAGAATCAACTTTGAAACGGAACACCTCATCATTCGGCCGCTGGTTCCGGAAGACGCGGAAGCGGCGTTCCGCTGGTGCGGCGACCCGAATGTCAACACCTATATGATCTATCCGCTGTATACGCGCGTGGAGGATGTGCGCGCGTGGCTGGAAAGCCGCGACCCGGACGATCCCGACAACTATGACGAGGGAATTGTCCTGAAAAGCACCGGGGAACTGATCGGCAGCGGGGGTATGTGCTGGCATCCCGAACGGAACGCGTGGGAGATCGGGTATAACCTGCGCGCGGACCAGTGGGGGCACGGCTACACCGGTGAATACCTGACCGCGCTGATGGAACGGATTCGGAAAGTCCGTCCGGTGGAAGCCATTGACGGTGTCTTTGCCGCGGAAAACCATAAAAGCCGGCGGGTCATGGAAAAACTGGGGATGGTCTGGGTACGGGACACGCAGTATGATAAGCTGGACGGAAGCCGGACCTACCCGGCGAAATACTTCCGGCGGAACCTTTCTCAGCCCGCGGACCTGTGCCTGATCTGCGGCCGGATTGAAAAGATCATGCAAGGAACCAATCCTTACTTCGTCAAAGAGCTGGAAACAGGCTATGTGGTCCTGGGAGACCATCAGTATTTTGAAGGGTATACCCTCCTTCTGTGCAAGGAGCACGCGACGGAGCTGAGCCAGCTGACCCCGGACTTCCGCAGCGCCTTCCTGCGCGATATGGCCGTCACTGCTGAGGCCGTGGAAAACGCGTTCCGCCCCGACAAGCTGAACTATGAGCTCCTGGGCACCGGAACCGGGCGGCATATGCACTGGCATATCTTCCCGCGCCGGAGCGGCGACACACCCGCGCCGGGACCCGTCTGGCAGGTCAGGGAAATGAATGACGACCGTTATCTGCCCTCCGCGGAAAAACTGGAGGAACTGAAAGCTTCCCTGAAGAAGGAACTGGACCGCCTGGTTCCCTGATCACGGTATCCGCAGCGAACAACGGCCGGAGCTCCGCACTGGAGTTCCGGCCGCTGTTTTATTTCCATTTGTTTTCCTGGGTAATGTACCAGTCGGTTCCGTCCGTTTCCAGGACCGCGTCCCCGAGGCTTGTCCAAAGATTGGGGATCTTCCGGTAATCCAGCTGCTGTTTCGCTTCCGTGTCCTTCCGGCTGGTGATGATCGCGAACTGCGGGTCCACCGCCTCCAGGAAGGCCGGCACCATGCGTTTGACACCGTGATGCGGGCATTTCAGGATATCGGATTTCAGTTTCTCCGCGCCCACCTGCGCCAGGATATTC
>JAILIE010000077.1 GCA_024695415.1 Clostridiales bacterium | reverse complement strand
TACCGCCCACGCCGGCCGCGATGCACAGCGGCCAGTCCAGGATTTTCTCGACAAACATGTATACGCCCGTTCCGATGGAACCCACCACTCCGATGAGGCACAGGGCAACCGCGAGTCCTCTCACTTTCCGGCCGATGTGCTTGTACATATCTGTATCTCCTCCGTATTTTGCTGTAAATCCGGCTCTCCGCGCCGCTGGATACAGGATATCAAAAGATCCTTTTCCTGTCAACGCTTGAACGCCCTCTGGAAGCGGATTCATTCGACAGGAACCGGCCTTTTATGTATAATAATCCCGAAAGCGCGCCGGCAGGCGGGGGAACTCCCGCAAATTCGCTGCCCCGCCGCGGACAGGAGGATCGCTATGGTCAGGCATGTCATCATCTGGACCCTGAAGGAAGAAATCGCCGGAGCGGAAAAGGAAGCCGTCAAAGCCGGGATCCGGGACGGCCTGGAAGGCCTGGCCGGAAAGATTCCGGGCATGCTGAAAATCCGCGTGCTGACGGACGGGCTTTCCAGCTCGAACACCGACCTGATGCTGGATTCGCTCTTTGAGAACGAGCAGGCGCTGAAGGGATATTCCGTCCATCCGCTTCATGTGGAGGTCGCGACGACGAAGGTCCGCCCTTACACGAAGATCCGCAGCTGTTTTGATTTTGTGGAGGCATAATCCGCCCCTCTCCCCTTTCCGGCTGATCATCATTCCTGCCGCTCAGGCGGCAGTTTTTTTGTGAAAACCCGCGAAGTCCCGCGCTTTACTGGACATTTATTGGACATCGGCTGATATGCTTGTCTCATCATTCGTCGCGGTCTGCGAAACAAAGAGCGGGAGGCGCTGAATGTGAAGAAAATACTGGCTGTCCTGATGGCCCTGCTGATGGTCTCCTCCATCCTGTCTTTCCCGGCTTTTGCGGAGGAAGAACTGAAGTATTCGGATGACGCTTCGGACTTTGTCCTGCTGGCGGAAGCGGTTCCGGACGTCATTCTGGAGATCCGGTATTATTCCACCTATAATTTCGTCGGTGACCGGATCGACGGTTATGAGCAGCCGGTTGCCCTTCTGACAAAGGAAGCCGCCGCCGCGCTGAAGGAAGTCAGCGACGAGCTGCTGGAAAAAGGATACCGCCTGAAGGTTTTTGACGCGTACCGTCCCCAGAAGGCGGTCACCCACTTTATGAACTGGGCGCTGGATCCTGATGACGTCCGCATGAAGGAATACTTCTATCCGGAGCTGGAAAAGGATGTCCTCTTCCCGCAGGGATATATCGCGGAACATTCCGGCCACAGCCGCGGCAGTACCCTGGACCTGACCCTCTTCGACATGAAGACGGAAAAGGAAGTGGACATGGGCGGCACCTTCGATTATTTCGGAGAGCTCAGCCACCCGGATTATACCGAAATCACGGAAGAGCAGTACCGGAACCGGATGATCCTGCGGGAGGCCATGCTGAACCACGGCTTCAAGCCCCTGGAAGAGGAATGGTGGCATTTCACCCTGGCGGACGAGCCCTATCCGGATACCTATTTCACGTTCCCGGTCAACAGCAGCTCCGTCGCGGAATGACCGGCTGCGCCGGGAATACCGTTCTCAGGCCGGATATCTGATTGGGGAAAGGAGGGACCCACTGTGCTGAAAGTCGTATGCGTGGATGATGAGAAGCAGTCGCTTCAGCATCTTGTTTCCCTCTGCCGGAATATCCCGGAGATTGCCGCTGTCAAAAGCTTCGGGAAATCCGGGGAAGCTCTGGCCTGGATCGAAAGCCATCCCTGTGATCTGATCCTGCTGGAGATCAGCATGCCGGAAATGGACGGAATCACGCTGGCCCGGAAAATCCGGGAGATCCGTCCGGATACAGATATTGTGTTTGTCACCGCCCATTCCGAGTACGCGATCGATACCTGGTCTATTCATCCCAGCGGTTTCATCGTCAAGCCGGTGACACAGAAAACCCTGCAGGAGGAAGTGGACTACGTCCTTTCGTTTCGTTCCCGCAGGATTTCCGGATAACCTTTTGATTATGCGGTTTTGTGAATGCCGCGTTCCGGGTCAGTAATCGATTTTGCGGCTCATAAAGCTTTCCGTTTCGTTGCCCCATGAATAGGCACTCATGTACTCGCCCCGGTAGGCATTGATCGCTTCCGTGTCGCCGCTGAAAAAGCGCCACGCGTCACAGGAGATCAGTTCCGGGCGTACGCGCATGGTGCCTTTTTTCATTTCCAGGATTTCGCCGATCCCCTGCTCCTCCAGCGTATCGCGGAGGCTGCGCAGGATCACGTCAAACTGTTTCTGTCCGGGCCGGTCATACATCCGGTCCTCCCACAGGATGGAGAACGCTTCCGGCCGGGTGACGCTGCCGCCGTGGCGGTCGATCAGGTAAGCCAGGAGCTCCTTGCACTTGGCCTGGCGGAACGTAACCAGTTCCCCGTCCACAAACAGGTCGAAACTGCCGAACGTGCGCGCCGTGATATGCTGCTCCTGCGCCTGCCGCTTTCCGCCCAGGGCGTAGGCGACCTCCTCCGCGAGCCGTTCCCGGCTGACCGGCTTGAGCAGGTATCCGGAGGCGCGCAGTTCGATCGCCTGCAGCGCGTAATCGGAAAAGCCGGTCAGGAATACGATGGCGGTATCCGGCCGGAGCTTCTTGATCTCCGCCGCCAGCCGGATTCCGTTCATTCCGGGCATATCGATATCCAGCAGCGCGAAATCCGCGCTGTTTTCCTTCAGCCAGTCCAGTGCGTCCTCCGCGCGGTAAAAGGCCACCGCTTCATCCAGGGGCGGCATGTCGCGGAGCAGGGAAACCACATAATCGGCGATCAGTTTTTCGTCGTCCACGCAGATGGCTCTAATGCTCCCGCCTCCCCTCGTTTTCTCCGGCCGTTCCTTATTTCAGTATAATCTGAAACCGCCGGGAAGAAAAGTACTGATTCTGTTCCCGTAAAGGAAAATTTAACCGGCCGGTTCACCCCTCCGCGGAAGCGGATGCGCCTGTCTTACACCGTCTCGTCCGGATAATCCCAGAAACCGCCCTTGTGAAAGTTCGCGTTCCCCGTGGGCGTGGCCGTCAGCCGGAAGATCACACAGCCGTCGGGGCACACCACGGTCTTCGTGTATTTCCCGTCGCCCCCGACGTTTTCCAGGTCTCCCCCGCTCCGGACCGCTTCCATCAGCGGAAACAGCATCATCATGGTTTTGGAGCAGATTCCGTATCCGTCCCTGTTCACCGGGCATCCGTACGTGCATGTGTACCGGTCGCCGATTTCCTCGCCGTTCCGGCAGTATCTCTCGGTGTGGTCCCCGTGCAGGAAACCCGTTACCTCCACCGTGAACTCATATTCCTCGTCGTACCATTTCTTCATCTGTCCGGCCTCCTTTGCCTCCTCTTGCTTCATCCCCGATTCTACCATACGCGGCCTGAAAGCGAAAGATGCCCGATATGAAAAGCGGATAAGATTGAATTCCGGATGAAACAGGACTATAATGCGCATAACCTTCTGATTTGTCGTCAGGGGCTGAATTCCCGTACCCCTCGGGTACACGGCGGATTTGATTCCGTTCACGGAACAGGAGCGTGCAAAGAATGCTGCGGATCGCACTGCCGGTCATCCGGATCGATTCCTTCACGGAAAACTATTTGGAAGCCCTGAAACAGTCAGGCGCGGAACCTGTGGCGGGTTCTGTCATCGATCCGGAAAAGTTTGATGGGTTGCTCCTGCCCGGCGGCCTGGACGTAACCCCTTCCCTGTACGGACAGGACGCGGCGCCGGAGACAGAGCCTGATCCCGCGCTGGATACGCTGCAGTTGGCGGTGCTCCGCCGCTTTCTGGAAATCGGCAAACCCGTCTTCGGGATCTGCCGCGGCCATCAGCTGATCAATGTGGCCTTGGGCGGAACGCTGATCCAGGACCTGCCCACAGCGGAAGCCCACAAGCACATTTCCCTGGGGGTCGATCATGTGCATTTCTGCGACGCGGAGCCCGATTCCCTGATCGCCGGAATCTATGGAACCCGTTTCGCCGTGAACAGCTCCCATCATCAGGGCGTGGACCGGCCGGGAAATGGTTTACGTGTCGTCCTGCGCGCGCAGGACGGTGTCATCGAAGCCATGGAACACGAAACGCTTCCGGTATGGTGCGTTCAGTTCCATCCGGAGCGGATGTGTTTTAAGCATCAGAGGGACGATACCGTGGACGGCAGCCTGCTCTTCCGTTTCTTTCTGGATCAGTGCAAAAGGAAAAGTGAAATCCGGGATCAGTGATCCCGGATGGTTTTCAGGAAATTCTGTGCCCTTTCAGACGCCGGATGCTCAAAGAACGCATCCGGCGTATTTTCTTCGATGATCTTTCCGCCGTCCATGAATATCACACGGTCCGCCACCTGGCGCGCGAAATTCATCTCATGCGTCACAATCAGCATGGTCATTCCTTCCGACGCCAGCTCAGTCATCACGCTGAGCACCTCGCCGATCATCTCCGGATCCAGCGCGCTGGTCGGTTCGTCAAAGAGCATGGCCTTCGGGTGCATAGCCAGCGCCCGGGCGATCGCGGCCCGCTGCTGCTGGCCTCCGGAAAGCTGCGCCGGGACCTTCTTCGCCTGGTCGGCGACGCCGACCCGCTCCAGCAGCTTCATGGCCTCTTCCCGCGCTTCCTTCCGGGGGATTTTCAGCACGTCCACCGGCGCGAGCGTCAGGTTGTCCAGTATGGACATATGGGCAAACAGGTTGAAGGACTGGAATACCATACCGATCCGGGAGCGAAGCTCCGCGAGTTTTCGCCCTTCCTGCGGGACCGGTTCGCCCTCGATCAGGATTTCACCGCTGTCGATCGTCTCCAGCCGGTTGATCGTACGGCACAGCGTGGATTTTCCGGAGCCGGAAGGGCCGATGATGACGACCACTTCCCCTTTTTTCACGCTCAGGGACACATCCTGCAGAACATGCAGGTCTCCAAAGTGCTTGTTGACGTTTTTCAGCTCGATGACCGGGGTTTCGGACTGACTCATGCCTTGCTCCCTTCCGCCGCCGTCCGCCTGAGCTTCAGGGCCAGGCGGTCAGAAATCTTGTTCAGCAGGTAATTGATCAGGATGTAAATCACGGCGACGACCAGATACACGGAAAGCATCGCGTCATAATTGGAGATCAGGACTTTCGCGTTCTGCATCAGATCGGCGCAGGTAACGATATACGCAAACGTGGTATCCTTCAGGACGATGACCAGTTCCGCGATCAGGGAAGGGATCACGAACCGGAAGGCCTGGGGAAAAACGACCTTGTAAAACAGGCGGGTTTCAGTCAGGCCCAGGGAAAGCGCCGCCTCGGTCTGTCCCCGGGGGACGGCGTTCACGCCGGATCGCAGCGCCTCCGCCACCACGCCGCAGGCCGAGATGGCGCAGGGCAGGGTGATTTTCCAGAAAGCGCTCGGTTTCCAGCCCGTTTTGGGAACGACGAGAAAGAAGAAGTAAATAAACAGCAGTGTCGGTACCCCGCGGGTAAACTCAATCAGCGCCGTACTGACCGCCCGCAGGATCCGGTTCCGGCGCAGTTTTCCGCGCATAAGCAGGAAGCCGAGGATGAAGGCGATCGCGGAACCGGTCAGCGCTGCCTCCAGGGTTGTCAGGAGGCCTTCGCCGAGGAAGCGCCATGTGGTAAACCGCGCGAAGAAAGACCAGTATTTCTCCGCGAACTGGCCGGTCACGGCAAATTGACGGATAACCAGCGCCAGCAGCGCCGCGAGCAGAATCAGAGCGAGGCCCGTAAAGAAACGGATCCGTTTCTTTGCCTTCGGGCCGGGCGATTCATACAGCATATCCCGGATCGAAGTCTGCGTCATCTGAGGATCCTCACCTTTCTGTCGATCAGGCTGCCGACCGCTCCGATGACCAGGGCGGTCGCGCAGTAAAGCGCAGCGGAGATGACAAACGCGGCCACACCGCCGGCGGCTCGTGTGTTGATGTATGAAACGAGTCCCGTCAGGTCGCGCGGCCGCATGGGTACCTGGGACGCGAGGGAGGTGGTCAGCATGGTGGCAACCAGCAGGTTGGTCATGGGAAGCACTGTGGACCGGAGCGCCTGCGGAATAATGATCCTCCGGATCATCTGGAAGAAAGTCAGGCCGAGGGCACGCGCCGCTTCGATCTGCCCCGGGGAAATGGTGTTCATGCCGCTCATCAGGTGTTCCGAACAGAAGGCGGACGGGATCAGGATCGTGGCGATCAGTACGCAGGCATCATACGGAAAGATGATCTGCAGATAAGGCAGCGCGTATACCAGCAGGATCAGCAGCGCCGCGCCGGGAATGTTCCGGAAGATCTGGACATAGAAATCGCCGAACATGCGCAGCGGCCGGATGGGGCAAACGCGCAGTACGGTGATCACGATGCCGATCAGGAATGCCGCGGCAAAAGAAATAACCGTCAGGCGCCACGTTGTCAGCAGCGCCTGAAGGTATTTGTCCCCGTATTCAGTCAGCAGAGCCTGTATGCTCATGTTTCACTCCCGCAAAAGAGGGCCTCAGGGCAGCGTCCTGAGGCCGGTATCAATCATGCCTGAAGGGATTATTCGATCACAGGCGCTTCCGGAGCCGTCTCGATACCGGTACGGTCGCCCAGCGTGATCTTCCAGATTTTTGCCCAGGTTCCGTCCGCCACGATCGTCTTCAGGAATTCGTTGACGAACGCCACGCCGTCGGAATCCTTGGGAAGTCCAATGCCATAGGGATCAACCGGTCCGAAGACGTCGCCGGCAACCGCGTAGGCGCCGGGGTTCTTCACGATGGAGTTCAGGATCAGGGTGTAGTCTGTCACATAGGCGTCCGCGCGGCCCTGCTCGACAGCGGTACGGGCGGAAATGTCGTCTTCAAATTCCTGGACGTCCGCTTCCGGGGCATACTCCGCGAGGATGCTCGGTCCGGTGGATCCGGCCTGCGTGGCGACGATTCTGTCGGCCAGGCTATCCACGCCCGTAATCTCGGTGTTCCCGGCCTTCACCAGGATCGCCTGCTGGGAGGTGTAGTACGGGCCCGCGAAGGAGATGACTTCCTGCCGGGAGGGGGTGATGGAATAGGTCGCGAAGACCGCGTCCACCTGGTCTTCCGTCAGCACGGATTCACGGGTTGAGGAGGTCACCTGGGTCAGTTCAAACTTGCTCGCGTCGCCCAGGATATACCGGGCCAGGAGCTGGTACAGGGCGGCGTCGAAGCCGCGGATGCCGTTGTCCGTCTCATCCAGCTGGCTGAACAGGAAAGACGTCCGGGTTCCGCCGACGCGGAGGATGCCGGCTTCCTTCACTTTCGTTGCCCAGGTGCTCGCGGCAATCGCTTCATCGGAGGCCACGGGGCCTTCGGCCAGCAGCGCGTCAAAAGCCTCTTTGTCAATCGGGGTCGCGGCGGTTTCATCCGCCAGCGCGGCAACCGCGGTCAGGGCCAGAACCAGTACCAGGATCAGGGAAATCAGCTTCTTCATTTTCTTTTCCTTCTTTCTTTTTATCTGTTTTCGTATCGGGTCAGCCATTGTTCGGGAATAAAAAAGTCCGGAGTTGTGCGAAGCTCCCGGACAGAACAGTCAATGCATCCGTTCGATCGGTCGTTGCCGGCAGCGCGAACACATACACGCCGATGCCCTGACCGTTTTGCCTGTCCGGGAGATCAGCATTCGACACATCGTATCCTGCACATGGTTCTTTCTCTCTGTAAACATGTCCGCGCCTCCTTTCCGTTTCTTTCAGCTTCTTTCCGAAAGCTTGTGCGAATCATACCATTTATAACCTACTGTGTCAATAGGCAATTGTTTTTTCTTTGCTTTGTTCCGGCCGCCTGCTCTCATTCTGCGCTTTCCTGTTTCCCTCCGCTGTGCTCCTTCAGATACGCTTCAAACTCCGGTGTCCGGCTCCAGTAGCGGATGCCCCAGTTCCCGAAGCTCCATTCGTCCATATAGTCGTTGCACTCGTAATCCACATACCAGATCAGGCCATCCCGGGCCACAAAGTTGGTGGGAAAATAATCGATGTTCAGCCCGGCCGCCTTCGCCCGGTCCGCCATCTCCCGCGCCTGCGGCAGGTATGTTTCCGCGGACGCACCGTCCCGGATCATCTCGAAGATCGTCGGCCCTTCGATGTATTCCTTGACAACCTGTTCCGCCTCCGTGTCGATGGCGATCATCTCCGGAATCCGGATTCCCGCGCCGCGCAGCCGTTCATAATCCCGCCGCTCCGCTTCGATCTTGTTCCCGAAGGAATAATAATCGCACGGCTCATGGTGAATCTGTTTCAGCACGACCTGTTTGCC
>JAILIE010000069.1 GCA_024695415.1 Clostridiales bacterium | reverse complement strand
GGGCGTGAAGTCCGCTTCCCGGCCCTGGGCCTTCAGGAAGGCGCGGGTCACCTCGTCACTGGGGAACACGGAGGTGGTCGCGCCGAGCTCCGCGCCCATGTTCGCGATGGTCGCGCGTTCCGGAACGGTCAGGGTTTCCACGCCCTCGCCGATATATTCCATCACCTTGCCGACGCCGCCCTTGACGGACAGCCGGCGCAGCACCTCCAGGATGATGTCCTTCGCCGCCACGGCGTAGGGCAGCTTCCCGGTCAGCCGGATGCCCACCACCTTCGGGTAGGTCAGGAAATAGGCGCCGCCGCCCATGGCCACCGCCACGTCCAGGCCGCCCGCACCGATCGCCAGCATGCCGATGCCGCCGCCGGTGGGCGTATGGCTGTCGCTGCCCAGCAGGGTCATGCCCGGAACGCCGAAGCGCTCCAGATGCACCTGGTGGCAGATGCCGTTGCCCGGCTTGGAGCAGTAAATCCCGTGCTTCTTCGCGACGCTCTGGATGTACTGGTGGTCGTCCGCGTTCTCAAACCCGGTCTGCAGGGTGTTATGGTCAATGTACGCCACGCTCCGGCGGGTCTTGACCCGGCCGATCCCCATCGCTTCGAACTGGAGATAGGCCATGGTGCCGGTCGAATCCTGGGTCAGGGTCTGGTCGATCCGGATGGAGACTTCCTCTCCGGCCTTCGGGGTCCCGCTGACCAGGTGGGCGTTCAGGATCTTCTGGGTGAGGTTCATTTCCGCATTCCTCCGGTAAAAAGGACGGTCACTCTTTCGGGTGACCGTTCCTGTTGTTCTGGTTCTATTATCTTCTCAAAGGCATGAATGTCAACGGCTCCGGGCCGGAAAGAACACCAAAAGAACCAATGGAAAAGCGCCCGGAAACCGGGCGCTGTGGGTCAGCCGATATGGTCCTTCCCGCCCATGTACATGCGCAGGGGTTCGGGAATCGCGACGGTTCCGTCCGCCCGGAGGTTGTTCTCCAGGAAGGCGATCAGCATGCGGGGCGGAGCCACGCAGGTGTTGTTCAGCGTGTGGGCAAAGTACTTGCCGCCCTTTTCGTCCTTCACGCGGATCTGCAGCCGGCGCGCCTGCGCGTCGCCGAGGTTCGAGCAGGAACCGACCTCGAAGTACTTCTTCTGCCGGGGGGACCAGGCTTCCACGTCCAGGCTCTTCACCTTCAGGTCCGCCAGATCGCCGGAGCAGCACTCCAGCGTGCGCACCGGAATGTCCAGCGTCCGGAAGAAGTCCACGGTGTTCTGCCACAGCCGGTCAAACCACATGGGGGAATCCTCCGGCTTGCAGATGACGATCATTTCCTGCTTTTCGAACTGGTGGATGCGGTATACGCCGCGCTCCTCGATGCCGTGGGCGCCGACTTCCTTGCGGAAGCAGGGGCTGTAGCTCGTCAGGGTTTTGGGCAGGTCCTTCTCGTCCAGGATGGTATCGATGAACTTGCCGATCATGCTGTGCTCGGAGGTGCCGATCAGGTACAGATCCTCGCCTTCGATCTTGTACATCATGTTTTCCATCTCGGCGAAGCTCATCACGCCGGTCACCACGTTGCCGTGGATCATGAAGGGCGGGATCACGTAGGTGAATCCGCGGTCGATCATGAAGTCCCGGGCATAGCTCAGGATGGCGCTGTGCAGCCGGGCGATATCGCCCATCAGGTAGTAGAACCCGTTGCCGCTCGTCTCCCGGGCAGGATCCAGCTCGATGCCGTGGAGCCGTTCCATGATATCCACATGGTACGGAATTTCCCATTCGGGCACGACAGGCTCGCCGTAGCGCTGCACCTCGACGTTCTCGCTGTCGTCCCTGCCGATCGGAACGCTGTCGTCGATGATGTTCGGAATCACGAGCATCCGCTTGCGGATCTCCGCCTTCAGCTCCTCTTCCTTCACTTCCAGGGCCGCCAGCTCGTCCGCCATCGCGGCCACCTCGGCCTTGACGCGTTCCGCCTCGTCCTTCTCGCCTTTGGCCAGCAGGCCGCCGATCTGTTTGGACATGGTCTTGCGCTTGTTGCGCAGGGCGTCCGCCTGCTGCTGGGCGTCGCGGTACTCCCGGTCGAACCGGATCACCTCGTCCACCAGCGGCAGTTTCTGATCCTGGAATTTTTTCCGGATGTTCTCCCGGACTTTCTCCGGCTCATTCCGGAGCAGGTTGATATCTAACATGGTATGCCTCCCGTGTCCTCGATTATTTCTTGTGCGTGATGACAACGTGGCGGTTCGGTTCGTCGCCTTCAGAGTGCGTGGTCACGCCCTCGTTCTGCTGCAGGGCGAAGTGGATAATCCGCCGCTCGTAGGGATTCATGGGCTCGAGGCTGACCTTGCGGCCGGTTCGGAGCGCGCGGTTCGCCATCCGGTTCGCCAGGCGGATCAGGGTGTCCTCGCGCTTCGCGCGGTAGTTTTCCGTGTCCAGCGTCACCCGGGTATAGCCTTCGCGGCCGCGGTTGACCTTCAGGCTGGTCAGGTACTGCAGCGCGTCCAGCGTCTCGCCCCGGCGGCCGATCAGGATGCCCAGGGTGTCTCCGTTCATATAGCCGTACACATTGCCCTCGGCGTCGGTGCCCATGTCAATGGTCACGTCCACGCCCATCAGCTTCGTCAGCTCGCCCAGGAATTCCTTCGCGACGCCCGCGGGGCTTTCCGGATCCAGCTGGTCGGCGGGAATCATCGTCACTTCCGGCTTTTCCAGCGTCCGGGGTTCCGGCTTCTCCGCTTCTTCGGCGGCTTCAGCCTTCTCCGCTTTCTTTTCGGGTTCCGGCTTCTTTTCGGCGGGCTTCTTCTCCGGCTTTTTCTCGGCCGGCTTCTTTTCCGCCTTCTTTTCAGGCTTGTTTTCGCTCTTGTTTTCGGGTTTCTTCTCCGCCTTCTTCGCGGGCTTCTCCGCCTTGACGGTTTCCTCCTCCAGGAGGTTGCCCAGCGGGTCCTCTTCGGACGCCTTCACGGTCAGGCATACCCTGGCGGGGCGGGAGCCGAACAGGCCGAACAGGCCCTTGCTGCCTTCCTCCACCACGCGCACGTCGACATCACCGATGGAAACACCAAGCTCCTGAAGCCCCTGTTCAATGGCTTCCTCTACGGTCCTGGCGGAAGCTTCGTACTGTTTCATCTGACACTCCCCTCTCCGGCGACAGGCGCGGATTTCTTTTCCTTATTGTCCAGGTACTTGTTGATCGCGAAGGTCTGTCCCATGCTGACAATGTTGCCGGACACCCAGTACAGGGCGAACGCGGCACTGTAGCCGAAGCAGATCACCAGCGAGAAGATCGGGAAGAACCACTGCATGAACTTGCCGGTGTTCGGCTGGCCGTTGGCCGCGGGCTGCTGGGGCTGGCCGGCGCTCATGATCTTGGTCATGACGATCTGGGTCACGGCGGACAGGACAGGCAGCAGCATCAGTCCGTTCGGCAGGTGCGGAACGGACCAGTTGATCAGCGGGATCGTATAGCCCGGGATCGTGGTCAGCGCCTCGCTGTAGAATCCCATGCCCTTCATCGCGTCGATGATGGCCTGGAGCGTTGTGGAGAACTGATCTCCGGAGAAGCTGGCGTCCGTCAGGTTCATTTCAGCCAGTACCTGGGGCAGGCCGCTTTCCTGCAGGCCGTGGAACCAGTTCAGCCACTGGTCGGCGCCGATCGCCCTCAGCGTGTTCAGGTCCGGATAGGCGGGGCTGAACAGGTTGTCGGGCATCCACAGGTTCTTGATCCACAGCCATTGCTGCAGGTTCACCTTCGCGGCGTCGCCGGTCAGGATCTGGCCCACCTGTTCCAGCAGCTCCCGGTTGGCGACCGTCCGCATCGCGCCGAACACGGCGATCAGGATCGGCCAGGTCAGGAGCAGGGGCAGGCAGCTGGAAAGGGGGTTGATGTGCTCCTTTTTGTAGAGCTCAGAGGTTTTCTGGTTCAGCTTGGCCTTGTCGTTGGCATACTTCTTCTGCAGTTCCTGCAGTTTCGGCTGCAGTTTCGTGGTTTTCCGCATGCTGGCCCGGCTCTTGATGTCCAGGGGAGTCAGCACCAGGCGGACCATCACGGTGAATACCACGATGGCCCATCCCCAATTTCCGACCCAGCTGTAGATCCAGTTCAGAATTGAGTACAGTCCGTCATTGATCCATCCAAACATTACGGTCTATTCCCTCCTTAATAATGTGTTCGGGTCCTCCGGTACCGGGTCATAGCCGCCCTTGCTGAAAGGGTTGCACCGCAGAATCCGCCACGCGGCCATCCGCCCGCCCTTCAGCGCGCCATACCGTTCGATGGCGGTCACGGCGTATTCGGAGCAGGTGGGAATGTAGCGGCAGCTGGGATGCTTTTTGCGGTGGCTGAGTTCCCGGCGGTAGAAGCGGATCAGCGCGAGAAGGAGCTTTTTCATCTGGCGCGGTTCCCTTCCGGGGCTGTCTCGTGGAGGAAGGCGCCCTGCTTCCGCAGCAGGTAGCGCACGTCCTTCCGCAGCTCCTCAAAGGCGGCCTGTGCGGCTGAAGGCCTGGCGACAAAAACGTACAGGCCGGTTTTCACGTCCCCCAGGTGGGGCCGGAAGCATTCCCGCAGGCGGCGCCTGACCTTGTTGCGGGTCACGGCGTTGCCCACTTTCTTGCTGACGGAAAAACCGACCTTCAGCTCCCGGCCGGGGGCCAGGAGCAGAACCAGGTCACGGCAGGCGGCAGAATGTCCCTTGCGGTAGACATACTGGAACGCCCGGTTTTTTTGCAGCCGATAGCATCTTTCCATGATTGCGTCCTTCCGCTTCCGCGGAGTCTCCATATAGCGGAAAAGCCCGCCCTCTGGAAATCGGGCGGGCTTCATCCTCACTCAAGTCGAAGTCAGCAGGCAAAGGCTGATTACACAGTCAGCTCTTTGCGGCCGCGGCGGCGGCGGGCAGCCAGAACCCGGCGGCCGTTCTTGGTCGCCATGCGGGCGCGGAAGCCGTGCACCTTGCTGCGCTGACGCTTTTTGGGCTGATACGTACGGAACATGGTCAACACTCCTCATCCATTTCGTTCTTCAGGGCCTGCTGCCCCGAAGATTTACAGAACAGCCCATATAGTATATCGAAGGGGTTTCCGCTTGTCAAGCTTGATTTTTTATCCCCCCTCAGAATATAATGATGCCATCAAATACTCCAGAAAGAAGGTTCTGTGCCTTATGAACAAGATTCTTGTGGAAACCTCCGCCCGCCACGTCCACGTCACCAAGGAGGACCTGGAAACCCTTTTCGGTGCCGGCCATGAGCTGACTGTCAAGAGCTGGCTGTCCCAGCCCGGCCAGTTCGCCAGCGAGGAGCAGGTGGATATCGTCGGCCCGAAAAACACCCTGAAGCGCGTCCGGATCCTCGGGCCCGTCCGCCCCGCCACCCAGGTGGAGCTTTCCCTGACGGACGCCCGTTCCATCGGCGTCACCGCCCCGGTCCGTGAATCCGGCGACATCGCCGGCTCCGGCGCCTGCAAGCTCGTGGGCCCCGCCGGTGAAGTGGAAGTCGCGGAAGGCGTGATCGCCGCCAAGCGCCACATCCACATGACGCCCGCCGACGCCGCGGAATACGGCGTGAAGGATAAGGACGTCGTTTCCGTGAAGGTGGACACCAACGGCCGCGCCCTGGTCTTCGGGGACGTCGTGGTCCGTGTCAGCGAGAAGTTCTCCCTGGCGATGCATATCGACACCGATGAGAGCAACGCCGCCTGCGCCGTGAACGGCACGATGGGTGAACTGATCAAATAACCCCCCTGAAAGCGGCGCCGGCCCCCGGAAATTTCCGGAGGCCGGTGTTTTTTATGCCTTCACCGCGCTGATCAGCGCTTCGGTCATATCCTCGTGTTCCCAGGGCAGGTCGATATCCGTGCGGCCGAAGTGCCCGTAGGCGGCCGTCTGCCGGTAGATCGGCCGGCGCAGGTCCAGCTTCCGGATGATCGCGGCCGGACGGAAATCAAATACTTTCCTGACGGCTTCCGCCAGTTTTTCGTCGTCCGCCTTCCCGGTGCCGAAGGTGTCCACCAGGACGGATACCGGCTCCGCCACGCCGATGGCGTAGGCCAGCTGGATCTGGCAGCGGTCCGCCAGGCCGGCGGCCACCACGTTGCGGGCGGCGTAGCGGGCGGCATAGGCCGCGCTGCGGTCCACCTTGGTCGGGTCCTTGCCGCTGAAGCAGCCGCCGCCGTGCGGCGCGGAACCGCCGTAGGTATCCACGATAATCTTCCGGCCGGTCAGCCCGGTGTCCCCCGCGGGCCCGCCGATCACGAAGCGGCCGGTCGGGTTCACCAGGATCCGGGTATCGTCCTTCATCAGTTCCGCGGGAATCACCGGCCGGATTACCTGCGCGATGATCCCGTCCCGGATTTCTTCCTGGGTCGCGTCCGCCGCGTGCTGGGCGGATACGACCACGGTGTCCACGGACACGGGCTTTCCGTCCACGTATTCCACGGTGACCTGGGTTTTTCCGTCCGGATACAGGAAGGGCAGGATTCCCTGCTTCCGTACCTCGGCGAGCCGGCGGGCCAGCCGGTGGCTCAGCGCGATGGGCAGCGGCATCTTCTCCGGGGTTTCGTTGCAGGCGTATCCGAACATCATGCCCTGGTCGCCGGCACCGGTGTCTGCCTCGTCCCCGTCGTTCCGGGTCTCCAGCGCGTCGTCCACGCCCATGGCGATATCCGGGCTCTGGTCGTGGATCGCGGTCATCACGGCACAGGTCGCGCCGTTAAAGGATTTTTCCGGGCTGTCGTAGCCGATCTCTTTCACGGTTTTCCGGACGATCGCCGGAATGTCCGCGTAGGTCGTGGTGGAAATCTCGCCCATCACGGTGATCATGCCCGTGGTGGCAAAGGTTTCGCAGGCCACCCGCGCCGCGGGATCCTCCGCGAGGATCGCGTCCAGCACCGCGTCGGAAATCTGGTCGCACAGCTTGTCGGGATGTCCTTCGGTAACGGATTCGGAAGTAAAGAGTCTGCGCATGGGAACCTCCTGTTTCTGTTTTCACAAAAAAGCCGCCTGGCCTGCACACAAACCAGACGGGTTTCAATCCTGAATCAGATTGTCCTTATCTGTCAGTGCTCCTTCTCAGGGTGTGCGCACTGCGGGATTTGGCACCTTGCTTCCGCCGGTTGCCGTGACGTCATCGGGCCCGTCCCTCGGTCACTCGTGATAAGGTTTGCGGGATGTATATTATCCGTTTCCGGGGCGTTTGTCAATGCGTCCGCGAAAAAAACCGCTTCCCTTCCGGGAAGCGGCATAAAAGCGCGGAAATTATTCCTTCAGGTCACTGGTGCAGTGCGGGCACTTGGTCGCCTTGATGCTGATCTCGCTCTGGCAGAAGGGGCACACCTTGGTGGTGGGCTCGGCCGGGGCTTCCTCTTCCTTTTTCTTCAGGTCCTTGGACTTGTTGATGGCCTTGACGACCAGGAACAGGCACAGGGCCACGAGGATGAAGTCGATGATCGCCTGGATGAACAGGCCGTAGTTCAGTGTGGCAACGCCGAGCTCCGCCGCCTGGTCCAGGCTCGTGATCACAGTTCCTTCGGGCACCTTGCCCAGGACCGCGAACATGCCGGACACGTTCGTGCCGCCGGTGATCAGGCCGATCAGGGGCATGAACACGTCGTTTACCAGAGAGGTCACGATCTTGCCGAACGCGCCGCCGATGACGACTGCGATCGCCAGGTCAATGACGTTGCCCTTCATGGCAAAATCCTTGAATTCCTTGAAAAACTTCTTCATTTCCTTTCCCTCCCAGGATGATTTTTATATTTTGCGGCCGGGTTTTCCGCCCGTTCCGCGGGATCCCCTTACTTCTTTCCGCCGAACAGTCCGCTGATCGCCTTGGTGATGCTCTTGGTCAGGTTGGATACGACCTGGCGGGTCGCGGTGGAAATCGCGGTGTTCTTGACGCGGCCGGCGACGGAGTCGTTGCGGCGGGCACGTTCCGCGGCTTCCTCACGCAGCTCGTCCGCGCGGGCGCGGCGGGCGGCCGCTTCCTCTTCCTTCGCCTTCCGTTCGGCTTCCCTCGCGGCCTTCTCGGCAGCTTTCTGCTGTTCCGCCAGCGCCTTGGGATCCGCGGCAACGGGAGCGGGCACATAGTTGCCGGTCGCGGGATCCAGCACCATGTCCATCATCTGCTGGACATACTGGCCGGTCGTGGGATCCAGCACCATCACGGGCATTTTCTGCACCTGGGGCTGCACCTGGATGGTGGGAACCGCCTGCGCGGGCTGGACGACGCCCTGCACCACGGGCTGTACGGCCTGGACCACGGGCTGGGCGACCTGCTGAACCGCCTGCACCACGGGCTGCGCGGCCTGCTGAACCGCGGCCGGCGCCTGCTGCACAGCCTGGACGACCGGCTGGGCCGCCTGCTGGACGGCCTGCACCACGGGCTGCGCGGCCTGCCGGACCGCCTCCGGTGCCTGCTGCACAGCTTCCACCACGGGAGCCGCCGCCTGCTGGACCGCTTCCACCACAGGAGCCGCTGCCTGCTGCACGGCCTCGGCGACCGGCTGCACGGCCTGTTCCACGGCGGGCGCCGCTTCCTGCACGGGGGTCATGTCGAGTTCCTTTTCCACATACTGGCCGGTAGTCGGATCAAAAACCTTGAATGTCTGTCCCATGTTCTTTTGCGCGGTGCTCCTTCTCCTGCGCCGCGAGAGGGGTCGTGGGGGAAACGGGTGACGGGGCCGGCAGTTTCACGCCGGGGAAAATGTTTTAAATATAATACCAAACGCCGTTGATGAACCGAAAGCGTCTGGGATCATCCAGTTTCTGTTCCGGCGCCGCGGCCTGCGCGGGCGGAACCATGATGACCGGCACCGCCGGCTGGACCGGTATCGCCGGCTGGACCGGTATCGCCGGCTGGACCGGCACTGCCTGGGGAACCTGAGCGGCCGGCTGGACCGGCGCCGCCTGCGGCGCGGCGGGTTCCGGTTCGGGAGCGGGTTCTTCCGCCCGTTCCTCGTAGATCCCGTACAGCGGGCTGGTCGTAATCACAAGGTTCCGGTCTTCCGGGGTAATCGCCCCCATATAGCTCTGCGGCGGAAGGATCGTTGCCCGCTCCACCACCCCCGGGGCGCCGTGCTCGTCCAGGAAGGAAACCAGCGCCTCGCCGGTCTTGAGGGTCGTAATGGCCTCTTCGGTGTCGAAGGCCGGATTCGTCCGGAAGGTCTGGGCGGCGGTTTTCACCGCCTTCTGGTCCAGGGGGGTATACGCGCGCAGCGCGTGCTGGATGCGGTTTCCCAGCTGGCCCAGGATGGTCATCGGGATATCCGCCGGGCTCTGGGTAATGAAGTATACCCCGACGCCCTTGGAGCGGACCAGCCGGACCACCTGCTCGATCTTTTCCATCAGGGGACGGCTGCAGTTGTTGAACAGCAGGTGCGCCTCGTCAAAGAAGAATACGATCTTCGGTTTCTCCGCGTCTCCCTGCTCCGGAAGCAGGTCGTACAGCTTCGTCAGCATCCACAGAAGGAACGTGGAATACATCGTGGGATTGTTGAAAAGCCGGTCCGCGGAAAGGATGTTGATCCGTCCTTTTCCGCTGTCGGGGTCCGTTTCAATCCAGTCCCGGATGTCGATGGCGGGCTCCCCGAAAAACACGCTGCCGCCCTGGTCCTCCAGCACGGCGACGGCCCGCTGGATCGCCCCGACGCTGGCCACGGATACGTTGCCGTATTCCAGCGTGTAGTTCTTCGCGTTGGATCCGACCATGATCAGCAGGTCTTTAAGCATCTGCAGGTCGATCAGCGGGAATCCTTCCCGCGCGGCGACGCGGAAGATAATATTCATGACGCCGCTCTGGGTTTCGTTCAGGCTGAGCATCCGGCTCATCAGCAGGGGTCCCATGTCCTGTACCGTCGCGCGGACCGGATGGCCCTGTTCCCCGTATACGTCCCAGAAAACGGAGGGGTAGGCATGGAAGAGGAACTCTTCCTTCGGAACACCGCATCCGTCGAGCCGGCGGTCGATCGCCTCGCTGCCGGCCCCGGGTTTCACCATGCCGCTCAGATCGCTCTTGATATCGCTCAGGAATACCGGAACGCCCATGTCGGAAAAACCTTCCGCCAGCACCTTCAGGGACACGGTCTTCCCGGTCCCTGTCGCGCCCGCGATCAGGCCGTGCCGGTTGGCCATGTGCGGAAGCAGGTAAACCGGACCGCCTTCGCCTGTGCCGACCCAGATTCTTCCATCGTGCAGCATCCGCGTTCCTCCGATATGTCTTTGCGTCTCAATCTTGGAATATTTTACATGTTTCCCCTTGATTCGTCAAGGATTTGAGGCTTTCGCGCCTCCCGCGGAATGTACTGTTTCTGTGCTTTTGCGCGCAAGGGGTCATTTCCCCTCCCGGCTCAGCTTTTCCATTTCCTTCCGCATGGCCTCGCTGGCCCGCGCCCGGTGGCTGATTTCGTTCTTTTCCTCCTGGTTCATCTCCGCGTAGGTCTTGTTCATCGGCTCGTACAGGAACAGCGGATCATACCCGAACCCGCCGGTTCCGCGGCGCTTGTGGAGGATCACTCCCGGGCACCGGCCTTCAGTCACGATCGGCTCCTTCCCCGGGAACTTCAGCGCCAGCGCGCACTCGAAATGCGCCCGGCGGTCCTCCTTTCCCTCCATCCGGCTCAGCAGCAGGTCGTTGTTTGCGTCGTCGTTTCCGTGTTCCCCGGAATACCGGGCGGACATCACCCCGGGTTCGCCGTCGAGCGCCTCCACCGAAAGCCCGCTGTCGTCCGCGATCGCCGGCAGCCCCGTCGCTTCGCATACCGCCTCCGCCTTGATCACCGCGTTGCCGGCAAAGGTCGAGGCGTTTTCGTCAATCGGTCCGAAGAATCCGGCCGCGGTCATCGGCGCCAGCGTATAGTAGTCCCGGAACATCTCCTGCAGTTCCCGCAGCTTGTGCTCGTTGCCGGTCGCGGCCAGCAGCAGGGGCTTCGGCGCGATATGGCGCGCCCGGTCGCCCAGCGCTTCCCGCTGCAGCTGCAGCAGTTCGGAAATGCCCTTCATTCCGTAGCTCATCAGCATGTTCAGTTCGTCGCTGCTGAACGCGCGGCCTTCGCCCGTGCCCTGCAGTTCAATGAACTCCCGCTGCTCGTTCATCACGAAGTTCATGTCCACCTGCGCGCCGCTGTCCTCCCGGTAGCACAGGTCCAGGCAGGGCAGGTCGTCCACGATGCCCGCGCTGATTGCCGCCACCTGGTGCACGATCGGGCTGACCAGCAGCTTCTTTTCCCGGATCAGCCGGTCCACCGCGCAGGTCAGCGCCACCATCGCACCGGTAATCGATGCGGTCCGGGTGCCCCCGTCCGCCTCCAGCACGTCACAGTCCAGCGTGATCGTGCGCTCGCCCAGGGCTTTGAGGTCCACCGCCTGGCGCAGTGCCCGGCCGATCAGCCGCTGGATTTCGACGCTCCGTCCGTCCTTTTTGATTCCGTCGCGTTTTTTCCGCTCCGTCGTGGACGCCGGCAGCATCGCGTACTCCGCGGTGACCCAGCCCTGGCCCTTGTCCCGCAGGAAGGGCGGCACCGTTTCTTCCACGCTGGCGGTGCAGATCACCCGGGTGTTCCCCGTGGCGATCAGGCAGCTGCCCCACGCCGTGCGTACAAAATCCGTTTCAATTGTGACCGGCCGTTTTTCCTCCGGCCGCCTTCCGTCAAAGCGCATCCGATGGTTCCTCCTTGTATGCCGCCGGGAAAAAAGGATATTCCCGGAAATGCATCGAATAGTTAACGGGTAAAAATGCCCGAAAGAAGCTGAATCCCTTGAAGGAAAAAATCCGTAAACTCTTTTCCAACGTCTGGAATGTTCCCAATGTGCTGACCATGCTCCGCCTGGCGCTGATCCCGGTTTTCGTCATCCTTTTTGTCAACGGCTGGAAAAAGGCCGCCCTGGCGGTTTTTATCGCCGCCAGCCTAACCGATATGCTGGACGGGATGCTCGCCCGGAAACTGAATCAGATTACCGATTTCGGCAAGCTGTTCGACCCGCTGGCGGACAAGCTGATGGTCATCACCGCCCTGGTCTGCCAGACCGCGGCCGGCGTGTTTCCGCTTGCCGCCGTCATCGTCGTCGCCTGCAAGGAACTGCTCATGGTGCTGGGCGGTTTCTTCATGCTCAACCGGGACGTGGTCGTCTACAGCAACATTTTCGGCAAGGCCGCCCAGGTCTTCTTTATCGCGTCCCTGGTCCTGTCCTTCTTCCAGGAGGATTTCCGCGCCGGGAACGTCGTCCTCTGGGATCTGACCCCGGACGTCCTCCTCCTGTGGATCACCGTCGGCCTCGCGGTGGTCGCGATGGTCGTCTACGCGGTGAAATTCCTGAAAGCCCCGAAGAAAAACGCGGATTAATCCCTGGCGAAGCCCAGGCTCCGCTCCACCGCCTTATGCCAGCCGCCCAGCTCCAGCAGCCGGGTGGCTTCGTCCATTTTGGGGGTGAATTCCAGATCTTTTTTCCATACCGCGGCGGTGTCCTCCACCGTCGCGTACACGCCCGCGCCGAGTCCGGCCAGCAGTGCCGCGCCCAGCGCGGTGGTTTCCAGTACCTTCGGACGGACCACGGGAATGCCGCTGATATCCGCCTGGAACTGCATCAGGAAGCCGTTGGCGCTGGCGCCGCCGTCCACCTGGAGCCTCTCCGGTTTCTTTCCGCAGTCCTTCACCATGGCGTCCATCAGGTCCGCGCTCTGGTAGGCGATTGCCTCCAGGGCCGCCCGTACGATCTGGGGCCGTCCGGTCCCGCGGGTCATACCGATCAGGGTGCCCCGGCTGTAGCTGTCCCACCACGGCGCGCCCAGGCCGGTGAAAGCCGGCACCAGGTATACGCCGCCGGTTCCGGGAACGGACTGGGCCAGCGCTTCGCTCTCGGCCGCGGTGGAAATGATTTTCAGCTCGTCGCGCAGCCACTGGATCGTCGCGCCGCCCATGAATACGCTGCCCTCCAGCGCGTAGACCGGTTTCCCGCCGATGCGCCAGGCCATGGTGGTCAAAAGGCCGTTCCGGCTCCGTACCGGCTCCGCGCCGGTATTCATCAGCATGAAGCATCCGGTGCCGTAGGTGTTCTTCAGGTCGCCGGCCTTCAGGCACGCCTGCCCGAAAAGGCTGGCGTGCTGGTCTCCCGCCATGCCCGTCACGGGAATCCGGCAGCCCAGGATCGCGGGATCCAGCATGCCGATCGGCCCGGAGGAATCGACCACCCGGGGCAGGCAGGCGCGCGGGATATCCAGCAGCTTCAGCAGGTCCTCATCCCAGTCCTGTGTATGAAGGTTGAAAAGCATCGTCCGCCCGGCGTTGGTGGCGTCCGTCACGTGGGGCCGGTCCTCCAGCAGGTTCCAGCACAGGAAACTGTCCGCCGTGCCGAAGCACAGTTCACCCTTTTCCGCGCGTTCCCGCAGGTTGTAGTAGTCCAGCATCCACTTCAGCTTGGTGCCGGAAAAATACGCGTCCGGAATCAGTCCGGTTTTTTCCCGGATCATCTCCCCGCAGCCGCGGCTGACCAGGTCGTCCACCATCCGCGCGGTGCGCCGGCACTGCCAGACGATCGCGTTTCCGACGCATTCCCCGGTTTTCCGGTCCCAGAGGAAAGTGGTTTCCCGCTGGTTGGTGATGCCGATCGCGGCGATATCCCCCGGATTGATTCCGGCCAGGCGGACCGCCTCCCGCAGGCTCGCGACCTGCGTGTCCAGGATATCCCGCGGATCATGCTCCACCCATCCGGGCTTCGGGTAATGCTGGGGAAACTCCCGGTTGCAGGAGGAAACCATCTGTCCGTCCGTCGTAAAAAGGACTGCCCGGGAACTGGTGGTTCCCTGGTCCAGCGCCGCCAGATACTTTGCCATACGCCTTCCTCACTCAATTCGGATTCCGTAGATCTTTTCCGTCCCCTTCCCCGTCATGGCGATGACCATGATGCCGTTGTACGCGGCGGGGGACGCTTCGATATTGCCTTCCAGTTTCAGTGTCGCGGTCACGTCGCCGGTCAGGCCGTCCACCGCGATCACGGTGCCGTCCCAGGCGCACTGGATGATCCATCCGTGCCCGTCCGCGTCATACACGGCCATGGGAGAGGACTCGCTCCGGTCGCTCAGCGCGCGGGACCAGCGGATTTCGCCGGTTTCCTTATCCAGCGCCACCAGAGCCGCCTTCGCGTCCGCTCCGGTCCCGAGCGTCTCCCGCCCGGCGTCGTTCAGCCCGGTCACCGTGAAATACACTAATCCGTCCAGGTCTTTTTCGCCGATGACGGGCGACGCCTTGCATCCGGAATCCGTCTTGTTCTTCGTGTCCTTCTGGACGCCGATTTCCGTCATCCAGATCTCCCGGCCGCTCAGCGCGTCGAACCGGCGGATCTGCGCGCTGCCCTTCTTCCGGTTGTTCAGCATGTTGGCCGTATAAAGATCCAGGCCGTCCTCCCCGTTCAGGTCCAGCGCGACCGCCGCCATTACGGAATCCCCGGTGTCCACTGCCCATACCGGCGTCAGCAGGCTGGTGTCCACACAGCGGAGGATGCCGCCCATGTCGGCGTAATACACATATTTGTCATACATGGCGACGGAGGACTCCACCGCGGTCTGCGCCGCCTTCTGGTTCTTCGTCTTGGATGTCATCACGATCGTGGTCGGCTTGGAATTGTAGTATCCGGCCTTCCAGTCGAACTCGCTGTTCAGGTTGATCAGGTACAGCATGCCGTTGGTTCCGGCGGTGACGACGCAGTCGCTCGTCCGGTCGATCAGGGCCGACGTCTCAAAGCTGCCGTAATCGTTCAGCGCCCGGTGCAGTTTCCCGTCCAGCCCGTCGATCAGCGACAGTTCCTTCTGGGTATACATGTTGTACTGGCGCAGGCCGATCTTCCCGGTCTTGACTTTCATCTTCCGGGCAAACTGGCCGACGTTCATATAGGGATATCCGCCGGGATGGACGCAGGGGGTTCCCCGCAGCGGGTAACCCAGCCGGATGCTGTTCCGGGTGATGTTGCCCGTGTCCAGGTCCAGGAAGCGGATCGCGCCGTCCAGTCCGGCGATGATGACTTCCTTCAGTCCCTGCTTTTCCCGGAAGGGATCTTCGATATTGCTGGATTCCCGGACCTGGCGGCTCCACTTCACGATAGCCGGCTGACCGGTCCATCCGACGCCGTAATAGGTCTGGTTCGTGCCGCGGACGCTTCCGGAATCCGCGTCCCAGATCTTCGTCAGGCTCCCGGCGCCCTTTACGGTACCGACCGCCGAATTCTGGCGGAACGCGTTTCCGCGGAACGTCAGCACGCCGATCTGCTCCTTCGTGTAACTCCAGGAGGCCGGCATATGGATCAGTTCCTTGGCTGCCCGGCTGTATTCCTTTACTTTTTTGGATCCGTTGTAAATCACGGTGGATGTGATCAGCGACGGATTGGCGCCCGGCGCGGCCTCCGCGGTCAGCGGCGGCGTCGCGGTCGGTTCCGGCGTCTCCGTAGGTTCAGGCGTCGGCTCCGGTGTCTCGGTGGGATCCGGTGTCGGCTCCGGCGAGGCCTCCGGTTCGGCGGTCTCCTCCGGGCTTTCGGTCTCTCCCGGCACGCCCGCGGTTTCCTCCGGGGCGGGGGTCCCTTCCGGCGCCGTTCCCGTTTCCTCCGGCGCGGGCGTGTTTTCCGCGCCCGCTTCCGGCGTCGCTTCCCCGCCCGGCTCCACTGTCGTCTCCGCGCGCGGCGCGACCGCGATCTCCGTGGTGTACTCCGTGTCTTCCCATTTGTCCCCTTCGCGGCGGACCTGCAGGGCGACCGTACCCTCGAATCCGTCCGCCACATGCAGGGTCAGGATCCATACGGCCTCCTCGGAATTCACCTCTCCGGTCAGCTCTGTCGGCACTTCCCGGCCGTCTTCGTCCGTCAGGCGGATTCCCTGGACGGCTTTTTCAGTCGTCACGGAGAAGGTCACGTCCGCGGGGGCCGTCAGTCCGGTGTCCCCGGTCACCGTAAACTCCGTGATCCGGGGCGGTTCCGGTTCCTGTTTGGAAAGCAGGCCGCGGACCGTGTCCCTGACTCCCCCGGTGAGGGAGGAAAAGCCATGGCGGATCGGATTGTCCTCCGGAAGCAGCATGACGCCGCCCGCGGCCAGCGCCGCGACCAGCAGCACAATCAGCACGATCAGGATTCCCTTGCCCCCGGAGCCGTTTTTCCGGCCGCCGGTTCCCGGGTTTTTCCCGACAGGCGGCACCGGGTTCTGCGGCGGATACCGGTATTCCGGATACTCGCGCACCCGGCTGCGGTCCGCCTGGGGCACCGGCCGGGTCATACCTTCGCTCATCCGGCCCGGCGCGTAGCCGACCCGGACGCGGGATGTATGCTCCGGTTTTCCGTCCGTTTCCGGCGCGGGGCGCCGGACCGCCGCGGCCGGGCGTGTCCCGGGGCGGCGCTGCGCCCGGTCGGATACACTGCCGTAAGGCGACGCGCTCATCCGGCGCGCCTGGGGCGGCACCCGGCTGTCCGGGCCCTGGCTCATGGCGGCGTCCTCCGCCGGTATGTCCTTCGGTGTTTCCGGTATGGATTCCGGTGTTTCCGTTACGGATTCCGGCGTTTCCGGCGCGGCCTCCGGTGTGTTTTCCCGGTCCATGCTCCGCCGGCGGCGCCGGGGAAGGTCTTTGCGTTCCTCGCTCAAGATATCGGCTCCTTTGACTTTCCGCGCGGTTGCGCGGAAAGGTAATCTGCATATATGTTTGCGTGATATATTATACCGGAAACGGTGCCCGATCTCAACCTTATTTGCGCTTTTCACCGTCCGCCGCTATAATGGCTTCATTCCGGATCCGCCGGAAAAACCTGACGGAGGTGACCTATGCGCTGTACCCTCTGCCCCCGTATGTGCGGTGTCGACCGTGCCGTCCGGACCGGTTTCTGCGGCCAGGGGGAGGAAATGCGGATTGCCCGCGTCGCTCCCCACCTGTGGGAGGAACCACCCGTTTCCGGCCGTCTCGGAACCGGCGCCGTTTTCTTTTCCGGGTGCACGCTTCGCTGCGTCTACTGCCAGAACGCGGAAATCTCCCACCGCGGCGCCGGCCGCGCCTTCTCGCCGCGGGATCTGTCGGACGCGTTCCGGCGCCTCACCGACCTGGGGATGCATACGATTTCCCTGATCACCGCGACGCCTTTCGTGCCCCGGATCCTCGACGCGCTGGAGCTGTGGAAGCCTCCCGTGCCCGTGGTGTGGAACACCTCCGGTTATGAACGGGTGGAAACGCTCCGCATGCTGGAAGGCGCGGTGGATGTATACCTGCCGGACCTGAAGCATTTTTCCGCCCGCATGGGGCAGCTCTGCGCCGGCGCGCCGGATTATTTCCCCGCCGCTTCCGCCGCGATCCGGGAAATGTGCCGCCAGGCCGGACCGGCGCAGTATAACGACGAGGGCATCATGACCCGCGGCGTCCTGGTCCGCCACCTGATCCTTCCCGGCCTGACTTCCGAAAGCATGAAGCTCCTGACCTGGATCCGGGACGAACTGCCCGCCGGCACACCGGTCAGCCTGATGCGCCAGTATGTTCCCTGCAACGGCGTGTCCGTTCCGGGCCTGGACCGCCGGATCACGGACCGGGAATACCGCCGGGTCCGGGACCATATGGAGGCCCTCGCCCTGCCGGGATTTCTGCAGGAGGCGGATTCCGCCGACAGGGACTTTATCCCGGTGTTCAACCGGCCGGAGAGCTTTGTATAAAACTGGCGGGGCTTCTCTGACAGCCCCGCCGGTTCTTTATGCTTCTTCCTGTTTTTTCAGTTTTTCCACATGGTATTCGACGCGCGGATCAAAGCGGACGCTTTCCGGCGGAACCTCCAGCTCCTCCGGATGGTCCAGCAGGTGCATCACCGCGGCGAAGAATCCCGCGTAATGGGCGCCGGAGCATACCCGCTCGTCCGCCGTGATGCCGATCGGCATCCAGCGGCGCATCCGGACCTTGCCGTCCGGCTCCACAAACGCTTCCTTCAGCACGCTCCCGATGCCCATGAACAGGCTGACGTTGCCGAAATTGTAGATGTGATGCAGCGGATGGTGCAGTCCAATGGACGCGTTGTTGGTAATGAACAGGCCGCTGTAGAACGGCAGTTCCCGGATCAGCACCTTCGGCAGGATTCCGTAGCGGTCCAGCAGGCGGACGCCGCCGACCAGGAACGTGGCAAGCCCCGGGATCTTAAGTACCGCGCGGGCCAGCCGGATCACGAAATCCCCGTCCTCCGTCGCCCGGCTTTTCTCAACCGCGTCGTTCATCCGGTCCCGGACGTCGTACAGGGTATCGGTCAGGTCGAACAGGATGCGCACGGTGGTTTCCGGACTGCTGTTGTCCTGGGGATTTTTCAGCACGGTATAGGAAATGGAGCAGTTGTTCCGTGAATAATACTGCTTGTTGAAAATGAACCGGTTGACCTCCGGATTCTGGCTGACCGCGCGGACATACGCCGCCGCCAGCAGGTGCATGAAGGTGATCTTTTCCCCCTCCTGCGCCTTGCGGACGATATAGCGGGACAGCTTTTCATAATCCAGCTTGTGCTCGAGGAACACCTGCGCGTCGCAGCGCATGGGCATCAGGTACGGGGTGATCTGGACGATCGGATCCACGTCGCGCACCCTTTTTCCGTCCGGTCTGTGTCCAAACATGGTGTTTCGCAGCCTCCTTTATCCGGCCCGAACCAAACTCAGAAAAGATCCGACGCTTTTTCCAGCGCTTCCTGCTGCGCCTGCAGCAGCGCCTCGAACTTGGCGCGGTAGTCCGCGGCCGCGGCCTTCAGGTCCGCCACTTCCTGCTTCAGCGCCTTCTGCTCCTCCTCCAGGCCGTCCAGGCGCTCCGCGGCTTCCGTCTCCGCCTTGGCGCGGATGGCTTCCGCGTCCTCGCGGGCCTTGCGGATCGTGTCGTCCTTTACCTGGCGGGCCATTTCCAGGATCTCCCGGAAGCTGTTCTCGTCTTCCGCGCTCACACCGGACACCGGTGCCGGAGCAGCGGGACGCACCGCCGTGGTTTTCTGGCGAAGCTCCATGATTTCGTTTTCCATCCGCTCCATTTCCTCGCAGATGTCGTCCAGAAAATTGTCCACTTCGGTCTGGTTGTAGCCCTTGGATGAGATGGAAAATTCCTTGCGTGAAATCAGGTCAACCGTGATCTTTTCCATGGAATCGTCTCCTTTCGTCTCTCCGGTCAGTATCCGTATCCGCCGAAGCTTCCGTACGCCCCGGCCGCCGCCGGCATCGTGCCGGTATAGGGATTATAGTGATCCCGCTCTCCGTTGCGGGCGGCATTCCATTCCTCCGCGCGGGCGCCGGTGCGGCGTTCCCGGCGGCCGGCCGGCGGGGTTTCCTGAACCGGCGCGGCCGGCGGCACGAACGCGGGCGGCATCTCGCTCCGGGCGGAAGACAGCTCCGGCAGGATCTTGACGCCTTCCGGCGCGATCAGCACCAGCCGTCCCCCCTGCAGCATCCGTACGCTGCATCCCAGGGTGAACGCGGCGCCCGCCAGCATATCCTGGCAGCGCATGCTCTCGCCCTCGTTGGCGATGGCGTCCAGCGTAATGATCAGCGTCTCGCCGTTCTTCATGCACTCGATGGCTTCATAGCAGCTCTTCAGGCTGGTCATGGTCATGATATGCTCCACATGGGTCCAGGACGAGCCGGCATCCGGCGCGTACCCGGGCATATAGGAGATATTGTTCTGCGGCCGCGCCTCCTCCCGGGGGGCGAACCATCCGCGTTCCGGCCGCGGCGCGGTCTGGTATTCCGATTCACGTCCGGACGGGGCGAAGGCCTGCCGCTGGGAATACGCCGCCTGCCCGCCCGTCTGGGTAAACGCGGGCGTCCAGGCGGAAGCGCTGTTCGCCGGCTGGCTCCACGCGTTCTGCGGCGCGTAGGGATCCGGCATGTAGGATCCGCTGCCCTGGGCGTCCCAGGCCGGCGGAGCGGCGTAGGGATCCGTTCCGTAGGCGGAGGGGGGATTCATGCCCGTGAACCCGGTATGGACATAGGGCACGGACTGCTGCGGTTCAGCCTGGGTATAGCCCATCTCCTCCGGCGTCTTTTTCCGGACGGGGCGGTAGCAGCTGGTCCCGCCGTCCGGACGGCGGGTTGCGTCCCCGTCCCGGCGGGAAAAAGCCCGCTTCAGACTGTTCCTGAATTCACTGAAACCCATACGAATCCTCTCCTTGGTAACCCTTTTTCATATCCCGCCGCGACGGCCTCAGAACAGCCGGACTGTCTGTCCTTCAAACAGTACGCCCTGCTGGATCGCGGCAATAAAGACCATCCCGTCTTTCTTGTCCAGGATGTTCACGGGAATAAACCATTCATAGTCCCCGTCCACCAGCACCACACCCGGCATGTTGTCCTGGTAGTAGATCGCCCGGGGCGGAACCGTCAGGCTGGAGACGCTGTCGCCCAGGATGCCGGTGCAGGTCCGCACATACAGAACCGGCGCCACCTCGTCCTGAACGTTCAGGCGGACCACCAGTTCGCCGCCGGTCCGGGTAAAGCTGACCACCTGGGCCTTGACCGTGGTGTCCTTGAAGTTCTCGAGCCGGAGTTCATACTCCGCGCCCTCGACGGGATTCCAGTTGCTGTCCCGGATGATCATCAGCACATACCAGTACCCGTCGCGCACCAGGCGGTAGATCGTCGTCTTTCCCTTCTGCAGGGCGCTCTGCCCCGGTTTCGTCCCGTTGATCATCTGCCGGACTTCCGAAGGCGTGAACTGGTCGTAGTTCTTGACGGTCAGCCCGTACTCATACCCGTCGGAATAGAAGCTGACGATTCCGGTGCTCATGGCGGCGTACTGCTTGGTCCAGCTGCTGATCCGCTGCAGCTGGCTCTGCTCGTCGTCATACAGCCGGGTCATGCGCTGGTCGTTGCCGTACTTTTCCTTCAGGTAGCTCTGGCGGGCCTGGATGGCTGTGCTCAGCAGCTTTTCCTGGTTGGCCATATTGCCCCGGACGCCGCGGATGATTTCCCGGACCTCCCGCGCGCGGGTCAGCACGTCAGATTCCAGTTTCTCCATCCGCGCGTCGGTCGTCACTTCGGACGAAAGCAGCTTCAGCTGGTATTCCTTGATCTGGTTCCGGTAATCCTGCAGCGTGGTCATCTCCCGGGTGGAAAAACCGGAGGAATATACGTTGCAGATGATGCTGCCCATGTTCACCGTGGACCCTTCCTCGGCGATATAATCGACGCTGGAAAGGCCTTCGGCGTCATACGGCGTTTCATCCCGGATGATCAGGCAGTCCCCGGTATAGCGGGCGCCGATCACGCCGGCCGATATCCGGCCGTACCGCTCCGGTTCGGGAGTCAGGGATGTAATCAGGTACCAAGCCACAAAGCCGAGCGTCAGCACAATCAGCGCGATCTGCACAACGCTCATCCGCTTTTTTCCCTTCCGCTGCGGCATCTGCGCCGGCTGCGGAGGCAGCATGTCGTACAAGCCCCGTCCCCCTTTCCCGTCGGATTCAACATATTATGATATCATAACCGGCCCGGTTTTGGCAAACCGCGGTTACCGGGAAACGGGCGCCCCGGTGAGCCAGTCGGCGGGCTTCACCACGGCGGCGGCCGGTTCCCCGTCCTCCACCGTCAGGGTCATCAGCGCCTTGACGTCGGATATCCGTTTCTTTTCCGGCACGGCGGTCGCCATGACGAACGCCATGCCCGTCACGGTCACGTTGAATTCCCGCATCAGGTCCACCATGCCCTTGGCCGTGCCGCCGCCCCGCAGGAAATCGTCCACGATCAGCGCGCGTTGGTTTTCGCGCACCGCGCGGCGGCTCAGGCTCATGGTTTCGATGTTCCCGGATCCGGAAACGTAATTGATGTTCACGGCGGATCCTTCGTATACCTTGGAGGAATGCCGGGCGATCACCAGCGGGATGCCGAGGGCGTTGGCGGTGGCAAAGGCGACCGGAATTCCCTTGGTCTCCATGGTCAGCACAAAATCCGGCTCGCTTCCGTAATACTCGGTGGCGATAATCTCCCCCATCCGGTTCACGATGTCCGGCGTGCTCAGGATGTCGCTGTAGTACAGGAAGCCGCCGGGCAGGACCCGTTCCGCCCCGCTGAGCCGCTCGCAAAGGTCGGCAATATAAGCCCGGGCTTTTTCCCGGCTGACGGTCGGGCGGTAACGGACGCCGCCGGCCGCCCCGGTCACGGTATCCACCTCGCCCAGGTCGAAGCCGGTGCAGACCTCGCGCAGCAGGTCCACGTCCTCGCTCATCGTGGACTTGGCGGAGCCGAACATCTCGCAGAAGCTGCTCAGGGTAAATATCCGGTTCGGAGCGCCTGCCAGCATCCGCATCATGGCGCTCATGCGTTCATTCCGGCGAATCTTGTCCATCGAAGTTTCTCCTCTGCCCTGCGGGCAAAAACATACTCGGGGGAACATTCCTTTCCCCCGAGTATGAATTGTAGCACATTTTCCGAATATTGAAAAGGTTTTTGCCGGATATTGTTCGTCTTTTGGCTGTTTCCGCTTATTTGTCTTCCTCGACGAAGGGCCTGATCTTTTCCATCAGTTCCCCGCAGTCCTCCGCGTAGATTTCCAGCGTGATCGGGCGGCTCAGGTCCAGGGAAAAGATGCCCAGGATGGATTTGGCATCCACCACGTGGCGGCCCGCCCGCAGGTCCATCTCATAGGGGAAGGCGGATACGATATTGACGAATTTATTGACGTTTTCAACCAGGCTCAGCCGGATGGTTACAGATTTCACGGGTTTTCCTCCTCGTTTCTGCGCCCTGCCGCCCCGGAGGTGTCAGCCCTCCGTTCCGCTGTCCTCCCCGGCAGCCGGAATCCGCAGCATCAGCGTGTTCTCTTCGGCGTCCCACTCCGCTTCCCCGCCGAGCGCGCCGGCCAGGAAGGAAGCGTCGATGAAATGCCCTTCGTGTTCAAAATCAAAATCCAGGATGTCCATCGGGATTTCCATCCCGTCCACGGTGGCCGCGCCGCCGGCATCCTCGTTATAGATCCCCAGTGTGTGGCCTTCCGCCTGCAGGACGACCGTTCCGTCGTCCGTCAGTTCCCAGCCCTCCAGGCACGCGGCCAGGTCGTCCAGGCTGACGCGGATCCGCCCGTCGCACTCCTGGAGGCGGGGGACCATCACCGCGGGAACGCCGTCCTTCTGGCCGATCCATTCCAGCGGGGTTCCGTTCTCGTTATAGGCGATCCGGCCGTCGATTTCGATGAAGACGCCGGCGTCCAGGTCGATCTCTTCCAGCTCGTCCGTCGGCTGTGCCGCCGGAGCCTCGGTCGCCTCCGCGGGTTTCTCCGTCGGTTCCGCGGTCGGCGCTTCGGTGGGGGCTTCTGTCGGGGCTTCTGTCGGTGCCTCGGTCGGTGCCTCCGTCGGGGCTGCCGTGGGCTCCGCGGTCGGCTCCGCGGTGGGTTCCGCCGTCGGCGCTTCGGTGGGCGCTTCGGTGGGCGCTTCCGTCGGCGCTTCGGTGGGCGCTTCCGTCGGCGCTTCGGTCGGAGCCTCTGTGGGCTCCGCGGTCGCTTCCGGCGCGGGGGTCACGTCTCCCGGATAAGCCATGACGTCCGGGTTCTCATACAGGTAGGTCTGCGTCCGGCGGCCGGCGATACCGTCCTGCGTCAGGCCGTTGTAATACTGGAACTTTTTCACCGCGTTGGCGGTCTGCCGGCCGTACGCGCCGTCCGCGGATCCTTCCGGCAGGTATCCCAGCTCAATCAGGCGGTTCTGCAGCTTGCGAACCTCCGCGCCGCGGGCGCCCTGGGCGATATTGTGGTACGACTGGTTCGGCGTGATGGCCGGAACCGGTGCCGGCGTCACGGAAGGGGCGGCCGGATCGGCGGAGGATCCCTGGATAATCCGGATGGTCGGCGCGGCGATGGACTGCTCCGCGGAGACGGGGGTTACAACGGGTTCGGGCGTGTCGGAAGGCGCGGCGGTGCTCTGTACAGCCAGCGTAAATGTCGCCGCCATGTAGATGAGCATCGTCTTCATAAAGTCCATGTGCATCCCTCCCTTTCGTCCGGAGTCACCTCATAAAATTATATCAAACCCATGCCTTAATGACAATCCCCGTTTTTTATGGTATGCTTGGAAAAACATCGGATTGCGCGCGGAGGAACTATGGAACAGCTGGAGGCCGGCATCCTGGGAACCGTTTTCCGGAACGAGGAAAACGGCTGGTCCGTGCTGACCGTCCGGTCCGGCCGGAGCGAGGTCACCGTCGTGGGAACCCTGCCGGAGCTGAGCCCCGGGGAACAGGCGGTTTTTACCGGGGAATGGATCGAGCATAAGACCTACGGCCGCCAGTTCCGCTGCGTCTCCTGTGAGATTCGGGTCCCGACCACGCTGCTGGGCATCGAGCGGTTCCTGGGCAGCGGCCTGGTCCGCGGCGTCGGCCCCTCCACCGCCGTGCTCATCGTCCGCCATTTCGGCGCGGATACCATGACCGTCCTTTCGGAGCATCCGGAGCGCCTCACGGAAGTACCCGGCATCGGCAAAAAGCGCTGCGCGATGATTACGGAAAGCTTCCGGGAGCACCAGAACGCCCGCCGCGCCATGGTCTTCCTCCAGTCCTACGGGATTCCCGCCCCCCTCGCCGTCAAAATCAGCAAATACTACGGGGACCAGACGCCGGAGATCATCCGGGAAGATCCCTACCGCCTCTGCGACGACCTGGAAGGGGTCGGTTTCCGCACCGCCGACCGGATCGGGATCGCCCTGGGCGTCGCCCCGGACAGCGCCAGCCGCGTCAGCTGCGCGCTGAAATATATCCTGCGGGAAGCCGCCGCCTCCTCCGGCCATATCTACCTGCCGGAGGAGGAGCTGTGCGGCGCCGCCGCGTCGCTGCTCCAGGTCCCCCGCGACCTGTGCCGGAAAGCGCTGACTTCACTGCTCCTGTCCCGCTCCCTGGTCGGGGAGGCGGACGCGGAGGAAGGCCGCCGCGTCTATCTCCATCCCTACTGGCACGCCGAACAGGAAGTCGCCCTGCGGATCCGGGAACTGATGAAGTCCGTCCCGGCCGGCCGGTTTGCCGGGGCTTCCCGGGCGATCTCCACCTTTGAGCGGAATCACGGAATCAGCTTTTCCCCCAATCAGCGCCGGGCCATCCGGGACGCGCTGGACACGGGCTTTTTTGTCATCACCGGCGGTCCCGGCACCGGAAAGACGACGATCATCAACTGCATCCTGGAGCTCCTGTCCGGTGACAACCGGGTCGTGCTCTGCGCCCCGACCGGACGGGCCGCCAAGCGGATGTCCGAAGCCACCGGCGCGGAGGCGAAGACCATCCACCGCCTGCTGGAATACGGCGGGGAGGAGGGCTCCTTCTCGCGGAACCAGGACAACCCGCTGGAGGCGGATATCGTCATCGCGGACGAAGCCTCCATGATCGACCTGATGCTGATGCGGTCCCTGCTGCGGGCCATTGAGCCCGGATGCCGCCTGATCCTGGTCGGGGACGCCGACCAGCTGCCCAGCGTCGGCGCCGGGAACGTCCTCGGGGACATCCTGGAGAGCAGAATGGTCCCCTGCGTCCGGCTGACGGATATCTACCGCCAGAACGAAACCAGCCGGATCGTGGTGAACGCGCACCTGATCAACCAGGGGAAGATGCCCCTTCTGAATGAAAAAGGAACCGATTTCTTCTTCGAGCGCAAAGACACCGCCGCCCAGGCCTCTTCCACGGTCGTGTCCCTGCTCTCCCGCCGGCTGCCGGCCTATCTCGGCTATCCGGAGGAAGACGCGGCCGCCCTGGCCGTCCGGAACATCCAGGTGCTCGCCCCGGCCCGGAAAGGGGAATGCGGAGTCAACAGCCTGAACGCGCTGCTGCAGGAAACGCTGAATCCGCCCGCGGCCGGCAAACCCCAGCTTTCCTGGGGGGAAACCATCTTCCGGCTCGGGGACAAGGTGATCCAGACGAAGAACGACTACCAGCTGGAATGGACGCGGCAGACCGCCGCCGGCTGGGAGGACGGCACCGGCGTGTTCAACGGGGATGTCGGTTTCATCACGGCCGTGGACGCGGAGAACAACACCCTGACCGTGCTCTTCGACGAGGAGCGGGAGGTTGTCTATGAAACCGGGGACCTGGAATCCCTGGATCCCGCCTACTGCCTGTCTGTCCATAAGTCCCAGGGCAGCGAGTTCCCGGTCATCGTCATGCCCGTCACCGGCGGGCCGCCCATGCTGCTGACCCGGAACCTGCTCTATACGGCCCTGACCCGGGCCCGGTCCATGGTGGTCCTGGTGGGGCGGGAGGAAATCATCCGGCAGATGGTGGAAAACGACCACGTGACCCGCCGCTACACCACGCTGGCCCTCCGGCTTTCGGAAGCGGGGAATGCCGATGAAGACTGATTTTCTGTATGTCCGCTTCGGAGCGAACTGGCCCGCGGTCCGGCGTTTTTTCCTGGACGTGGTCTGGCCGGAAGGCGCGGTCTGCCGCAGCTGTGGCAAAATATCGGACGGCGGCGTGCTCTGCCCGGCCTGCACGGCCCGGCTGCGGGATGACGGGGCGCTTTTCAGCTGGCAGGCGGAGGAAGTGGAGCCCGGCCTGACCGCGTATTCCCTCCGGCCCCATCAGGGCGTCGCCCGCGACCTGGTGCTCCGCCTGAAGCACCAGGCCGAAGCCTGCGCGGCGCGTACCCTGGCGGACCTGATCCTGCCCCTTCCGCCGGACGTCGTTTTCCCGCCGGATACGGTGGTCACCTGGGTCACCATGCCGGAAAGCCGCCGGAGGGATCGCTGCGTCGATCACGGCCGCCTGCTGGCGGAAGAAACCGCCCGGAGGCTGGGCCTGCCCTGCCGGAAGCTTCTCCTGCGCCGGGAAACCCGGGAGAGGAACCAGGCGTCCCTGAACCGGGAGATGCGGCAGCGGAACCTTCAGAACGCTTTCTCCCCCGCGGAAACCATCACCTTTCCCGTCCTGCTGGTGGACGACGTACTGACCACGGGCACCACCGCCCGCCGCTGCGCGGAAGCGCTCCGGTCCGCCGGCGCGGAACACGTCGCTGTGCTGACCTTTACCCGGGCTTCCGGCTCCCGCGCCGTCTGGTGAAACCTTCATCTTTACTTTTTCACATATCGGCGGTAGAATGTAGTTTGGTGCTTTATGTGAAACGATGGAGGGAATCCCGTGCTTGAATGTATCGTAACCAAATTCGGCGGCAGTTCTCTGGCCAATGACGAACAGTTCCGCAAAGTCCGCAGCATCCTGGAGCTGGAGCCCACCCGGCGCTACCTGGTCCCCAGCGCTCCGGGCAAGCGTTTCCCCGATGATGAAAAGGTCACGGACCTGCTTTACCTTTGCCATAAGCTGGCAAAGGAAGGCAAGCCTTTCGCGGACGAGTTTGCGAAGATCCGGGAACGGTACCTGGACATCGCCCGCGGCCTGCATCTGAAAGTCGATATCGAGAGTAAACTCAACGAGGTGGAGGAAGGCATCGCTTCCGGCAAAAACAAGGACTGGTGCGCCAGCCGCGGCGAGTATCTCTGCGCCCTGCTGATGGCGGATTACCTGGGCTGGTCCTTCGTGGACGCCGCCGATGGCATCGTCTTCCGGGAAGACGGTCTGCTGGATGACGAAAAGACCCAGCAGAAGCTTTCCGCCCTGCTGGCGGACGGCCGTTCCGCCGTCGTGCCCGGCTTCTACGGCGCCCGTGAAAACGGGGAGGTGCAGACCTTCTCCCGCGGCGGCAGCGACATTACCGGCGCCCTGGTGGCCCGTGCCGTCAACGCCGACGTATATGAGAACTGGACCGACGTGTCCGGTTTCCTGATGGCGGACCCACGGATCATCGACGGTCCGGCGGAAATCTCCTCCATTACCTATAAGGAACTCCGGGAGCTGAGCCATATGGGCGCCTCCGTCCTGCATGAGGACGCGATGTTCCCGGTTCACCGCGCCGGAATCCCGACCAATATCCGCAACACCAACAAGCCCTATCATCCCGGCACGATGATCAGCAAGAACGCCCCGCATGAGATCTCCGTTCCCACGATCACCGGCATCGCCGGCCATAAGGGCTACAGCGTCATCAGCGTGGAAAAGAACATGATGAACAGCGAGGTCGGTTTCGGCCGCAAGGTGCTGCAGGTGCTGGAGGACGCGGGCGTTTCCTTCGAGCATATGCCCACCGGTATCGACAGCATGTGCGTCGTCGTCAACAGCAAGATGCTGGCGCCCCACCGGGAGGATATCCTCGCGAAGATCGAGAAGCTGGTCGAGGGAAGCGGCAGCGTTTCCGTCAGCGACAACATGTCCATCATCGCCACCGTCGGCCGCGGCATGGTGCATAACTGCGGCACGGCGGCCCGCCTGTTCTCCGCCATGAGCCGGGCGCGGATCAATGTGCGCATGATCGACCAGGGTTCCAGCGAGCTGAGTATTATCGTCGGTGTCAACGACAACGATTTTGAAGCCACCATTCACGCGATCTACCACGAGTTTGTAGGATGAGGTGCGGTATGAAAGTACTGGTTACCGGTTATGCCGGCCAGCTCGGCTATGAGGTGGTCCGTCTCCTGGAAAGCCGCGGTGTGGAATGCCGGGGCGTGGACATGGGGGATTTCAACCTGACCGACGCGGATTCCGTAATGAATTATATCCGGGACTACGCGCCGGATGTGATCGTCCACTGCGCCGCCTACACCAATGTCGACAAGGCGGAATCCGAGCCGGAGATCTGCGCGGCTGTCAACGGCATGGGCACCGTGCATATGGTACGCGCCGCGCTGAGCGTCGGGGCGAAGCTGGTTTACATCTCCACGGATTACGTCTTCCCGGGCACCGGGGAAACGCCGTTTGAAATCAACGACCCCTACGGGCCGAAGAACGTCTACGGCGTCAGTAAGGTACAGGGAGAGGACGCGGTCCGTTCGCTGATGACCCGGTACTACATCCTCCGGACCAGCTGGGTTTTCGGAAAGAACGGCAAAAACTTCGTTCGCACCATGCTCCGGCTCGGCGTGGAAAAAAAGGAGCTCCGGGTGGTCTGCGACCAGATCGGATCCCCCACCTACGCCGTGGACCTGGCCCGGGTCATCTGCGATATGATCCTGACCGAGCAATACGGCATCTATCATGTCCGGAATGAAGGCTATATCTCCTGGGCGGATTTTGCCCGCATGATTATGGAAAAATCCGGCCTTGCCTGCCGGATCATTCCCGTTCCCTCCTCTGAGTATCCGACGCCCGCGCGCCGCCCGCTCAACTCCCGCCTGTCCGGCCGCCAGCTGGCGGAAGCCGGGTTCGCGCCGATGCCCTCCGTGGAGGACGCGCTGGACCGCTACCTGGCGGAGCTTAAAGAGGAATAACCGTTATCCCGTTGCTTTTCAGGCCTTGCAGGAAGTCCCCGGGAGGGGGCGCCTGGAAGGCCATTTTTTGTCCCGTCCGCGGATGGTCGAAGGCCAGCTTCGCCGCGTGCAGCATCAGGCAGGGCACCCGTGCGCCCTTTTCAAAGCCGTACAGCGGATCGCCGCAGACCGGGTGCCCGGTGCTGCGCATATGCACGCGGATCTGGTGGGTCCGCCCCGTCAGGATATGCACGTCCAGCAGCGTACACCCCTTTCCCTCCGCCAGTGTCTTCCATTCGGTCACCGCCGGCCGGCCCGCCGGGTCCACCGCCATCTTTTTCCGGTCCTTTTTGCTCCGGCCGATCGGCGCCTCGATCCGGCCTTCCGCCTCTTTCATCGCGCCTTCCACCAGGGCAAGGTAGTGCTTTTCGATTTTCCGTTCCTTCAGCATATCGCTCAGTGCCGTCTGCGTTTCGTCGTTCTTGGCCACCATCATCAGGCCGCTGGTGTCCTTGTCCAGCCGGTGCACGATGCCCGGGCGCTTTTCCCCGCCGATCCCGCTCAGCTCGGACAGGTTCCCGAGCAGCGCGTTGACCAGCGTGCCTTCCTCGTGTCCCGCCGCCGGATGCACCACCATGCCCCGGGGTTTGACGATCACGGCCAGGTCCGCGTCCTCATACAGGATCTCCAGCGGAATGGCCTCCGGCTGCGGAACCGGGTCCCGGGGTTCCGGAATCGCCAGGCGGATTTCCCTCCCCTCCGCGGGGCGGGTGCCCGCTTTACGGCACGTTTCCCCGCCGAGCAGGCAGCAGCCCTCTTCCATCAGCGCGGCTACGCGGCTCCGGCTCAGCCCGGACACCTCGCTCAGCTGCACGTCAATCCTGCGCCCGTCGCTCAGGCAGCGGATTTCTTTCCCTTCCATGCTTTTCTCCCGTTCACTCATCTGTTTCGCCCTTCCCGTGCTTCCCCCGGGGAATCAGCAGGCTGATCATCACCAGCGCGCACCCGACGCACAGGAACGCGTCCGCCACGTTGAAAATCGCGAACCGGACGAACAGGAACTCGATCATGTCCGGCACGTATCCGGTCACGAACCGGTCCACCATGTTCCCCGCGGCGCCGCCGAGCATCATCATCAGTCCGGCCATGGAAAGCGGCCGGATTTCCTTTTTGCGCAGGTACAGGAAGGCGGCGGCGATGGCCAGCAGGCTGAAAACGCCCAGCAGCCACGGCCGGCCGCTCAGCATCGAAAAGGCGATCCCGCGGTTCTCGGTATACCGCAGGCCGACCACCCCGGGAACCAGGACCGTGCCGTCCGCGGGAATCCGCCCGGCAAACATCTTCGTTGCCCGGTCCGCCGCGAACACCGCCGCGGCCAAAGCCCAGGGCCAGATCCTATTCCACATGGCTCAGCTGCTCCATTCTGTTGTTCAGTTTCCGCATGACCTTCAGCGCTTCGCCCGGCGCCTCCCGTTCCTTCAGCGTCGGGTCCTTCAGCAGCAGGCTCGCCGGCTGCCGGGCGCTCAGGCTCAGGCGCCCGTCTGTTTCCGCGATCGCCTGCAGGAACAGGGCCGGATCCGGAATATACCGCTCGTCCAGCCGCATCACCAGGCCGCCCTTTCCGAGGGAAACCTGGCTGATGCCCATCCGGTTGCACAGCGCCCGCAGCTGGCTGATATCCAGCAGCGTTTCCACCACCGGCGGCAGCGTTCCGTACCGGTCGATCAGCTCGTCGGTCACGTCCGCGCGCTCCTCGTCCGTGGTGATGGAGGCGATCCGTTTGTACATCTCCATGCGCTGCTTTTCCTCCGCCACATATTCCGACGGCAGGAAAGCATCCACGCGCAGGTCCACCCGGGTTTCCAGCTCCCGGGTAACCCGCTTGCCCTGCACTTCCGCCAGCGTTTCCTCCATCAGCTTGCAGTACATGTCGTAGCCGACGGTCGCCAGGTGCCCGTGCTGTTCCGGGCCCAGGATGTTGCCCGCGCCGCGGATCTCCAGGTCGCGCATGGCGATGCGGAATCCCGCGCCGAACTCGGTGAACTCCCGGATCGCCGCCAGCCGCTGCTGGGCGGTCTCCGTCAGGATATGGTCCGTCCGCACGGTGAAGTAGGCATAGGCCTGCCGGTTGCTCCGGCCGACCCGGCCCCGCAGCTGGTACAGCTGGCTCAGGCCGAAGCGTTCCGCGTCGTAGACGATCAGCGTGTTGGCGCTGGGGACGTCCAGGCCGTTCTCGATGATGGTCGTGCACAGCAGCACATCGTAGCTGCCGGCATAGAAGTCCATCATCACATCTTCCAGCTGGTGTTCCCGCATTTGCCCGTGGGCGACGCCGACCCGCGCCTCCGGCACCAGCGCCCGCAGCCGCTCGTAGAAGCGCTCGATGCTCCGGACCCGGTTGTACAGGAAGTACACCTGTCCGCCGCGCCCGATCTCCCGCAGGATGGCGTCGCGGATCAGCGCGTCGGAATATTCCGTCACCACGGTCTGCACCGGGATCCGTTCTTCCGGCGGCGTCTCCAGCACGCTCATATCCCGGATGCCGGTCATGGACATGTGCAGCGTCCGCGGAATTGGCGTAGCGGAGAGCGTCAGCACGTCCACCTGGCGCTTCATGTTCTTGATGACTTCCTTGTGCGCGACGCCGAAGCGCTGCTCCTCGTCCACGATCAGGAGGCCCAGGTCCTTGAACTTCACGTCCTTCGCCAGCAGGCGGTGCGTACCGATGATGATGTCAATATCGCCCGCCGCCAGCCGCGCCAGGGTCTCCTTCTGCTGTTTCGCGGTCCGGAACCGGCTCAGGTAGTCCACCCGCGCGCCGGTGTGCTGGAAGCGCTTGACCACCGTATTGTAGTGCTGCTGCACCAGGATGGTGGTCGGCGCCAGCAGCGCGACCTGCTTGTTGTCCGCGATGGCCTTGAACGCCGCCCGCAGGCTGACCTCGGTCTTTCCGTAGCCCACGTCCCCGCACAGGAGCCGGTCCATGTTCCGGTCGCTCTCCATGTCCTCCGTAATCTCCCGGACGGACTGCGCCTGGTCCGCGGTCAGCTCCCAGGGGAACTCGTCCTCGAATTCCCGCTGCCAGGCGGTGTCCGGACCGAAAGCGTACCCCGTATTGCTGGAGCGCTCCGCGTACAGTTCCTTCAGGTCGAAGGCAAGGGTCTTCAGGCTTTCCCGGACCTTCCCCTTCTGGCGGGCCCATTCCCCGCCGCCGAGCCGGTTCAGCTTCGGCTTCTGGTTCGGGTTGCCGATATACCGCTGCACCCGCTCCAGCTGCTCCACCGGCACATACAGCTTGTCGCTGCCGTCGTACTGGATCAGCAGGTAGTCATGCCAGGTGCCTTCGCTCTGGATCCGTGTCGTTCCCTGGTAGATGCCGACGCCGTGGTCCTCGTGCACCACATAGTCCCCGACCTTTAGGTCCGTGAACGTGGAGATCCGCTCGCCGGAATGCTTCCGGCTCTTGCTCTTGCGATATCCCTCGCCCCAGATGTCCGCGTCGGACACCACCACGGTTCCGCAGTCCTTCAGGATAAAGCCGCCCCGCAGGGTCATCGGCAGGATCAGGGTTTCCCCGGGCGCCGCTTCGCGTGCCGCGGCGCTGAACACCGCCTTTTCGCCCAGTTCCTCCAGGCTTTCCTGCAGCCGCTTTCCGCGGGACTCGCCGCCGGACAGCAGGTAAACCCGCCATCCCTTGCCCCGCCAGGCGGCCAGGTCGTTCTTCAGGGTCCGGATCTGCCCGCCGTATCCGGGAATGCCGGCCGCGTCCAGCGTCACCGTCTTTTCGGGCTTCAGCCCGCCCAGGGACAGGAGCATTTCCGTCAGCGCCGCCCGGGGATATCCCTCCGTTTCCCTCAGGACGCCTTCCCAGTCCGTCAGCAGCCCTTCCTGCTCCGGAACGGCTTCGCCGCGCGCGATGGCGGACGCCAGGTCTTCCGCGAATCCCTGAAGCCGCTCCCCGGTCCGCGTCCGCAGCTTGTCCGGCTCGCACATCAGGATCAGGTCCGGCCGGAACCAGTCGCACACCGTCGCGGTATGGTCGGTCAGAAGCGTAATCCAGGCGCGCATCCGGCGGAAGGGAATCCCGCTTTCCATAAGGTCCGCGTCTGCCAGCAGGCGCTCCGTCCGGCGGGCCTTTTCGCTGGTTTCCGCTTCCCGGTACTTCGCCTCGCGCAGGGCCGGCGCCACCGCCCGGTCGAACAGCTCCGCATCGTCCTCGTCGTCCTCCGGCAGCGGTGGCAGGCTGTCGAACAGCACCGGCTCCGTTTCCGGGGCGGCCGCCGCTTCCCCGGCCAGCAGCTCCCGCATTTTCGCCGCGGCCGCCGCGTATTCCTTTTCGTCCAGCAGCGTCTCGCATGCCGGGGTCAGCCGGGCTTCCGACGCCTCTCCCAGGCTCCGCTGGCTGATGCAGTCGAATTCCCGGAGGCTGTCCACCTCGTCGTCAAAAAACTCGATGCGCAGCCCCTGGCTGAGCGCCGGGGGATAGACGTCCAGGATGGATCCGCGCAGGGCGAACTGGCCCTTGCCCTCCACCATGCCCACGCGCTCATATCCCATGCGCGTCAGCCGCTGCGTCAGGCTGGCCGGGGAAAACACATCCCCGGTTTTCAGGGTCACGCACGCCGCGCGGAACGGCTCCGGCCTTCCCATCCGCAGCGCCATGGCCTCCGCGCCGGTGCAGAGCACCGGCACCTCCCCCGCCGTCACCGCCGAGAGCGCCTCCAGGCGCCGCCAGCTGCTTTCCCGGCTGCCCGCCGCGCGGGTCAGGTCGATCTCCCCGCCGGGCAGGAACGCGCCCTGCCCGCCGGTCAGCTGCCGCACGTCGTCCGCCGCCCGGGCGGCTTTCAGGTCGTTGTCCATGATCAGCAGGGTTTTCCTGCCCTCCCGCGCCGCGATGGCCGCCACCGCCGCCGCCAGCGTCGGGGTGACGCCGGTCAGCGCCATCACCTGCCCCGGCTTCAGCCGGACCAGGTCCTCCAGTCCGGGGAATGTCAATGTGTTCAGCAACTTACTTATTTCCTCTCATCGCCGCGTCGATATCCTGCTGCGCCCACAGCACGGCGCATTCCGCCGCTTTGTCAAAAGCCGCGTCCATCTTTTCCTTCTCTTCCGGCCCCGGATGCCCCAGCACCCATTCCACCAGGTCCTCCCCCGCCGGCCGGTCTCCGGTGCCGACGCGGATCCGGGGGAACTCCTGCGTCCCGATGCAGCTGACGATGCTGCGCATGCCGTTATGCGTTCCCGGTCCGCCGCTCTTCCGGATCCGGATCTTTCCGGGCGGCAGGTCGATGTCGTCATAGATCACGATCATGTTTTCCGGCGCGCACCGGTACCGCCGGAGCAGGCGCCTGACGCACTCCCCGCTTTTGTTCATGTAGGTCAGCGGCTTGCACAGCACCATCCGCTTTTCCCCGCTCCGGACAGCCGCGGCGGCGCCGCGCAGCAGGAACCATCTCCGGACCCGGACGCCGAAACGGCTTTCCAGCCGGGCCATGACCTCAAAGCCCGCGTTGTGACGGGTGTGGGCGTATTTCTCCCCCGGGTTTCCCAGTCCGACAATCAGGCGGACATCCTTCTTCGCCATCGTTTTGATCCTTTCCCATGGTTAAATACCCTCGGCGAAGGAGACCCATCCCCTTCGCTGCGCACAGTTTCTCATGTTTTTCCCGCCCTGTCAAGAACACAACCAGTACTTTCCAAAGCGCCGGAATGGTGTTATCATCTATCGCAAATGACAGGGAAAGGGTGAATGATTGTGAATCTGATCATTCCGAAGAACTATAACCCCGTCCTGGACCTGCGGGACACGGAAATCGCCATCAAGCTGGTCAAGGACTTCTTTGAGACGGAGCTCGCCCGGGCGCTGAACCTGACCCGTGTGTCCGCGCCGATCATGGTACATCCGGAAAGCGGCCTGAACGATAACCTGAACGGCGTGGAGCGCCCCGTTTCCTTTGACGTGCTGGAAACCGGCCGTCAGGTGGAAATCGTTCATTCCCTCGCCAAGTGGAAGCGCCAGGCCCTGAAAACCTACGGCTTCGCGGTCGGCGAAGGCCTCTATACGGATATGAACGCCATCCGCCGCGACGAGACCACCGACAATATCCATTCCATCTTCGTGGACCAGTGGGACTGGGAGCGGATCATGGCGCCGTCGGAACGCAACGAGAAGTTCCTGCGCGACATCGTGGGCCGCATCTACATGACCCTGCGGAAAACCGAGGGCTTCGTCTGCGCGCATTATCCCCACATCAAGCCGGAACTGCCGGATAACATTACCTTCGTCACCACCCAGGAACTGGAGGACCGCTATCCGGACCTGACCCCGAAGGAACGCGAATACAAGGCCGCGAAGGAATACGGCGCGGTCTTCCTGATGCAGGTGGGCGGCGCCCTCCGCAGCGGCCGGCCCCATGACGGCCGCGCCCCGGACTATGACGACTGGGACCTGAACGGCGACATCCTGCTGTACAGCCCCCTGCTGGACATCTCCCTGGAAGTGTCCTCCATGGGCATCCGCGTGGACCCGGATGCCCTGCGCCGCCAGCTGAAGATCCGCGGCTGCGAGGAGCGCGCGGAACTGCCCTTCCAGAAGGCGCTGCTGAACGGCGAACTGCCCCAGACCATCGGCGGCGGTATCGGCCAGAGCCGCATGTGCGTTTACTTCCTCCGCAAGGCGCACGTGGGCGAGGTGCAGGCCAGCATCTGGCCGGACGACGTGGTCAAAGCCTGCCGGAACGCGAATATTCCGCTGCTGTAAACCCATGTGAAAAAGAGGGATTTCCCGTTGCCGGGAAGTCCCTCTTTTGTTACCGGTTATTCTTCTCGTTCAGTTCGTCGATGCCGGATTTCCGCAGCTGCGGCGCGCAGTTCGGACAGGGTGAAAGGTTCCGGTAGGTTTTATCCTCCAGCTCGCCCCAGGTAAACGCGACGGTTTTGGAGGATCCTTTGATCCGCTCGCACTCCGGGCTGGAGTGGTAATACGACTTGTCGCGCTTGGCGTTGTAGTACAGGTTGAGGCTGTCGTCCGGGTATCCGAGCTCCCGCCCGGCGTCGTCCCAGATGATGACCTTGGTGTAATCCTTTCCCTTCTTCGTTCCGTCGCTCAGGTTTTTCCAGAGCCATTCCTCGTTGATCCCCTCCGGCGTCTTCCGCCGCTGGATCCGGATGCAGCCGTGGCTCGCCTTCTCGCCCAGGTAGCGTTCGCAGCGGTCGTAGCTCCAGGTGGTGTTGCCCTCGCTGTCCGTCTTCGGGATCATCGGAACCTCGTGGAGGAGGATCCCGTCGTTGATCCGGATGGCGCGCTTGCAGATCATCGTGACGTTGCCGTCGTCGTCCTTCAGCGGGAAATCCCCGGTCCAGCTGATGGCCAGGAATTCTCCCGCCGGCGTCTCGTTCCACGGGTTTTTCTTTTTGGGGTTATAGAACCCCGTGGAAACCAGCATGACGGTCAGCAGTTTCCCCTCTTTGAAAACATACATCCGCTGCGTCTGCTTGTCGATCACCAGGCCATAGGTCTGGTCCACCGGCACCTCCTTCAGCAGCGCGGTCTCCACATATCCCTGGAACAGTGTGGCGTAGACCTTCACCGGCGATCCTTCCACACTGGAGGAATAGGCCTCGATCAGGCTCCATTCCTCCCCGCGTTCCAGCACGTGCACGCCCTGGCTCGCGTAGGTCACGCAGCCGACATAGTCTTCGCAGTCCGCGTCGGGCAGCGCCCGGACCTTGTACTGCTGCCGCTGGCTGCCGTCCAGCACGGTCACCGGCTGGGTCAGCACCTGCCAGATCTCCGACTCGTCCATCCAGCCCATCTTCATGTTCCAGAAGCACAGGTCGTGGTCGCATTTCACGGGGCTGTTTTCATTGGCGCTGTGAAAGACGATATCCTCCGCCCATCCGAGCGTGGACAGCCCGCTTTCCAGCTCCACCTCCTCGATCTCTTCGCAGATCCCGCAGGAAAGGAAAAGCAGCCCTGCCAGCAAGGCTGCCAGAAAACCTGACCATTTCTTTTTACATGCTCTCATCATAAAACCTATTGTCAAACCTGTTGTCCCGAAGGGGCGCGGGCGCCGGTGGCGCCTGAATTGGATCCGATTGGAAAGCCCTCTTGTTATTACTTCATCGCCTGCGTCGCCGCCCAGCCCTTGTCGATCATCGTCTGGTGGCTGGTCGCGTACGGTCCGATGGCTTCCACCTGCTCCTGGGTCCGCGGGAAGTGGATGCAGGCGTGGCCGTCAAAATTGTTGTCCTTGTTATGCTGGGTCCCGTGCGGGTTGGAATGCGTGGACGCCATATAAACGCTGCCGTCCGCGAAGATCACCCATACCGCCTTCGGATTCCATGTGTTTCCGCCGAATGCGCGCAGCATCTTCGCCGTGTCGTTGGCCGTCAGCGGCTCGAAGTCCGCGTGGGCGCCGAGGGAGAAAATATGCACCTGCCAGGAAATCCCGGTGGAATAATCATACACGGTCGCGTAGGGATACTGCCGGCAGACCGCCTTCACCGTCGTATACCAGTTGGCGTAGATCACCTTGGACGCGCTGGGTTTCCCGGTGACAGTTCCGGTCTGGCTGGAAGCGGCCGGCGTGGCGGTGGCGGAGACGGACACGGAAGTCCCGTTCAGCTTCGCCTGCGTCTGGGCCCCGGCCACCCCGTCCTGGGTCAGCTTGTTGGCCTTCTGGAACGCCTTGACCGCCGCGGTGGTGAGCTTGCCGTACACGCCGTCCGCGCTGCCGCTCAGATAGCCCAGCCGGATCAGCTTCCGCTGCAGTTCGCGCACTTCGCTTCCCTTGTCCCCCCGGCGTAAAATTGACGCGGAAGCCGTTTCGGACGGCTTGGGGGTGGCGGTCGCCCTGGGCGTCGCGGTGGCTTTGGGGGTCGCGGTCGGCGCGACGGTCGCCTTCACAGCGGCCGCCTTCGCGGTTGCGCCGAACATCAGCTTCTGGGTTTCCGTACCGGCTACGCCGTCCGTCTTCAGGTTGTTCGCTTTCTGGAAGGCCTTCACGGCGTCCACCGTGCCGCTGCCGTACTGGCCGTCCGCCGTGCCGGCCAGGTAGCCGAGCTGGATCAGTCTCTCCTGCAGCTGGGTAACTTCGCTGCCGCTGTCGCCCTTGCGCAGCGTAGTCCATGAGGTTTTTGTCACGGCGGTTGCCGCCGGCTCCGCGGTCGCGGCCGGCTCCGCCGTTTCGGGGGCTTCGGTATGCACCGGAATCGGGGTGGCGCGCGCTTCCTCCGCGTTGATGGCGCTGTCTCCGAACAGCACCTTGTAGGTGGACTGTCCGGCCACGCCGTCCGCTTTCAGGCCGTTCGCTTCCTGGAACTCCTTCAGGGCGTCGACGCTTCCCCTGCCGAACCGTCCGTCAATGCTTCCCTTGTAGTATCCGAGCTCCTTCAGCCGGCGCTGGACCGTCTTTGCCTCCGTGCCTTCCGAACCGGATTTCACGGTGGACGTGGGAATGGTATAGGTCGGCGCGGCGGTCGGTGTGGCGGTGGGTTTCGGCGTCGCGGTAGCGGTCGGGCTGTTCGCGTCGGTCGCGCTGTTCGAAAGGATCGCCTTCTGCGTTTCGGGGCCGGCGATTCCGTCCGTCTTCAGTCCGTTTTTCTTCTGGAACGCCTTGACCGCGGCGATGGTGTCGTTGTCATACGTGTAGTTGATGCTGCCGGTATAATATCCCAGGTCCTTCAGCCGGATCTGCAGTTCCCCGACCAGTTCCCCCTGGTTTCCCTTGCGGATGGTCACGCCCTCCGCGGGGCTCAGCGTCTTGATCTTCGTCGCCGTTCCGGAAGCGTTCTTCGGGGAGCCGGAATACAGGAACGCCTGGACATTCGCGTCCATCAGGCCGGTGTCCGGATAATTGTTCGCCCGCTGGAAGGAGATGACCGCGGTTTCCGTCGCCGCGCCGAATTCCCCGTCCGCCTTGCCTTTCAGGAAACCCAGTTCAATCAGCGCTTCCTGCAGGGCTTTCACTTCACTGCCGCTGCTTCCCCTGCGCAGGATCACATACCCGCCCGCGTTCTCCTCGGGGGTCAGGGTGGGTACCGGGGTGGGCGTCGGGGTCACCTTGATCTTCTGGACCTTTTTCAGCACGATATAGTCCGTCTTGACAAAGCCGGAATATTTGCCGTACGTCACTTCCGCCCACGAGCCCTTTACGCCGTGAACGGTGATCTCCGCGCCTTCGGGAATCTTTCGCAGCAGGTCCGAACGGACCGAGCGCGACGAGCGCAGGTTGACTTTCACCCGGGTGACCGTCGTATAGGGATAGCTCCCGACGATCTCCATGGTTTCCTCTTCCGCGGCCGCTCCGGTCACCGCCGGCAGCACGGCGCCCAGGCACAGGACCACCGCCGCCGCCAGAAGCAGCATCCGGCGTGTCACTTTCTTCACCTGCTTCATGTTTCTTCCCTCCAGCGCTGAAAAACGGGTACAAAAATCCCGTTGACATTCGGATTCAGCATAATTTTACAATGCGCGTATCAGAATGTCAACGGGATTTTCATTGTTCTGTAATACTTATTCAACAATTTCGCGAAGGGCCTTCAGCGCTTCCACCGCGGCCGCCTGTTCGGCCTGCTTCTTGGTCTTTCCGGTGCCGGTGGCCAGCAGGCGGTCGCCCCGGTAAACCGCGGCCTCGAAGGACGGCGCATGGGCCGGCCCGCTGGAGCCGAGAATCCGGTATACCGGCGTCTCCCCGCCGTTTTTCTGCAGTTCCTCCTGCAGAAGCCCTTTGCTGTCCTGCATGGGGCGGCTGACCTCTTCCTCCCCGGGCCAGCAGCGTTCCACCACCGCCCGGGCGGCTTCCATACCGCCGTCCAGGTAAACCGCGGCCAGCACCGCCTCCATCGCGTCGCACAGGACGCTGGGTTTGGTCCTTCCGCCGGTCAGTTCCTCCCCGCGGTCCATGATCAGCGCCTCGCCGATGCCAAGGCGCGCGGCGATCTGGCTCAGGGACGCCTCGCAGACCAGCAGCGCGCGCAGATGGGTCAGCGCGCCTTCCCGGTCCTCCGGATGCCGGCGGTACAGCCGGTCGCTCATCAGGTACTGCAGCACCGCGTCCCCGAGAAACTCCAGGCGCTGGTTATCCTGCCGGCCCGCGGACGGATGCGTCAGCGCGCGGCGAAGCAGGGCTTCGTCGCGGAACGTATAGCCCAGGGCTTGCATCAGCTGTTTCAATGCGCTCAGCCTTTCGCCTTCGCGATATAGTTCACCACATCGCCCACGGTATGCAGTTTCATGATCTGGTCGTCTTCCACGGTAATGCCGAAGCGGTCTTCCAGGTCCATAATCATGACCATAATGTTGGCGGAATCAGCCTTCAGGTCCTCCATCAGGCGGGATTCGGGGGTAATGGTCGCGGGATCCACCTTCAGCTGGTCGGCAATCATGCTCTTGACGGTTTCAAAATCCATGTTGGTTCCTCCTCTGCGTCTTTTGTTCTCTATCGGCAACCGGCTTCCGCCGGGATTACCCTTCCGGTTGTTCCTCCGCCCGGTTCAGTTTGGCCACGCCTTCCCCGATGATCCGGACCACCTGGCCGTCAATCATCTTGACGCACTGTCCGATCGCGCTGCAGAACGCGTAGGCGTTGCTGGATCCGTGGGCCTTCACCACCGCGCCCTGCACGCCCAGCAGCGGCGCGCCGCCGATCTCGTCGGAGTCCATAACCTTTTTGACCCGTTTGAAGGCCGGCTTGGCGATGAGTCCGCCGATCTTTCCGCGCATGTCCGCCATCATCTCGGTCTTGATGATGCCCAGCAGTGCCTTCGCCAGGCCTTCGGTATACTTCAGGATCAGGTTGCCCCCGAATCCGTCCGTCACCACCACGTCCGCCTGGCCCAGCGGAATATCCCGGGCTTCCACGTTTCCGACGAAGTTGTAGGGCGCCTTCTCCATCAGCGGATAGGTCTCCTTGACCAGCGCGTTTCCCTTTTCAGCTTCCGCGCCGATATTCACCAGGCCGATCCGGGGATTCTCCATGCCGAGCACGCCCTTCATATAGGCGTCGCCCATGACGCCGAACTGCACCAGGTATTCCGGCTTGCAGTCCACGTTCGCGCCGCAGTCGATCAGCAGGAAATAACCCTTGCCGTTGGGCATCAGAGGCGCCAGGGCCGGCCGCTCCACGCCGGGAATCCGGCCGAGGCGGAACATGCCGCCCGCCAGGGTCGCGCCGGTGGATCCGGCGGACACGAAGCCGTCCGCTTCCCCGGACCGTACCTTCAGCATCCCCTGGACCGTGGCGCTGTTGACCTTTTTCCGGACGCCCATCACCGGGCTTTCATGGTTGGTAATGACTTCCGGGGCTTCCTCCAGCGTCAGCCGGTCCTTCACGTCGTCCCAGTCTGTCAGGAAAGGCCGGACCTCGTCCAGCTTTCCGGCCAGGATGATCTCCAGCTCCGGATATTTCCGCAGCGCCTGCAGCGTGCCTTTGACCGGCGCTTCCGGCGCCAGGTCCCCGCCCATCGCGTCCACATAGATCTTCATATAAGCAGCCAGCTCCTTCTTTTCTGAGATTTCTCCACGCGGGCCTTACGGCCCTTGGTCGAAATGACACCACGCGGCTTGATTTCCCTGTTCCTGGCCATACCAGCCCGGATCGATCAGTCAAGCCCCGGCGTGTCATCTCGAGCATAGTCGAGAGATCTCCTACGCTCCAATCTCGTGCCAGTCCGGGTTTACGGATTCAACCAGCTGATTCTTTTTCACCCTCGACCATTTTTTCAGCTGCCTTTCCCTCGCAATTGCGTCAGTCACTTCTGAGCAGCTTTCAACATACACGAGTTTGTGAACCTGATACCGTTTCGTAAACCCATCCACAACGCCGTTTTTATGCTCATATACCCTTCTGGCAATATTGTTGGTCACTCCTGTATACTTACATTATTGTTTTATTCGTCATAATGTAAACATAATAGATATTCATGCATCAATAAGCCTTCGCGAAGTACATGACCCTGTCGGCCTTTTTGCCGCAGCATACGCACGTATCGCCGAAGCGGTATTTCTCCTGGTCGAACGGCATGTTCCGGGAAGACGCGTTGAACTTCTCCTTGATTTCGTCCTCGCACGCCCGGTCCCCGCACCACATCGCACGGGCAAAGCCGTTTTCGACCGCCTTTTCCAGCTCGTCCATGTTGTGCACTTCCGTGGTCCGCTCGTCCCGGAAAGCCTTCGCCTGCTCGTACATGGTCTTCTGGATATTGTCCAGCAGCGCCTGCAGCTCCGCGGCGATGTTCTCCAGCGGCAGCGTGAACTTCTCGAAGGTATCCCGGCGGAACACGGTCGCGACGCCGTTCTCCAGGTCCCGCGGACCGACTTCCAGCCGTACCGGGACGCCCTTCAGCTCCCAGTCGTTGAACTTGAACCCGGGGCTGACCGTATCCCGGTCGTCCAGCTTCACCCGGAAACCGGCCTGCTTCAGTTCAGCCCGCAGCTTCTCGCAGGCTTCCAGCACGCCGCCCTTATGGGCCGCAATCGGCAGGATCACCGCCTGGATCGGGGCAACCTTCGGGGGCAGCCGCAGGCCGCGCTCGTCGCCGTGCGTCATAATGATCGCGCCGATCAGCCGGGTGCTGACGCCCCAGCTGGTCTCGTGCACGTACTCCAGCTTGCCTTCCTTGCTCTGGTACTGGATATCGAAGGCTTCGGCAAAATTGGTGCCGAAGTTATGGCTCGTACCCGCCTGCAGGGCCTTTCCGTCCTGCATCATCGCTTCCATGGAATAGGTAGCCCGGGCGCCCGCGAACTTCTCCTTGTCGCTCTTGCGGCCGACATACACGGGCAGCGCCAGCACGTCCTCGGCGACCTCCCGGTATACCTCCAGCATCTTCAGCGTCTCTTCCTCCGCCTCCTCAGCGGTGGCGTGGATGGTATGGCCTTCCTGCCACAGGAACTCACTCGTGCGCAGGAAGGGGCGCGTCGCCTTTTCCCAGCGCATGACGGAGCACCACTGGTTGTACATCATCGGCAGGTCCCGCCAGGTCTGGACCCACTTGGAATACATGGAGCAGAAAATCGTCTCGCTGGTCGGGCGCACCGCCAGGCGCTCCTGCAGTTTTTCCGTTCCTCCCTGGGTTACCCAGGCCACTTCCGGCGCGAAGCCTTCCACATGCTCCGCCTCTTTCAGCAGCAGGCTTTCCGGAATCAGCATCGGGAAATAGACGTTCTCCGCGCCGGTTTCCTTGAACCGGGCGTCCATTTCCGCCTGGATCCGCTCCCAGATGGCATAGCCGTAGGGCCGGATGATCATGCATCCGCGGACCGGCGCGTAGTCGCACAGCTCCGTCTGCTTGATCACATCCGTATACCACTGGGAAAAATCCTCGCTCCGGGGAGTGATATGCGTGACAAATTCCTGTTTCTGTTCCTTCGCCATGGTTCCGTCTCCTGTTCTTTCTGAATTAGTTCGGCAGCGTCAGCGAATACATCGTTTCGCCGGACGCCAGAAGCATTTTCCCGTCGGTGGTGGTGCCATAGTACGCGGTGATGTTCCCGCCGTCGCTGATCGGGATCTTGTACCCGAAGAACCGCTGGCTGGAAACGTCCGCCCGGTAGATATAATCCCCGGAGGCGGCGTAGATGTTGCTTCCGTAGATACAGGCGCCGACGCAGCTCGTCGGCAGCGTGTAGCGCTTGTCCCGGTCCCCTTCCAGGACACGGAGTTCCGAGATGATCTGGGTGCTGGATGTCTGGCTGGTCGGAGCCAGCAGCATTTTCGCCCGTCCCCGGTCCGGGACCTCCGCGTCGATCAGCTTCCAGCCGTATACCAGCATCGTCGCGTTGGTATCCTGGACGCACTTGTAATCGTAGGTATAAACCTGCTGGGTGGTGAATACCCGCAGCTTCGCGTTTTCGTAAATCACCCGGTAGGTCAGGTCCTCGCCCAGCGACACCTCGCCGGTGTTCATCTTGCCGACCTGGAAGGTATTCAGCACCGTGTTCGGCGCGGTACCGAACACGTCCAGCGACAGCGTCCACATGTACTCGCCCTGGTCGCCGTAGAATCCCACGTCCAGCAGCATCAGCCCGGAGAATGCGTCCGCTTCCGCGTCCACCTGCGAGCCCTGCAGGTCCTTCACGACCAGCTTCGGCGCGGTATCGTCCCCGACCGCGGCCGCCGCGTAGCGTTCCCCGACCCGGGCGAACTGCACGGTGCCTTCCATGCTTTCGTTGAAGGTGGCGTTTCCGTTCTGGTCCACCAGGTACAGCTGGTTTCCGCTCCAGACCGCCATATGCGTCGGCCCGGCGCTGAACTTGACCTCACTCCCGGCTGGAAAGCTCCAGCGGATGGTTCCGGAACTGGACAGGTAGTGGATCGACGCGCCGTCATAATACAGAACCCCGTCCCGGAACGGCGTCACGTTCTGGTTGGAGTAGCAGGGCAGGCGGACCATGCTGATGTCCTTCCCCCGGCTGTATCCGCGGAAGAAATGAACGCCCAGCAGCACCGCCAGCACGACCGCCACCACAATGATCCATGCCCGGATCTGCCTTTTCCGGTGATCCTCCGACGGCGCGCGCCGCTCCTCCGCGGCGTTCCGGCTTCGGGTCCGGTACAGCTGATCGTTGATGTTCTGGTTTCCTCTTGCCATTACAGCGCCTCAATCCGGTCGGTGACCGGATTCATCCAGTCCTCGTTAAACAGTTCGATGACGCCGGTATCGCAGGCCCGGGCCAGGGCCGGATCCAGCGGAAGCTGCGCCAGCAGCGGGATACCGTGTTCCAGCGCCACCTGCGCCGTGCGGCTTTCCCCGAAGGGGTAGATCTTCTTTCCGCAGTCAGGGCAGGCGATCCAGCTCATGTTCTCCACGATACCGAGCACCGGGATATTCATCATCTTCGCCATGTTGACGGCCTTTTCCACGATCATGCTGACCAGTTCCTGCGGACTGGTCACGATCAGGATCCCGTCCACCGGCAGGCTCTGGAACACCGTCAGCGGAACGTCCCCGGTTCCCGGGGGCATATCCACGAACATATAGTCCACGTCGCCCCAGACCACGTCGGTCCAGAACTGTTTGACCGTTCCGGAAATCAGGCTTCCGCGCCATACCACCGGATCCGTATCCTTTTCCAGCAGCAGGTTCAGGCTCATCATTTTGACGCCCGTGCGGCTCTGGGCGGGAAGGATCCCGTCCTCGCATCCCATGGCCTTGTCATGGATCCCGAACATTTTCGGAATGGACGGCCCGGTAATATCCGCGTCCAGGATCGCGGCCTTTTTCCCGTTGCGCTGTGTCAGCGTCGCCAGCAGGCCGGTTACCAGGCTTTTCCCGACGCCGCCCTTGCCGGACATCACCGCGATCACTTTTTTGATATCGCTCATGGGATTCTGCGGTTCCAGCAGGCTCTCCGGCTTCCGGGACGCGCAGTCCGCCCCGCAGGTAGCGCAGTCGTGCGTGCATTCAGACATTTCAATCACCTCAAAACACAAAGATATACCTGATCCCCGTCTCCGTCAAGCTTATTCTGCCCCGTCCGCGGAGATGCGCCGGCTGGCTTCCAGCACCGGCACCTGGCCGTGCAGACCCCGCAGGGAAATAATCTGCAGCAGGACCGTGCCCTCCTCCCCGAGGCTGTCTGCGGAAATCCGGATCTTCCGGGTCTTGTCCCCCGGTGAAAGCAGCCCGCGGACCGTTCCGGTCCTCTCCCGGTCCGGCAGCCGCGACGCGTTCTCAAAATCCCACTTCCCGTCCTTCCGGGTGACGATGCGGTACTCCATCCGGGTGGCCTCGTCCAGGGAAAACCGGAAGGACAGCACCAGCGTATCCTCCTCCCGGGTCAGGCCGTCAAAGGTCAGGCCGCGGATCCGTTCCTCGCACTGCGGTTCCTCCGGAAGGGAAAACAGGGCGTCGTCCGCCCCGCCTGTCAGCCATTGGGCATCGGATGCCCCGTAAATCTCACCGGTCCGTGCCCGAAGTTCCGCCATGGTGACGCGTCCGTCCCCGTCCGGGTCGATCTGCTCCCGGAGGCTGGCCCGCAGCGCGCCGTCCAGCGCGGAGGTGAAGTATCCCGTCCCGGTATCCCGGTCCGGTCCGGACATCCAGAAATAGCTGTCCTCATCCGCGCGGCCCGATGCCATCACGCGGTATTCGGGACCGTCGAAGGCCGCCAGCGCAGCGCCGGAATGGCACGCGTCCAGGATCAGCACCTTCCGTCCGGGAACAGCGTCCAGCATCTCCCGCAGCCGCGCGGGTTCCAGCTCTGTTTCCGCCGTTCCGTCGCAGAGGAGGAAAGCCATCCGCTCCGCGCCGTCCTCCGCCCAGGCAACACCGTGGGTGCTCAGGTAGACGTAGGAGGTGTCCGCTTCCCCGGCGTTCCGGAAGGTATCCCGGATCAGCTCTTCCAGCTCCTCGCCGGTCCCCGGTCCGTCCACCCGCCGGATCACCCTTTCCGTTTCCGGCGTATAGTCCGACAGAAGCGCCGCCATGATTTCCACGTTGTTGGCGGAGCACGGCGCCGTGTCGGGCATCGAGGTGAAGTGGTCGTAGCCGATCACCAGGCACCGGTTGGTGCCGCGGATTTCATCCGGCGCTCTTCCGCCCCGTCCGGCCGGGCATACTGCCAGCGCCAGGGTCATGATTGCCGCGGGCAGCAGCCTCCGTCCTTTCAATCTGTTTCTCCTTTATACTCCGGCGGATCCTGTCAATAGCCGAACAGGATGACCAGGGTCTTCGCCCCGGCCACGCCGTCCGCCGTCAGTCCGTTCGCGCTCTGGAACGCCTTCACGGCCGCGGTGGTCGCGTCGTCATACACGCCGTTGATATTGTCGAGATAGCCCATCTGGACCAGGCAGTCCTGGATCTCTACCACGATCTCTCCCGTGTCTCCGGGGCGTACCGTGTCGTATTGGACATTGGCGGACGTGGCGGCCTTGGCCTCGGAAGAGTACAGCTTGCCGAGCGTTACGCTGCCGGCGACCCCGTCCACCGGGGAAATGCTGTTCTGGATCTGGAAGGCACGTACGGCGTCCGACGTGGTCTGGCCGTAATCGCCGTCGATCGATCCGTCGTAGTATCCCAGCTCATACAGGGTATACTGCAGGTTCCGTACGGCGGTTCCCGTGTCGCCCATCCGCAGGGCGGAATAGGTGACCGCGCTCTTGCCGCCCGTACCGTACAGCACCCGCTGGGTCGCGGGGCCGGCCTTGCCGTCCACCGTCAGGTTGTTCTGCAGCTGGAAGGCCATGACCGCGGCCTCGGTTTCCTCGCCGAAGGAGCCGTCGATCTTTCCGTGGTAATAACCCAGGTCCTTCAGCTTCTGCTGCAGCTTCTTCACCGCGCTGCCCGTGGACCCGTCCTCCAGCGTATCGTATCCGGTGGAAGCGATGCCGGAAGTGTCCCGTCCGGAGCTGTTCTTTTCATTGGTGGTGATCTTCGCGGCGTTTCCGCTGGCCTTGTTGGCGTTTCCGGAATACAGCTTGCTCAGCGTGGCGGTACCGGCCTTGCCGTCCGCCGTCAGGTTGTTGTTCTTCTGGAAGGCGATGACCGCCGCCTGGGTCGCCACACCGAACTTGCCGTCCACGGAACCGCTCAGGTAGCCCAGGTCCTTCAGCTTCTGCTGCAGCTTCTTCACCGCGCTGCCCTCGCTGCCAAACTCCAGGGTTTCCCCGGAACTGGCCACCGCCTTGCTGGTCCGCGCCGCTTTGGACGAGTAGAGCGCCCGCAGGGTATCCGGCCCGGCGATCCCGTCCTCCCACAGTCCGGAAGTCTTCCGCTGGAAGGCGCGCACCGCCTGCTCCGTGGCGGAATCATAGGTGCCGGTGACCTTTCCGTCCAGCCAGCCCAGCTCGATCAGCCGGCGCTGCAGGGTTTCCACTTTCTTTCCGCTGGAACCGTCGGTCAGGTAGTAGTTCTTGCTCAGGTTCGGGGTCGGGGTCGTCTTGGCGGTCGCTTTGGCGGTCGCCTTCGCCGTGGCCTTCGGGGTCGGGGTCGCGTGCGCCTGCTTGTAGGAGATCGCGTTCTTGGAGTTCAGCTTGGCCAGCGTCTTTTCCCCGGCCTTTCCGTCCGCGGACAGTCCGTTCGCCTTCTGGAATTCCTTCACGGCCTTTTCCGTATTCGTGCCGAAATCGCCGTCGATGCTGCCCTTGTAGTATCCCAGTTCCTTCAGCCGCCGCTGCAGGGCGCGGACGGATTCGCTTCCCGTAAAGCCCAGCTGCAGGCTCGGCGGCGTCGGGGACGGCGTCACGACCGCGAGGGTGGGCGTGGGCGTCGCCGGCATTTCGGTTACCACCGAAATCGTCCCGTCCGGTCCGGGAGAGACGGTTTCGCCGGAAAACACGATCGTGCCGCCGGTCTGCACCGCGGTCGGGGAGCCGGTCGGGGAACCCGCGGATCCCCAGTCGCTCCATCCGCCGGTCCCGGATGTGGACGCGGGCGTGGGCGTCGCCGCCGTGCCGGTCTGCCCGGACGGCGTGCCGAATACGTTCTGGGTTTCAACCACCACGGTATCCGGGGTGACCGTAACCGTCGGGGTCGGCGCCATCGTCTGGAACGGCAGGTTGTTCACCGTAGTGTTTCCGCCGTTGTTGTTCACGTCGTCCGGCGCGATATAGCATCCCGTCAGCAGCAGGCACAGGCTCAGCGCCGCCGCGATAGCGATGATCTTTCCGTTTCTCTTCATGGATGAATCCCTCCCCAAAAGGATTGTCCCGGCTTATTCCGAAGGATCCTGCCCCGATGGGAACAGTTCTGTAAACGTGGTGTAGTGGTCCTCGGTATACCACACGTGCCCGTCGCTTGAATAAACGATCCGCGCGGCCCCGCGCTTCCCTCTGGTATAACCGCAGTCCGCCTCGTAATAGGTCCGGCCCTTGACCTTCGGCAGGTTTCCCTCGTAGTTGCCGAACCGGTCCCCGCCGATACTCTTGCCCGGCGCCACGTCGCTGACGTAATTCCGGCTGCTGTCCCACCCGAGGTTCTGCGCTTCCTGCTTCGTGATGAAGTTGTCCGGCAGCTTCCCGTAGGTGAACAGGTAGTCCGCGATTTCCTGCGGATCGATGATCGGCCCGGGTTTCTCCGTCTCCTTCGGCGGGGCGGTCGGCGTCTCCGTCGGTTTCCCGGTCGGTTTTTCCGCCGGCACTTCCTCCGGCGGTGTCTCCGCGGCGGTTTCCGCCGCCCGGACAACCTCTGTCCGCGCCGGCAGTTCCGCGCTCTCCTTTGCCCCGCAGCCGGCCAGAACCAGCAGCATGGCCAGGAGGAGCGCCGCCAGCGCCCGGGTTCTGCTTCTCATGGTTCTTCCAGCCTTTCTTCCGGAACCGCGCACGGGTCCGTTATTTGTGGTATCGTTCCCCGGCCAGGATCTTTTCCGCGCGGTACAGCTGCTCCAGCAGCATCACGCGGGCCAGCTGGTGCGGAAAGGTCATCGGGCTCATGGACAGTTCCTCGTCGGCCCGCTCCAGCACGTTCTTTCCCAGTCCCAGGCTGCCGCCGATCACGAACACGATCCTTCCGGCGCCGCCGGCGCGGAGTTTTTCCAGGTGCTCCGCCAGTTCCTCCGATCCCATCCGTGCTCCGGGAATAGTCATGGCAATCACCCGATCCCCCGGGCGGATGGCCTTCAGGATGCCTTCCCCCTCCCGGCGGCGGATCTGCTCCTCCAGCGCGGGGGAGCTTCCTCCCGCGGGTTCCGGCAGGTCGGGGATCTCAATCTCCTCCGTCTTTCCGTACCGGGTCAGCCGTTTCAGGTATTCGTCCGCCATCTGGCGGTACGGCTTCTCCTTCATCCGGCCGACGCATATAACCGCGGTGCTCATTCCGGAATGATCCGGGGCAGGCTTTCCCGTTCCGCCAGGATCCAGGGCATGCTGACGCTCTTTTCCTTCTCGCCGTCGATCATTCGCAGGATTTTCTCCGCCGCCATGGCGCCGAACTTCTCCTTCGGATGGCCGAGGGTAGTCAGCGGGGGCTGCACCATCGGTGAGAAGGTGGCGTTGTCGAAGCCGATCACGCCCATATCCTCCGGCAGGTGCATTCCGGCTGTCAGCAGGATGCCCATCAGCGTCGCCGCGAAAACGTCATTGTAGCCGATCACGCAGTCCGCTTCCTTGCGCACCAGCATGTTGATGAAATCCACGCCCGCGGGCGTATCGAACAGATTCATCCGCTCCTCGGTGCCGAACAGCAGCAGCCGCTCCGGCGGAACGTCGATTCCCCGGGCGTCCATTTCGTCCTGGAACCCGGCCAGGCGTTCCTCACCCTGGAGGTCGTCCGTCTTGAATATGCCCGCCGGCCGCCGGTATCCGCGGTCCAGCGCGATGCTCGCCGCCATTTTTCCGCCGGCGTAGTCGTCCATCACCACATGGGGCACCTGGCTGATGCCCGGATAATACCCGTTCATGAACAGGACCGGGATGTTCCGCTCCGCCAGGCGCAGGAAAAGATCGGCGTTCGGGGGTTCGCTCGCGGTCCGGGTGCCTTCGATGATCAAGCCGTCCACCTGCCCGTCCAGCATCCGCTCCAGGATGCTCCGTTCCGTCCGGCTGTCGTTATAGGTGGCGCTCAGGGACATGACGGCCCCGGCGTTGTTCAGCACCGATTCAATCCCCTGCACGATGGAAGGGAAGATGTAGTCCGTAATATAGGTCGCCACCACGCCGACGTGGATGGTTCCCTGGCGGCGGCGCGGCCCGTGGCGCACATAGGTGCCGCTTCCGCGGCGCCGGTCCACCAGCCCGTCGTCCTCCAGCAGGGCAATCGCCTGCCGGATCGTCTGACGCGACACACCGAAGCGAAGGCGGAGATCCTCCTCCGTCATCAGCGTCTGCCCGTCCCGGAATACGCCGCGGGCGATTTCCCGGCGCAGGATGTCCGCCACCAGCAAATACTTGGGCTGTTCTGCCACAAAAAACACATCCCTTCCTCAGGTTGTTCCCATTGTAACAGACAACTCCTTGATTTTCAATAGATTGGAGCCAAAAAGTACGAACAAATCAAGCCTTGTTTCCGGGGATCATAAAGCGGTAGATCGCGATGGCCGCCGCGACGGCCAGGTTCAGGGAATCTACCCGGTCGTTGCTTTCAATCCGGACCGGCTGGCCGAATCCGGCGAACTCCGCGGGCAGTCCGCTCCCCTCGTTTCCGAAGATCAGGGACCAGGCTTCGGGGCGCGGCGCGTTCAGCACCTCCCCCAGCGGCAGGGACGCGTCCAGCATGAACGGATACAGCATCCGGTCCGGGTAATCCGCCCGGTAATCCTCAAAGGTGTCGTACAGATGGATCCGGAGGCTGAACAGGCTGCCCATGCTCGCCCGGACCGTCTTCGGGTCAAACGGGTCCGCGCAGGGCCGGATCATCGCCACGTCCTCCACGCCGAATCCCAGCGCCGTCCGCAGGATGGTTCCGACATTGCCGCTGTCTCCCGGGTGGTGCAGTACCACATGCGGCTTCCCGGCCGCCAGCGTGTCCGAAAACTTCCCGAACACTGCCGCGGCGAAGCAGTTCTCTTTGCCGCTGATCCGGGCGAGCGCCCGGTCCGCCTCCTCCACCCGCACGCCGAGTGCCTCCGCCCGGGCGGTCAGCCGGCCCACGCCCTCCCGGCCCGCGGCCGAGGAATGAACCAGCAGCCGGCGGACCTGCTCCGGCCGGTGCTCCAGGCACTCCATGCTCGGAAAAACGCCCGGCGCGTAGCTGTAGTCCAGCGCGGCTTTATACGCTTCCAGTGACGGCATTCCGATCAATCTCCTTCACCTGTTCCAGCGATACCCATACATAGCTCGCGTGCCCGTCGAACACGAAGTCCACCCGGGCCCGTTCCTTCCGGTAATCGATTTTGGTCACTTCGCCCTTCGTGGCGGCGAACAGGGGATCATCCAGCTTCACCCGGTCCCCGATCTTCACCATCTGCACCGCGCCGACCAGGCCGTCCTTTTCCAGCAGGTTCAGGGCGAATTCCCGGTCCGCGCCCTGCAGCTCGTACCATTCCTCCGGCCGGCCGACCCGGCGGATCACGCCGTCGATCCCGAAGAAAACCCGGTAGTCCGTCAGTTTCTCGTCATTGAATATGAACACATAACCCGGCAGCAGGTCCCGCTCCTCCCGCAGGTTCTGCCCCTGCTTCCGGTGGCGCTGCATGATCTGCGGGGAAAACGCCCGATTCACGCCCCGGATCTCCATCAGCTGCGCGATCCGTTTGCAGCGCTGCGTCCGGCAGAACAGGCAGTATACGTACATCCCGTTCCCCTCCTTACAGCGTGACGACCGATACGATTCCGGGCATCCGCTCCACGCGTTCCGTCATATCCCCGCTGTTCACGCCGCCCCGCAGCTGAACCTCCGCGGCGTATTGTGCCTGGTCCCTGTCCTCCAGGGTGTGAATCTTCAGCCGGACGATGGTCATGGTATTGTTCTTGCAGTACCGCAGCACGTCGTCCAGCGGGTTCTTCTCGTTATAAAACACTTCCAGGGTGTATTCCGGCGTCTGCCGGATCTTTTTTCCCGGCTTGTTGAATACGGTTTCCGCCAGCAGCACAGCCGCCGTCGCGCCGACACAGGCCGGCATGTAGGTCCACAGGCCGGCGGGCCGCGCCTGCCGGCTCCGGCCGTATCCCAGCACGCCGCCGCAGAGCATGGCCAGCGCCAGCCGCAGCGCCATGGTGCCGAAGCTGAAATCCCTCAGTCCGTCCAGAAATCCGCTCAAAGCAACTGCCTCTTTTCCGGTTTCTTCCATTTTGCAGTATATCAAAATCCCTTTGCCCTTGTAAAGGCGGAAACAAGGCGCCCCGGCTTCTCTCCGGGGCGCCCTGTTCCGTCCTTCCGTTATTTGGTTTCCCGGGCCACGCGGCTCAGGATCTTCCGGCTCCGCTCCAGGAACGCGGTGATTTCCTCCGCCTCCAGCGGCTGGGCCGCCATCCGCGCCAGGTCGTACACCTGGCAGCAGATCATCTTTGTATCCTCGTCCTCCGGATCCCGTCCGGCCAGGGCCTGCACGGTTTCGTTCCGGCGGTTCAGCACCAGGGTGAAGCTGTCCGGCATCGGGAAGTTCTGCCCGTAAATCCTGCTCATCTCCTTGAAGCGGCGCATCTGCTCGTCCTCGGTCACCATGGCGGTCATCTCCGCGTCGCCCAGGGACTCCAGCTTCACTTCCAGGTCCTCCCGGCCCAGCGCGGAGCGGAACATGGCCTGCAGCTTCTCCGCGTCCAGTTCCTTCCCTTCCTCGGATTCCTCCTTCAGCCCGTCGATGTCCGCGTCGACCCGGGCGAAGGTCACCCGCTCCTCCTCCTTGCCCTGGTATTCCATGAAGGACATGAAGTTTCCGTCGATCAGGGTGCTCATCACGGCCACGTCGATTCCCCGGTCCGTGTAGAGCTTGACCGATGCCGCCTGGCGCTTCTCGTCGTTGGTGTAATAGACCTTTTTGTCGGTCTTGTCGAAGTTCGCGGCTTTGTATTCCTCGATCGTCACATACTTCCCGTCGGTCTTCCGCATCAGGATCGCGCCTTTGACCATGTCGTAGAACTTGCTGTCCTTGATGGCGCCGTACTTGACGAAGGGCGCGATATCGTCCCAGTAGCCCTCGTAGGTCTCCCGCTCGGTGTTCATCAGGCTGTTCAGCTTGTCCGCCACCTTCTTGGTGATGTGCGCGCTGATCTTTTTCACATAGCCGTCGTTCTGCAGGAAGGAGCGGCTGACGTTCAGGGGCAGGTCGGGGCAGTCGATCACGCCCTTGAGCAGCATCAGGAACTCGGGGATGACCTCCTTGATATTGTCCGCCACGAACACCTGTCCCGCGAAAAGCTTGATCTGGCCCTCGTGGGTACCGAAGTCGTTCTTCAGCTTCGGGAAGTACAGGATGCCCTTCAGGTTGAAGGGGTAGTCCACGTTCAGGTGGATCCAGAACAGCGGCTCCTCATAGTCCATGAACACCTTACGGTAGAACGCCTTGTACTCCTCGTCCGTGCAGTCCGCCGGCTTCTTCAGCCACAGGGGCGCCGTGTCGTTGACCTGCTGGGGCCTGGGCATCTCCAGGATCTTTTCGGTCTTTGGGGAGCCGTCCTCGTTCTTCTCGTCGCCGACGGGCACCTCCTTCTCCCCCGGCTTCGCGTTCGCGTCCTCGAGCATCACGGGGTACGCCATGTATCCGCAGTAGCGGTTCAGCACCTCCCGCGCGCGCCAGGTCTCCAGGAATTCCTTGTCCTCTTCCGTAATATGCAGGATGATATCCGTTCCGTGCGCGGCGCGGGTGCCTTCGGACAGCTCGTAGCCCATCCCGTCCTCGGAAACCCAGTGCACCGGCTCCGCTTCGCCTTCGCTGCTCAGCGTCTCGATCTCCACCTTGTCGCTGACCATGAATACGGAATAGAAGCCCAGGCCGAAGTGGCCGATGATGTCCGCCTTCTCGTCCGGTTTGTCCTCAAACTGCTTCATGAATTCCGAAGCGCCGGAGAACGCCACCTGGTTGATATACTTGCGCACCTCGTCCGCCGTCATGCCGATGCCGGTATCGGAAATGCGGATGGTCTTCTGCTCCTTGTCCACCGACACGGTCACCGTCATGGCTTCCTCGCTGTCCGGATGCAGCATCCGGAACTTGGTGATCGCGTCGCACGCGTTGGAAACTGCTTCCCGCAGGAAGATATCCTTATCTGAATACAGCCAGCGCTTGATGACCGGCATAATGTTCTGCGCATCGATGGATACGGAACCGTTTTCTTTCTGAATCGCCATAATGCCTTTGCCTCCCGAAGCCCCGGAAACTCTTCCGAAGCTTGATTTTCTTTGTTCCGCCGGTATTGTAGCACCGGAGGCGGACAAAAGCAAGAAGAAATTAGCACTCGCCGGCGGCGAGTGCTAATAATGTGCTGTTCCGGTCTGTTATTCCCCGAGATCCTCCTCCAGCAGGGCCAGGTCGTCCTCTTCCTCCGCCTCCTGGGCGTTGACGGCCGTCTGCTCCTCCGGGGTGATGTCCTTGGGCGCGAAGAGGATGGCGCGGACCTTCTGGTCGATCTCCGCCGCCAGCTCCGGATGCTCCTTCAGGTAGGTGCGGGCGTTGTCCCGGCCCTGGGCCAGGCGCTGGTCGTTATAGGAGAAGAAGGCGCCGCTCTTGTGGATAATGTCCTTTTCCACCGCCAGGTCCAGCAGCGTTCCCTCCGCGCTGATGCCCTCGCCGTAGATGATGTCGAACTCCGCGACGCGGAAGGGCGGGGCTACCTTGTTCTTGACCACCTTGACCTTCGTCCGGTTGCCGACCACCTCGCTGCCGTTCTTCAGCTGCTCGCCCTTGCGGACGTCCAGCCGGACGGAGGAGTAGAACTTCAGGGCGCGTCCGCCGGGCGTGGTCTCCGGGTTTCCGTACATCACGCCGACCTTCTCGCGCAGCTGGTTGATGAAAATCGCCACGCAGCCGGTTTTGTTGATTACGCCGGTCAGCTTCCGCAGGGCCTGGCTCATCAGGCGGGCCTGCAGGCCGACAAAGGAATCGCCCATTTCGCCGTCGATTTCCGCCTTCGGCACCAGCGCGGCCACCGAGTCGATGACGACCACGTCCAGCGCGCCGCTGCGCACCAGCGCTTCGGTGATCTCCAGGGCCTGTTCGCCGGTATCCGGCTGGGAAACATAAAGCTCGTCCACCTTGACGCCCAGCTTCTGGGCGTACACGGGATCCAGCGCGTGCTCCGCGTCCACAAACGCCGCGATGCCGCCGGCTTTCTGGGCCTGGGCGACCACATGCAGCGCCACCGTCGTCTTACCGGAGGATTCCGGTCCGTATATCTCCACAATGCGTCCCCGGGGAATCCCGCCGACGCCCAGCGCGTAATCCAGGGTCAGGCATCCGGTCGGAATCACCGGGATGTCCCGGTTCGTCGCCTCAGCGCCCATCCGGATGACCGCGCCTTTTCCGAACTGCTTGTCCAGGTCCGCCAGCGCGTGTTCCAGCGCCTTGAGCTTTTCCTCCTGTACGTTGGAAACAGCGGTGTCTTTCTCGGGTTTTGTCGGTTTCTTTGCTGCCATGTTGCTCATCCTTTCACTCTTCAGATCTCATCGCCGAAGCGATCTTTCATGCACGCTCATCCTACCACCGGCAGCATGAAAACACAAGGGAAATGTTTTATTCTTCGCTTCTCCGGAACGCCCTCCGGATACCGGCCGCGTCCGTGGTCATCACCGCGCGGATTTGCTCCGGATCCGTCTTCAGGGCCTGCACCAGTTCCGGATACCGGAAGCTGCGGCGCCAGGTCTGCTCCGCGTAGAACACCCCTTCCTCGATCCGCCCGGTCTCCCATGCCTCCAGGTTGTCCGCGGGGGTCGCCGAAGCCGGGAAAGCCGGGTTGTCCGTCTCCAGGCCGCCCATAAAGAACCGGCCGTCGGATTCCTCGGTCACCAGTCCCGCCTTCCCCTTTCCGCAGGGGCAGATCACAGTCAGGTTCTCCGTCTTCAGCCGGGAAAGGGCGATGGCCGCCGCCTCGGGGTTCGCGTCCAGTCCCGCGAAGCGGCAGTCCAGCCGCTGGGCCGCCTCCAGCGTGGTCCCGCTGCCGAAGCAAAGGTCCACCACCAGGTCTCCCGGCTCCGTCGCCGGCAGCAGCAGCCGCTCCAGCAGCTTCAGGGGCTTCTGGGTCGGATATCCCGTCCGTTCCGGATCCCGCTGCTGCAGGTGGCTGATATCCGTCCATACGTCGCCCGGATAAACCGGCTCGTCGTCATAGTACCGGTATTCCTTCCCGCGGGTCACGATGCTGGAATACAGCCTTCCCTGGTCGTCCACGCCGCGCGCCATATGGTTCCGGCGTTTCGTCGACCGGTCCAGCGGCACCTTCGTGATGTCGAACCGGTACTTCCGGCTCCGCGCGTACAAAAGGATCGTGTCATGCTTCCGGGAGAAGAACTTCTTGCTCCGTCCCCCGCTCTCGTAGCTCCAGATAATCTCATTCAGGAACTGGTTCTTCCCGAACACCTGGTCACAGATGATGCGCGCCTGCGCGGCCATCCGCCAGTCCAGGTGGAGATAGAAAACCCCATCCGGCTTCAGCAGGCTCCAGGAGGTTTTCACCATCTTCCGCAGCAGCTTCCGGTAGTCCTTCTCCCCCGCGAACCGGTCCTCATACCCCTTGAACCGGACGACCGGCGTGCCTTTCTTCCACCCCTTTTCCCCGTAGGGCCGGGTCCGCTCAAACTTCTCTCCGGTCATGAACGGGGGATCCAGGTATACGCACTGCGCCTGTCCCGCCAGGTTCGTGATTTCCTCCGGAGGGGACATCACATTTCCGCAGACCAGCAGGTTCTCCCCGTTTCCGTATACTTCCCGATGGACGCCGACCTGTTCAAACATGCTTTCCCCTCCATTCCCTTTTCATCTGCCTGAGCTCCTCCTGCTCCGCGGCCAGCCGCTCCAGGAACGCCCGCTGCGCCGGGTCCGCCGCCAGCAGGGCGCCTGCCTCCTTCACCGCTTCCACGAACGCGGGATCCATGGCGCGGATTCCCTGCCGCGCCAGGGGGCAGACCGTGCCGGCCCGCAGGTCCGTCTCTGCGGCCGTTCCCGCCTCCCGGATCACGGGCAGCAGCGGGAACATCCGGCACGCCAGCGGGCGTCCGTCCCGCTCACACGTCCCCGGGCAGACCGCCAGGGGGCCCCTTTCCGTATCCAGCACCTTCCATCCGGGCCTTCCGCGGTATTCCTCCTCCTCGCCGGGAAACAGCAGCATGCCGGTTTCCTCCCCGTCCAGGGAACGGCAACAGCGGGCGCCGCAGATTTTTCCGCAGTCCCTCTTCAGCGGTGTCACCGTTTTCAGTTTTTCCCGCGCGGCAAAAAGAGCATCGTTCATGTCCGGCCACCTCCGCGAAGGGTCCGTTTTCATCCGATGCTCTCATGATAAGGCGCTCCCGCGGGTTTGTCAATCCGCGGCGCGCAGGGTATTCAGGCGTTTCCGGGCGGACAGCAGGTAGCAGGCGCCGTGCGCCGCGAACGTCACAAACCAGGAAATGGGATAGGACAGATACAGGATGGTCGGCGTGGGATTCGCGGCGAATACCGTCAGGATCCAGACGATCCGGAACAGGCACGCGCCGGTCAGGGATACGATCATCGGCATGATGGAATAGCCGATTCCGCGCAGCTGGCCGACCATCACGTCCATCAGCCCGCACAGGAAATAGGTGGGAAGGATCACGTCCATCCGGACCAGGCCGGCGCTGATCACGTCCGGATCCGAATTGTACAGGCCCATCAGCGGCGCGCCGAACAGGCGGATCACCAGGCCCATCGCCAGCCCGGTCACCGTCACGGCGCCCAGGCAGCACCACAGGGTCTTCCGGACCCGGTCCGGCTTGCCCGCGCCGTAGTTCTGGCTGGCGAATGTCATGTCCGCCTGGTGCTGCGCGTTCATTGCCGTATAGACGAAACCCTCGATATTGCAGGCCACGCCGTTCCCGGCCATGACCACCGACCCGAAGGAATTCACCGAGGACTGGATCAGCACGTTGGAGATGGAGAACAGGCTCCCCTGCAGTCCGGCCGGCAGCCCGATCCGGATGATCTCCCGCAGGCTCTTCCGGTCGATCCGGCATTCGCTGATCACCAGCTGGATCACGCCGCGCGTGCGGAGCAGGCAGGTCAGCACCAGGATCATGCTGATCACCTGGCTCGCCACCGTGGCGATAGCCACGCCGGCCACGTCCATATGGAAAACGATCACCAGCACCAGGTTCAGCAGCACGTTCACCAGCCCGGCGATCATCAGGTAGAACATCGGCCGCTTTGTATCCCCCACCGCCCGCAGCACAGCGGCGCCGAAGGTGTAAAGCATGTTGGCCGGCATCCCCAGGAAATAGATTTTAACATACAGGGTCGCCCCGTCGATCACGTCCGCCGGCGATCCCATCATCTCCAGCAGCGGCCGGGCCATCAGGAAGCCGAACAGGCCGACGCCGAATCCGGTCAGCAGTGCGACAGTCATCGCCGTATGCTCCGCCTTCCGCATCCCGGGCACGTCCCGCGCCCCGTACCGCCGGGCGATCACGACGCTCGCGCCGACGCTCAGCCCCATGAATATATTCACCAGCAGGTTGATCAGCGATCCGGTGGAGGACACCGCCGCCAGCGGCTCATGCCCGTCCGCGTAGTTCCCGACCACGATCACATCCGCCGCGTTGTATAAAAGCTGCATGATGCCCGTCAGCACCAGCGGCCCGGAGAACGACAGGATTTTAGGCAGAAGCGGGCCTTCGGTCATATCGATCTCGTGCTTTTTGCTTCTCCGATTCCAGAATCTCAGCACCGCCCGCCCCTCCTTCCGGTTTACTTTGCGTATCTTGTCAGCGTAATCCGCGTAATCACCGGCGGATTAAACAATCTCCCCTTCATCCAGTCATAATGCGGGTCCGACCCCAGCCCCGGGCTGATATACTGCGGAATCCCCCGCGGATAACTCATCCCCTGGACCTCGGAATCCTCCGGAAACCACCCCAGCTCCGGCACATACACCGCCCCGACGAAGGGAACGCGCCATTGCCCGCCGTTGTAATGCCCGGCCAGGATCAGCCCGGCATACCGCATGGAGAAGTAATCCTCTTTCCCGCTCCAGGAGATCACGTTCTGGATATATTCCTCCGTCAGCGGGGTATGGGTCAGCACCACCTGGATGTCCCCGGCGTCGAATTCGGCTTTGCTTTCCCGGATCGCCCCGATCCGCTCCAGCTCGTATTCCAGCACGCGGATCCGGGCCGCCTCGTCGGCCGTCAGGCTGGCCGCCCGGTCGTTCAGGCTTTTGAGCTGGTTGTTGTATACGTCTTCCAGCGCGTCCAGGTTGACCGAGTACAGTTCCTCCGGAACGAACCAGATGGTTCCTTTCCCGCGGGTTTCCTTCACCGGCCGGTCCAGAATCACCACCCCGGCCTCCTGAAGCCGCACCGCCCAGTCCGTAAAGACGGAAAGGCTGCTGTGCGCGCGGCTGTCCAGGTAGTCTCCGTCCTCGTCCCCGGGAATATAGTATTTCGGCGTTTCTTCCGGCAGCAGGGCAATCAGCTCCAGCAGGGGTTCCACGTCATGGTCCTCCCCCAGCATATCCCCGGTCATCACGACGCAGGAATACCGGATGCTCCCCAGCGCGGTCTCAATCGCCTTCTGTTTTTCCCCGTACCGGGCCCCGTGCAGGTCGCTGATATGCAGGATGGAGTATTCTTCCAGGTCAGCCGGCAGGTTCAGCACCGTCTGCCGTACCTCTGTAAGCCGCACATGGCGGGATACCATCACATTGGTGATCAACACCGTCGCGATCAGGATCGGGAGGATGATCAGCACCGCGTTGCGGAAGCGGTGGGTCCGCTGCAGGCGGGCGGAATCGGACGCAAAAATATACTGGTTTTTCTCCCGTCTCACCGCGCGTCCCCTCCTTCCCGAAACAGTATGGATATTATAAAAGGTCCCTTTTCAATTGGCAAGCCGGAATAATTGCCGGATTATCCCGGTTATTTCCCAAAAAAGGAATGGAAAAACCCCTTTGTTTTATATATAATAGGTCGGAATTCGATCCTATTATGTGCTTAAGGAGATGGGGATTATGGACAGCGTATGGTATATCCCGATTCTGTGCGTGATCGTCGCCGCGATCGGCTACGTCGCGTACAATTATTTCCGGATCAAGAAAATGCCGGAAGGGACGGAGGAAATGTCGGAAATGGCCGGCATCATCCGCTCCGGCGCGAACACTTTCATGAAGACCGAATACCGGACCATCATCATCGTGGTGGCCGTGCTGGCTGTGGTGTTCAGCCTCTTTGTGGAAAAGACCGCGGGCATCACGTTCCTCTTCGGCGCCCTGATGTCCTCCTGCGCCTGCGTCATCGGTATGCGCTCCGCCACCTACGCCAACGTGCGTACGGCGAATAAGGCGAAGGAGAGCATGTCCATCGGCGAGACCGTGAAGGTCGCCCTGGCCGGCGGTTCCGTTTCTGGCCTGTCCGTGCAGGCGTTCGGCCTGCTGGGCCTGATGGCGGTACTGTTCATTTTCGGCAATGTGAAGCATGATGTCGCGGGCGGCGGTATCCTCGCCACCCTCGAAGGCGTCAACCCCACCATCATGCGGATCTCCACCTACTCCCTGGGTTGCTCGCTGGTCGCCATGTTCAACCGCGTGGCCGGCGGCAACTATACCAAGGCGGCGGACATCTCCGCCGATATCCTGGCCAAGGTCCGGAACGACCTGCCCGAGGATGACTCCCGCGTGCCGAACGTCATCGCGGACTTCATCGGCGACAACGTGAACGACATCGCCGGCAACTGCTCCGACCTGCTGGAATCCTTCGTGGCCACCATTTCCGCCACCCTGATGATCGGCGTCATCCTCTTCGGCCAGTACAAGGACAAGTTCGCTGAGAACATGGCCGCGCTGGAAGGCGTCTTCAACGGCACCCTCCTGTTCCCCGTCCTGCTCGCCGGCGCCGGCCTGCTCAGCTGCCTGCTGGGCCTGGTCTACGCCGCCTTCAAGAAGATGGGCAACAATCCTTCCCGGGAACTGAACCTGGCCACCTGGATTTCCGCCGGCCTGACCATGGTCCTGGGCCTCGGCGCCGCGGCCATCTGCTTCGCGAACGTGGACGCCTCCGTCCTGAAGGACACCTACAACTGGGTAGCCGGCTGGGCGACCCCGTGGATCTGCGCGGTCCTGGGCATCGCCAGCGGCGTGGCCATCGGCTCCATTACCGAATACTATACCTCCACGGATTATAAGCCCACCCGGGCCCTGGCCGGCATGGCGCCGGAAGGCGAAGCCTTCGTTATCACCAAGGGTGACGCGATCGGCTCCCGTTCCTGCCTGCTGCCGATCCTGGTCATCGGTATCGCGCTGTTCGTCTCCGGTAAGCTGGCCGGCCTCTACGGCGTGGCTGTCGCCGCGCTGGGCATGCTGGCCTTCGTCGGCACCACCGTTTCGATCGACGCCTTTGGCCCCATCGCGGACAACGCCGGCGGTCTGGCCGAAAGCTGCCACCTGGATGCCAAGGTCCGTGTGATCACCGACAAGCTGGACGCTGTGGGCAACACCACCGCGGCCGTCGGCAAGGGCTTCGCCATCGGTTCCGCCGCCTTTGCCACCGTGTCCCTGATCGTTTCCTACGTCGGTAACTACACCGCCGCCGGCAAGGAAATGACCCTGAATATCGCTTCCTTCGTCGTCGTCGCCGGCGCGATCATCGGCGGCGCCCTGGTGGAATACTTCTCCGCCATGCTGACCGACAACACGATCGAGTCCGCCAAGCTGATGGCCGACGAGGGCGACAAGCAGCTGACGCCTGAAGTGCTGGCCGGCAAGAAGACGCCCGACTACAACCGCATGATCTCCCTGGCCGCCCGCCAGGCGCTGAAGAAGATGCTCGTTCCCTCCATCCTGGCCATGGTCATCCCGGTGGTCGGCGGCTTCATCTTCGGTGTGGAATTCGTCGGCGGCCTGCTGATCGGCGCGACCATCGTGGCAATCCCGCGCGCGATCTTCATGGGCAACTCCGGCGGCGCATTCGACAATGCCAAGAAGTATATTGAATCCGGCGAGCTCGAAGGCCACGGCAAGGGCACCGCTGCCCACAAGGCCGCGGTCACCGGCGACACCGTCGGCGATACCCGTAAGGACGTCGTCGGCGTTGCGCTGGACATCTTCATCAAGACCATGTCCACCGTCGCCAACACCCTGGTCAGCGTCTTCCGGAACATCACGCTGATCCGGTAATCCCCCGAATATCCTCCAGGCAGGAGCACCCGCTCCTGCCTGGTTTTTT
>JAILIE010000061.1 GCA_024695415.1 Clostridiales bacterium | reverse complement strand
CCTAAACAGAAATCCCATCGCGGAGCTGCCAAGCGCTTTTCCTTTACCAAATCCGGTATTGTAAAGCATAAGCAGATGAACGCCAACCACCAGGTGCGTCTGAAGACCACCAAGCGCACCCGCCACCTGCGGAATCCCGGTATTGTGGACAACGCCGCGGAAGCCCGCACCATTCATAAGCTGCTGCCTTACAAATAAGCTCATTAACCGGCAAGGAGGAAAACAATCATGGCACGCATTAAGAGGGCTGTGAACGCCCATAAGAGTCGCCGCAAGGTCATGAAGCTGGCGAAGGGCTACTGGGGAGCGAAATCCAAGCAGTACCGCGCCGCGAAAGAACAGGTTGCCCGCAGCCTGCGTTACGCATTCATCGGACGGAAACTCCGCAAGCGCGAATTCCGCCGCCTGTGGATCACCCGTATCAACGCTGCCGCCCGGCTGAACGGTATGAGTTACTCTACCTTCATCGCGGGTCTGAAGAAGCAGAACATCGAAGTCAACCGCAAGATGCTGGCCGACCTGGCTGTCAATGACGCCGCCGGTTTTGCGAAGCTGGTTGAAATCGCGAAGCAGTAAGACCACGGAAGCGTAATAGCCTGTGACGAGAGTTGCAGGCTTTTTTCTATTTCTCTGAATTCGGAGAAATAGAGGGCGGATTCCGGCACGGACAGGGTGTTTTTCAGCGAAAGATGTGATACAATCTTTCCATACTCCGGAAACGAAAGGAAGCGTGGAGGAAATGCTGGTACCGGTACTGTTGTTTATCCTGGGCCTGGCCCTTCTGATCAAGGGCGGGGACTGGTTTGTGGACGGGTCCACGGACCTGGCCCGCCGCTTTCACGTGCCGGAGCTGATTATCGGCGCGACCGTTGTCTCGATCGGGACCACCCTGCCGGAAGTGCTGGTGTCCGCCACCGGCGCGCTCAGCGGCCATGGCGGTATCGCCTACGGCAACGCGATCGGCAGCGTGATCTGCAATACCGCGCTGATCTCGGCGCTGACCTTCGCCATCCGTCCCTGCAAGGTGGACGGGGAGAGCTTTAAGGTGCCGGTGATCTTTTTCTTCGCCGCCGCGGCGATCTACGCGGTGACCGCCTACGCCACCGGGTATTTCGCCCGCTGGATCGGCATTATCCTGCTGGTGATCTTCGCCGCCTATATCGCCTACACGATCTGGAACGGGAAACGCAAGGGCCTGATCGGCGCCGGGGAGGAAGAAGCGGAAAAAGAAGAAAAAGCGGAGGAAACCCCGCTCTGGAAAATGATCCTGATGCTGGTGGCTGGCGCGGCGTGCATCGCTGTCGGCGCGCGGCTGCTGGTGGACAACGGCACGCAGATCGCGACCGCGATGGGCGTTCCGGAATCGGTGATCGCCCTGACCTTCGTGGCCCTGGGTACCAGCCTGCCGGAGCTTGTGACTGCCATCACCGCCCTGGCGAAGGGCCACAGCGCGCTGAGCCTGGGGAACATCGTCGGCGCGAACCTGTTCAACCTGGTGCTGGTCAGCGGCCTGAGCATCACCCTGAACCCGTTCGACATCAACAAGCTGGACGCCCCGATGATCGCCGGCAAGCTGGGTTCCCTGGTCGTGGATATCCCGGTGATGCTCTTCGTCATGGCCTTCATGACGATTCCCGCCCTGATCCGGGGCAAGCTGACGCGCGTGCAGGGCATCATCCTGCTGTGTGTCTACGCGGCCTTCTGCGCGTTCCAGTTTATCGCGTGATTATCGTGTTCCGTTGACAGCCGGGTCGGTGGAGTCGATGCCGGTGTAGCATTCCGGGAAGAGGCCGGCGGTGGAGCGGGGCTCCCCGGCGGCTTCCAGGTGCGTGATATCCCCGAGGCGCGTCATCCGGAACGAAACCTCGCCGCGGATCCGCTCCTCGGTCACGAGTTCCGTGACGGAGGTGGGCAGGGTCAGGGTCCGGTGCCAGAGCACCATGGGAGACATATCCATCATATATCCGGCGACGGCCATGCTGATACCGAAATGGCAGAACAGCGCAATCGTGTCGCCGGTATTTTTGTCGCAGCGCCAGACCGGACCGTCCTTTTCATAGCCGTAGCGCGCCATCAGCGCGTCCACGCCGTCCACGGTCTCCTGCCAGACCTGACGGAAATTTCCTTCGTCGAAAAGCGGGTTTTCCAGCCAGGTATGGATATCGAATACGCCGGGGTACTCATTCCAGATCCGGGGTTTGATGTCCCAGGCCAGGCGGAGCTTCCCGGTTTCCGGATCCGGGTATTTCCCGCTGAATTCCTTCAGCCAGGGAAGCACTTCCGCCTCCCGGCCGGTCTTCTCCAGCGTATACGCCGCGGTATCCCGCGCGCGGCCCAGCGGGGAGACATAGTAATCCCGGATATCATAGCCGGCCATGCGGCGGGAGAGCAGTTCCGCCTCCACCCGACCCTTGGGCGTCAGGGAGTCTACGGTGTAATCCGGCTCGGCATGGCGGATCAAAAGAATGCGCACGTTCTTCCTCCTGTAACGGTTTTTTTGTTCGGTTTCCGGTTCGCGTATATGATACCGTATTTGTCCCGGGGAAGCAACCGGAAAGGCTTGATTATCCAGATACAGGAAGCTTCCGAATTTCAGCTTGACGGGGATTTTCCGCTCGGATATAATGGAGCTAAAGGTACGTACAAATAGGAAAACAGAGTGGACGGAGGGTTTCATGAAAGAGGGAGCCATCAGGACCGGAATATACCCGAATTACCTCGTGGAGGTCGGCGTCGGGGACGCGGAGGCGGAGGAGAAGGTCCGCGCCGCTTTCCAGACGATCTTCTTTGACCCGGAGGAGAATTTCTGCCACCGGACGGACGAGGACGCCTGGTGCATGGTGGACACCGGAAACATCGACGCTCGGACCGAGGGCATGAGCTACGGGATGATGATGTGCGTGCAGATGGACCGGCAGGACATCTTCGACAAACTGTGGAACTTTACCGACCGCTACATGCGGCTGCGGGAAGGCCCCTTCGCGGGGTATTTTGCCTGGTCGGTGCGGCTGGACGGGAAGCATAACGCGGAAGGCCCGGCGCCGGACGGCGAGGAGTATTTCGCGATGGCGCTGTTCATGGCGTCCGCCCGCTGGGGCGACGGGGAAGGCATCTTCAATTATTCCGCCGAGGCCCGGGAAATCCTCCGCCATGCGGTGCACCAGCATGAGATCACTCCCGGCGGCCAGCCGATGTGGGACCCGGAAACGCTGCTGATCCGCTTCGTGCCCGGCATGATGATCAGCGACCCGAGCTACCACCTGCCGCATTTCTACGACCTCTTCGCGGAAAAGGCGAACGAGGAGGACCGGGAGTTCTGGCGGAAGGCCGCGGCGGCCAGCCGCGCGTACATCGCGAAGTCCGCGCACCCGGTGACCGGCCTGAGCCCGGAATACGCCGCGTACGACGGACAGATGGTGCTTCTGTTCCGCAAGCCCTGGGAGTACTATTCCGACGCCTACCGGGTGGCTGAGAACATTGCGCTGGACCATATCTGGTTTGGGGCGCACCCGGAGGAGGACGCGGTGAACACCCGCCTGCAGGACTTCTTTGCCGGGGAGGACATGGAAAACCTGTGGGCGTACAAACTGGACGGCACGCCGCAGGAGGAACCCGCCATGCACCCCACCGCCATCCGCGCGGTGCTCGGCGCCGCGTCGGTATGCAGCGAAAGCGTACACCGCCTCCGCTTCATGCGCGAGTTCGCGCAGCTGCCCCTGCGGAAGGGCAAGCGCCGCTACTATGACAACTGCCTGTATTTCTTCTGCCTGATGATGCTGACCGGACACTACAGGATCTACCGATAAAGGAGGACCACCGCATGATTTATTATGTCAATATCCAGGCCGGCCGGGAAGGGAACGGAAGCAAGGAAACCCCCTTCCGCCACATCAACGACGCTGCGAAGATCGCCCGCCCCGGGGATGAGGTCGTCGTGGCCCCCGGCGTATACCGGGAATATGTGAACCCGGTCTGTGCCGGCGAGGAGAACGCCCGGATCACCTACCGCAGCGAAAAGCCCCTCGGCGCGGTGATTACCGGCGCGGAGGAAGTGACCGGATGGAAGAAAAAGGGCGGGATCTGGACCGCCCGCGTGAACAACGGCGTGTTCGGCGCGTACAATCCCTACACCACCCAGGTGTGCGGCGACTGGTACTTCTCTCCCAAGGTTCGGCATACCGGCTCGGTTTACCTGAACGACCGCGCGATGTATGAGGTATCCACCCTGGAGGAATGCAAGGCCGGCAAGCCGGATCCCTGCGCCTGGGACCAGGAGGACGCCGCGTACCTGTGGTACACCGAACAGGACGGGAATGAGACCGTCCTTTACGCCAATTTCCAGGGCAAGGATCCCAACGCGGAGAAGGTGGAGATCAGCGTCCGCCGGAACGTGTTCATGCCGGACAAAACCGGCGTCGGCTATATCACGGTCAGCGGTTTCGTGCTGACGAAGGCGGCCACGACCTGGGCGCCGCCCGCGGCCTACCAGGACGGCCTGATCGGCCCGCACTGGTCGAAGGGATGGATCATCGAGGACTGCGAGGTCAGCAACAGCCGCTGCTGCGGCATCTCCCTGGGAAAGTACCTGGATCCGGAAAACGACATGTACTTCTTCCATAAGAAGGTCAAGAGCCCGACCCAGATGGAGCGTGACGCGGTGTGCCGTGGCCAGTACCACGGATGGCTGAAGGAAAAGGTCGGCAGCCATATCGTGCGCCGCTGCGAGGTGCATCACTGCGAGCAGACCGGCATCGTCGGCCGGATGGGCGGCGTGTTCTCCGTCATCGAGGACTGCCATATTCACCATATCTGCAATTCCCAGCAGCTGGGCGGCGCGGAAACCGCGGGCATCAAGCTGCACGCGGGTATCGACGTGACGATCCGCCGGAACCATATCCACAACTGCATCATGGGCGTATGGCTCGACTGGGAAGCCCAGGGCGCGCGCATCACCCGGAACCTGATGCATGACAACTGGCCGCCGGAAGGCCGCGAACACGCGATGGGCGCCATGTTCTCCACGGACGTGTTCATCGAGGTCGGCCACGGCCCGACCCTGATCGACAACAACATCCTGATGAGCCCGGTGAACGTGACCATCCCCAGCGAGGGTATCGCCTGCATCCATAACCTGATGCTCGGCTCCTTCAGCCTGATCAACAGCGGCGTGGACAGCGTGGTCAACGGCCAGCGGGAACCCCGCTACACGCCCTACCATATCCGCCACCGCACGGAGGTCGCCGGCTTCATGACGATCCTGCACGGGGACGACCGGATCTACAACAACATCTTCATCCAGAACGGCCCCGTCGCGCATCCGGAACGCACGCCCCAGAACGCGGACTACGAAGTGGTCGGCACCGCGCCCTTCGACATTTTCCCGACCTACGAGGAGTGGTTCGCTCCCTTCTCCCCGGAAGGCCAGCCGAACATGGGCGGCCTGGCCCAGGCCCACTTCGGCCACCTGCCGGTATGGGTGGACGGCAACGCCTATTTCAACGGCGCCACCGTCTACGCGAAGGAAAAGAACTTCCTGGAGAACAAAAAGGCGAAGGTAAAGGCGGAACTGACCGAGAAGGACGGGAAGTGGACCCTTAAGACCAACGTCTACACCTACCTGAAGGATTTCCGCGCGGGCATTCTGGCCACTGAGTCGCTGGGGAAGGCTTTCGAGCCGGAACAGCGCTTCGAGAATCCCGACGGAACGGACATCCTCTTCAACGAGGACTATTTCGGAGGACACCGCGGACTGGACGCGCTGCCCGGTCCCTTCGCCACCGCGGAGGACGCGAAGAAGGTCCTCTGGTAATTTACGCGGAACCGCACAGAAACGAACCCGGCTCGTTACGAGCCGGGTTCGCTGTGTAAAACGCGTCCGGAGGATCAGTTCACCGCCTGGACGAACATGACCTCGGAGATGCAGACGTCGGTTTTGAACTTGCTGCCCTGGTAGATGCTTTCGATGCAGAAGCGCACGCCGGTCACATTCTCCCGGCCGCCCAGGTCGATAACCGTCCAGTCCATCATGGACTTGTCGTCCTTCAGGGTTATGGTCAGGGGATCCCGGTATTCGGTTTCGCCGTTATACTGGAACGTGATGGTCATCTTCTTTACCCGGGCGTTGCGGGTGTACTGGTTTTTGTTTCCCTCCACCTTCCAGAAGCCGTTCTTGATCCACATCTCGTCCAGCCGCGCCGGCAGGTCGAACCGGAACCAGACATACGCCTCACCGAGGCGCGTGACCTTGGTCGAGAACTGCCAGGAGGTGGTTTCCTCGCCGTCGACCATCCGGAAGGGCAGGTAGGCAGAGGGGTCTTTCCCGCCGATATAGCTGGAGGCTTCCACCTCGCTGATCATGACCTTCCGGTAGCTGCCGTTCCCGGCAATGGGCAGCAGCACAACCGTGGGTTCGGGGGTCGGCGCCGGGGTCGGTACTTCCGTCGGCACTTCTGTCGGCACTTCTGTCGGAGCGGGAGTCGGAACCTCCGTCGGCACCTCGGTCGGGACAGCGGTGGGCACTTCGGTGGGTACATCAGTCGGAACATCGGTCGGAACATCCGTCGGAACAGCGGTCGGGACGGCGGTGGGCACGTCCGTCGGCAGTTCCACCGGCACGGGGGTGGGCGGGGGCGTTCCGGGATCCGGTACCGGTTCATAGTCCGGCGGCAGCGTCGGCTCCCGCTCCGGAATCGGCGTCGGTCCCATGCCGGACCCGTCCGGATTGTCATCCCATTCGATCCGGATGTCGTGGTAATCCCGGAGCACGTCGTCCAGGAAACTGCTCTCGGTGGAACTCCAGATGCTGAAGTTCAGCTGCGCGTTTTTCAGCTCGTCCAGGGTATAGGGCGTGTCGCCCTGCTTCAGGAAGACCAGGTCGAAAACGTCGTCCAGGCCGACAGGCAGCAGCATGCCGCTGGTAAACTCCGCCTCGTTGGTGCTCTTGCTGACCCAGTACTTATCGATATACAGTTCGCCGTTCAGGCTTCCGCCCATGGACAGCGCCAGCGGCTGGTCGCTGTTATTCCGGATCCGGAAGACAAAGGCGGCGTCCTCCCGGCCCAGCATCTTCCGGCTGGTTTCCTTGCCGAGCAGGCTCAGCGTCCAGTACTCGTCGGATATGATCGTGAAATCCCCGTCAAACCCGTAGGTGGCAGGATCCCGGGGATCGGGCGCAGCCGGAGCTTCCGCGACGGGCGCTTCTGTGGCCGGCTCTTCTGTAACCGGTGCTTCCACAGACGGCGCCTCAGGAACCGGAACCAGGGTTGCCGGCGCCTCCGTGACGACGGTTTCCTCCGGAGGCACAAAGCCTCCGGAATTCGCGTAGCGGCTGAGATCCGGCGGATTGTCGGTGATGAAGACGAAATCGTTCTCCGCGAAGTAATCCCGGAGCGGGCCGTCGTCTCCCAGGGCGTATCCGCCGGTCACCTCCACGTGCAGCTTTCCGCTTGCGTCCACGCTCAGGAAACCGAGGAATTCCTCATGATCCGCGATAAACTCAATCGTTTGCCAGTCATACGGAACCAGGTCAGCTTCGAAACCGGCCATCCGGTAGAAGGACGCGTCCATATGCAGCGAGCCGTCCGGATTGGCCGTGATGATCACCTGGGTATCCGGCTCCTCCGCGCAGATCCAGCGGTGGACCCAGACGTCGGCGTACTGCGGCTCCTCGTAGGCAACGGAAGGACCGGCGACGGAATCGCCGGAATCATTCGCCGGAGCGGGATTCCATGTTTCACCGGAATCCGCCGGTTCGTCAATCCGGCCGTTTTCCGGATCGAACCGGGGCCCGGAGGGCAGTTCCGGGGCAGCGGGGGACACGGCGGTATCGAGCAGGACCTTTTCCCCGCTGTTCCATTCCGGGGTCCAGGACCATTCGTCCGTGTTCGGGGTGTTGGAGGTGGGGAAGGTCGTCGTGATGATGGTCCAGAACTCCCCGTCGATGGTTCCCCAGATCAGGCTGACATCGCTTTGATATGATGCGAAATTACCGTTCAGTACCCAGAGGTCCACCCGGTTGGAATCGCCGATGTGGTATTCGTTGGACAACTCGGTGCCCCAGTCTTCCAGGTACATCATGATCTCGTCAATATCCGTATCCTCGCCCCGGCAGCACCACCAGATACGGCGGAGAAAATCTTCATCCGTCCCGTCATTTTCATCTGAATCAAAGACGAACCTCATGGTACCGGGCCAGTCGATCATTTTGAATACGGCGTCGGAATCATAGACGCCGGGCGCCACCTCACGGGCATACATATACTCCAGCACGTCGGCGCGCGTCATATGGTGCATCCCGGATACGAGGTCGGTCTCCAGGAGCTGGCAGACCGGCCCCGCGGTCTGCTGGCGCGGGAAAAGCGACAGGCCGCTCTCCATCGGGTCCTCATAGAAATAGACCGTGACGTCCCAGTTACCGGAATATGTCCAGTAGCTCCGATTAAACAGCGTTCTGTTGGTATTCCGGTCTTCTATATATTCATATTCCAGAGCATGGTCAGTAGAGATATTCCCCTGAAGGTCATAATAGGTAACGTAACTGACGGTCCGGTACGGATCGGTGTAATCATATTCAGAAATACTGGCGGGCGTACCATCGCTGTAGCATAGTTTCTCGACCGTGCGAAGCAACTTGCCTTCCGCGTCGCGTTCATAGTCTGTGATTGTCACCGTGCTGATGTAGATGGTGGAATGGCTCTCCACCGTTTCGGTTTTCCGGATCAGTTTCCCGTTTCCGTCCAGGACATAGTCAAAAGTTGTGACCTCATAGACGGTGCCGTCCATAACATCGTAGGAGATATGCTTCGTTTCCCGATTGCCGCTGTCGTACCATGCCTCCATGTAGATGGCGTCCGGGTATTTGATCATACCGCTGTAGGTAGTGATTTTATACGAGCCGTCAGCGGAGTATTCATATATCTTCTCAGTGCGCTCACCGTTACTGTCGACAAGATAGACGCGCGCGATCCGGTCGGGGGATTCATAGTCTGTATAGCGGCGATATTCATATCCTTCTGAACGATCCGCCAGGTAGTGATGCCGAACGATCTCTTTTCCGGCTTCATTATACTCATACTCGTCCACCTCGTACGGCGCTCCGTCCGTGTAACGAGTATTCTTTACGAGTTTTCCCTGCTCGTTGTACTCTTCCAGATTGGAAATCCCAGAACGATCGTAGGTGGTGCTCAGCCTGATTTTACCGTTCGGCCAGTATTCGGTATGATCCCAGAAATTGATATCCCCTGTATAGGAAATCCTGACCGCGTCCATCGCTCCTTGTGCCAGTGCCGCGCTGGACAAAAGGACCAGCAGCAGGCAGATCAGCGCCGCCGCCCAGAGCTTCCGGATACCCGTCTTCCGTTCTTTCATAATCCGCACCCGCTTTCCGGTGAATATGACCTGTTTTTATAATCCAAAACGATTAAAACACCGCCCGGGGCGGATGTCAACCGGCCGGGGAAAAGAGAGCAAACCCGGAACAAGTTCCGGCTCCGGAAGCACGCCGGAAAACGGAACTTTCCGGTTCTCTTTTTCCCCGTTGTATGGTATGATGCAGCCAACAGATTGCCGGGAGGGAAAACAAATATGCTGAAACGCGCGAATATCGGGGACGTCCGGATTCTGCCCGGACTCTTCCGCCGCAGGATGGACCTGAACGAAGCCTACCTGATGGAGCTGGATTCCACCTGCCTTTTGCAGAACTTCTACCTGGAGGCCGGGATCATCCTGCCGGACATGCAGGTGCTGCCCGATCCCGCGAAGGCGAAGCTCCACTGGGGCTGGGAAGCACCGAGCTGCCAGCTGCGCGGGCATTTCCTCGGCCACTGGCTTTCCGCCGCGGCGGAGCTGTGTGCGAACGGGGACAGGCCGCAGCTGCGCGCGAAGCTGGACCATATCGTGCGTGAACTGGCCCGCTGCCAGAAACTGAACGGCGGGGAATGGGCCGGATCGATTCCGGAAAAGTATTTTTATATGATGAAACCGGACCGGTATATCTGGTCCCCGCAGTATACGATGCACAAGACGCTCCTGGGCCTGAAGGACGTATATGAGAAGCTGGGGAACGAAGAGGCGCTGGACATCCTGGACCACATGGCGGACTGGTATGTCCGCTGGACCGGGGAGATGCGGGAATCCGATCCGGCCGCCATCTTCAGCGGCGAGCAGGGCGGCATGCTGGAAATCTGGGCGGACCTGCTGGCCCTGACCGGGAAGGATAAGTATCGCACGCTGGTGGAAGCGTATGAGGGCAACGCCCTTTACACGCGCCTGGACGAAGGCGGCGACGCGCTGTCCGACGACCACGCGAACTCCTCCATTCCTGTGTCCCACGGCGCCGGAAGACTGTGGGAAGTCACCGGGGACGAGAAGTGGCGGAAGCGGATGGAAGCCTTCTGGAAGACGGCGGTCACCGACCGCGGCATGTTCTCCACTACCGGTTCCAACGCCGGGGAATTCTGGATTCCGCCGCACGCCCACGCGCAGTTCCTGACCGGAACGGACCAGGAGTTCTGTACGGTGTACAACATGGTGCGCACGGCCGAATACCTGTACCGCTGGACCGGGGACGTCCGCTACGCCGACTATATTGAGCGGGCGATCTACAACGGATTCCTGGCCCAGCAGAACCGGCAGACCGGCATGCCCACCTATTTCCTGCCCATGGCGCCGGGCAGCCGGAAGACCTGGGGCAGCCGCACGCGGGATTTCTGGTGCTGCTTCGGGACGATGGTCCAGGCACAGACGATCTATCCGGAACTGATCTGGTACACAGACGGGAAGGACGTTACCGTCAGCCAGTATATTCCCTCGGAAGCTGTGATTCGCCTGGAGGCCGGGGAAGCCCGGGTCAAGCAGGCGGTGCATATGAAGAACTACAACAACCAGGTGCTCTTCGACGAACACAGCGGCGGCCGCGTCAGCCGGTGGAGCCTGCGGTTCACGGTGGACGCGGGCGGCGCGTCCTTCGCCCTGAAGCTCCGCGTACCGGCCTGGTGCGCCGGCACGCCGGAAATCAAACTGGGCGGAGAGACAATTGAAAGCCTGGTCATCCGGGACGGATATATTGTACTGGAGCGCGCGTGGAACGGGGAGGAGCTGGACGTGTTCTTCCCGAGCGAGGTGCGGTTTGAGCCGCTCGAAGGCGCGCCGGAGATGGGCTCCCTGGTGGACGGCCCGATCGTCCTCGCCGGCCTGACGGACAAAGACCGCGGCATCGCCGGGGATCCGGCGGCGCCGGGGGACTTCCTGCTGCCGGAAACGCCGCATACCTATGACGTTTTCGTCTGGATGCAGAACACCTACCGCACCCGGAAACAGCCGGAAAACTTCCGCCTGATTCCCCTGTACGAGGTGACGGACGAACCGTACACAGTCTGCTTCACCATGAAAAAAACGGAAGACTGATTTCTTCCGGCAAGGCATGACGAATTGTTTGACTTTCCATGGCCGGTGTGATATCATACCATCCGTTGAGTGCCCGTAGCTCAGCTGGATAGAGTGTCAGACTCCGACTCTGAAGGTCACAGGTTCGAATCCTGCCGGGCATACAGACCCGCAAGCGTTGAATAAACGCCTGCGGGTTTTCTGTTTTGAAAAAGTCGCCCGAAGGAGACTTTGGAACAGAGGAGACCGTAGCTATCGTTCCACCCAGGCGCTGTCAAGTAGAATATTGACAGCATGGTATGTTTTGAATATATTGTGAGTAATGCCACTTGGCGTAACTCCTGATACCGCTTCACTGCTTGCCAGTGAGGTTCTCAGGGAGCCGGGGGCATTTTTCTATGGGAGGGAACGGAGAGGGAACTAGAGGGAACGGAGGGGGGAACGGAGGGAAGGGAACGAAGGGACGACCCTCGTTCCCCGGCAGTATTAAGAGAAACGCGAGGCTGCGTATGAAGAAAATGCTTGTAATCCTGATTTCACTTTGCCTGATGTATACCTGTGCACTGGCAGATGAAGGCGATGTGGCCGTGGCTGAGGCGGAGGAGGCAGCTGTTTCATCTTCCGCTCTCTCACTGCTTATCACTTTCCTGCCTTTACTGTTGATTCTTGGTTTTCTGACGGTGATCATCGTGGTTATTGTGCTTGTTACGAAGAACAATAACAAAAAGGCGGCCCAGAGGGTCGTGCAGATGGGCCGCCCGCCGCAGATGATTAACTGCTGTATCTGCGGACAGGGCCTCTCAGAGGGCTACGCAAACCTTTTTACGGACCAGTATGGTTATGAAGCCCGGGTCTGTGAAACCTGCTGGCACGCGGTCAATAT
>JAILIE010000053.1 GCA_024695415.1 Clostridiales bacterium | reverse complement strand
CACGGCGTCGGTCCTGATCCTGACGGACAAGGGAACCATCATCGCCGCGCGGGACCGCACGGGCCGCCTGCCGGTGGCCATCGGCAAAAAAGACGACGGGTACGCCGTGGCGTTCGAGTCCTTTGCCTACCACAAGACGGGCTATGAGGACGTGTGCGAACTGGGGCCCGGGGAAATCGTGGAGCTGACGCCCCAGAAGATGACAAGGCTGTCCGCGCCGCTGAAGGAAAAGAAGATCTGCTCCTTCCTGTGGAGCTATTACGGATATCCGACCTCCACCTATGAGGGCGTGAACGTCGAGGAGATGCGCTACCGCAACGGCGCGATCCTGGCGGAGAACGACATGGCGGCCGGCGTGGCGCAGGACATCGACTATGTCGGCGGCGTTCCGGATTCCGGCACGCCCCACGCGATCGGCTACGCCAACCGCAGCGGCAAACCCTTTGCCCGGGCGTTCATCAAGTACACCCCCACCTGGAGCCGCAGCTTCATGCCGGCGAGCCAGACGGACCGCGACAAGATCGCCAAGATGAAGCAGATTCCGGTGAACGCGCTGATTAAGGACAAGAACCTTTTGTTCGTGGACGACTCCATCGTCCGCGGCACCCAGCTGCGGGAGACCGTCGAGTTCCTGTACGAGAGCGGCGCGAAGGCCGTGCATATGCGCAGCGCCTGCCCGCCGATCATGTACGCCTGCAAGTACCTGAATTTCTCCCGTTCCAACAGCGACATGGAGCTGATTGCCCGCCGGGTGATCGTGGAGCTGGAAGGCGAGGAGGGGCTGAAGTACATCGACGAGTACGCGGACGGCAGCACCGAGCGCGGAAAGAAGCTGCGCCAGAGCATCTGCGAGAAGTTTAATTTCGCCTCGCTGGAGTTCCAGACGCTGGAAGGCGTCATCAAGGCGATCGGCGTGAACCCCTGTGAGCTTTGTACGTACTGCTGGAATGGTAAGTGAGGAGAGCGTCAGTCCGGTGGACTGCCGGCGAAGCCGGAGCGAACCGAACGCATCAACCGAAACGAGCAGGACGGCCGCTCCAAGGGCGGACTGCGACGATTGAGGTTGCGGACGAGGAGGAATAAGAAACATGAACAGCAATTCCAGGTCGGAAGCCTACGCGGCCGCGGGTGTGGATATCACCGCGGGCTACAAATCCGTTGAACTGATGAAGAAGCATATCCGGCGAACGGCGGTTCCCGGCGTGTGCGAGGACGTGGGCGGTTTCGGCGGCCTGTTCATCCCGGACATCGCGGGCATGGAGCAGCCGGTGCTGGTATCCGGCACCGACGGCGTGGGCACAAAGCTGAAGATCGCCCTGCTGATGGACAGGCATGACACGATCGGCATCGACTGCGTGGCGATGTGCGTGAACGACATCATCTGCTGCGGCGCGAAGCCCCTGTTCTTCCTGGACTACATCGCCTGCGGAAAGAATATTCCGGAGCGGATCGAGCAGATCGTCAAGGGCGTGTGCGAAGGCTGCGTCCAGGCCGGCTGCGCGCTGATCGGCGGCGAAACCGCGGAGCATCCCGGCATGATGCCGGAGGACGAATACGACCTGGCGGGATATTCCACCGGCATCGTGGACAAGAAAAACATCATCGACAACACGAAAATGCGCCCCGGGGACATCGTGATCGCGCTGCCCTCCACCGGGGTGCATTCCAACGGTTTCAGCCTGGTGCGCAAAGTGTTCGACGTGGAAAACGCGGACCTGAACGCGCCGGTGGAGAAGCTGGGCGGAAAGAGCCTGGGCGAAGCGCTGCTGGCGCCGACCCGGATCTATGTCAGGCCGGTGCTGGCCCTGCTGAAGGAAGTCGAAGTCCGGGGCATCAGCCATATCACCGGCGGCGGCTTCTATGAGAACATCCCGCGGAGCATTCCGGACGGGCTGGGCGCGAAGATCGACCGCAGCAAGGTAAAGGTGCCGGCGATCTTCGACCTGATCGCCGAAAAGGGCGGCATCAGCGAGCGGGATATGTTCAACACCTACAACATGGGCGTGGGCATGAGCGTGATCGTTCCCGCGGCGCAGGCGGACAGGGCGCTGGAGATCCTGAAGGCCGGCGGCGAGGACGCCTACGTGATCGGCGAGATCGTCGAGGGCGAAGAAAAGATCGTGATTGAGTAAAGGAGAGCGGGATGAAAGCACGGATTGCGGTGCTGGTGTCCGGGGGCGGGACGAACCTGCAGGCCATCCTGGACGCGGCGGCCCGGGGAGAGATCCCTGACGGCGAGGTGACCCTGGTAATCAGCGACCGGCCCGGGGCTTACGCCCTGGAGCGGGCGAAGAAGGCGGGCGTGCCGGGGAAGGAAATCAACCGGAAGGCCTGCGGCGGTCCGGCGGGCTTTGAGGAGCAGCTGATCGCGGCACTGGAGGAAAACCGGACGGACGTGATCGTGCTGGCCGGGTTCCTGAGCATCCTGTCGGAGAACTTCACCGGCCGGTATCCGAAGCGGATCATCAACGTGCATCCCAGCCTGATCCCCAGCTTCTGCGGCGCGGGATTCTACGGGCTGAAGGTGCACGAGGCGGCGCTGAACCGGGGCGTCAGGGTGACGGGAGCGACGGTGCACTTCGTCAACGAGATTCCGGACGGCGGCGAGATCATTGCCCAGAAGGCAGTGGAGATCCGGGACGGAGACACGCCGGAGATCCTGCAGCGCCGGGTGATGGAGCAGGCGGAATGGGTCATCCTGCCGCAGAGCGTGGAAAAAGTGTGCAAAGCGATCATCGCGGAAAGAATATAAGGAGGAGACGGGGATGGAGATTTACAAGGTCAACACGATTGAGGAGCTGCTGAAGGACAACACCTATCCGGGACGCGGAATCATCATCGGCAAGACGCCGGACGGAAAGAAGGCCATGACGGCGTACTTCATCATGGGTCGCAGCGCGAACAGCCGCAACCGGATTTTCACCGAGAAGAACGGCGAGGTGTTCACCGAGCCCTTCGACGCGTCGAAGGTGCAGGACCCGTCCCTGATTATCTATGCCGCGATCCGGCAGTATGAGAACCACCTGATCGTGACCAACGGCAACCAGACCGACACGATTTACGACGGGCTGAAGGCCGGCGAGTGCTTCACGAAGGCGCTGGAGAGCCGGGAATTCGAGCCGGACGCCCCGAACTACACGCCCCGTATCAGCGGCATGCTGACCTTCGGGGAGGGATGGTTCACCTACCAGATGAGCATCCTGAAGAGCGCCGACGCGGAAGGCACCGCCTGCAACCGCTACACGTTCAAGTACGCCCCGCAGGACGGCCTGGGACACTTCATCCACACCTATGTGTGCGACGGGAACCCGATTCCGACGTTCCAGGGCGAGCCGGAGCGGATCGCCGTGTGCGACGATATCGACGAGATGACCGACCGCCTGTGGGAAGCGCTGAACGAACAGAACAAGATCAGCCTGTATGTCCGCTACATTGACCTGGCCACCGGGAAAGCGGAAAACCGCCTGGTGAACAAGAACGCGTGAGAAGGAGAAGAGAAAATGAAAGAGTTTGAACTGAAGTACGGATGCAACCCGAACCAGAAGCCGGCGAAGATCTACATGAACGACGGCAGCGACCTGCCGATCACCATCCTGTCCGGACGGCCCGGATACATCAACTTCCTGGACGCATTCAACTCCTGGCAGTTGGTGAAGGAACTGAAGGCCGCGCTGGGCCTGCCGGCGGTCACCTCCTTCAAGCACGTGAGCCCCACGTCCGCCGCGGTGGGCATCCCGCTGAGCGACGACCTGAAGAAGGCCTGCTTCGTGGATGACATCGAAGGCCTGGACGATTCCCCCCTGGCCTGCGCCTACGCCCGCGCCCGCGGCACCGACCGGATGTGCTCCTTCGGCGACTGGGTCGCGATGAGCGACGTGTGCGACGTGACCACCGCGAAGATGCTGAAGCGGGAAGTGTCCGACGGCGTAATCGCCCCCGGGTACGAGCCGGAAGCCCTGGAGATCCTGAAGACCAAGCGCAAGGGCAACTACAACATCGTGCAGATCGATCCGGATTATATCCCCGAGACCCAGGAGCGCAAGCAGGTGTTCGGCATCACCTTCGAGCAGGGAAGGAACAACTTCGAAATCAACCGCGAGCTGCTCAGCGATATCGTAACGAAGAACAAGGACCTGCCGGACAGCGCGGCCCGCGACCTGATCATCGCCCTGATCACCCTGAAGTACACCCAGTCCAACTCCGTGTGCTACGCGGTGGACGGCCAGGCGATCGGCGTCGGCGCCGGACAGCAGAGCCGTATCCACTGCACGCGGCTGGCGGGCAGCAAGGCGGACACCTGGTTCCTGCGGCAGCATGAGAAGGTCCTGAACCTGCCCTTCCGGGAAGACCTGGGCCGGCCGGAGCGCGACAACGTGATCGACGGCTACATCAACCAGAACGAAGAGGACGTCTGCGCGGACGGAAACTGGCAGAAGTACTTCACCGCGCAGCCCGCGCCGCTGACCGACGCGGACAAGAAGGCCTTCCTGAGCACCCGCCGGAACGTGGCGCTGGGCTCCGACGCCTTCTTCCCCTTCAGCGACAATATCGAGCGCGCCTACCGCAGCGGCGTGAAGTATATCGCGGAGCCCGGCGGATCCATCCGGGATGACGCGGTAATCGAGTGCTGCGACAAGTACGGCATGACGATGTGCTTCACGCATATGCGGCTGTTCCATCATTGAGCAATTTCCGTGTCGTCCTGAGCCTGCGAAGGATCTGACCGGCAACACACAGCAAGCCGCAAAACAGATTCTTCACCGGCGCTCAGAATGACAACCGGAGGGGCGCCCGCTCACCGGGAGGAGAAGTTCAATGCGCAAAAGAAAAGAATGGAGAAATCTATGAAACTGCTGGTAGTCGGCGGAGGCGGCCGGGAACACGCCATCATCAAAAAGCTGAAGGAAAACCCCTCGGTGGAGACCATCTGGGCGCTGCCGGGCAACGGCGGCATCGCCGATGACGCCGAGTGCGTGAACATCGGCGCGAAGGACATCGACGGCATCGTCGCGTTCGCGAAGGAAAAGGCGGCGGACTACGCCGTGGTCGCGCCGGACGATCCGCTGGCCCTGGGCTGCGTGGACGCGCTGGAAGCGATCGGCGTGCCCTGCTTCGGCCCGCGGAAAAACGCAGCCGTGATCGAGGGCAGCAAGGTGTTCGCCAAGGACCTGATGAAGAAATACGGCATTCCCACGGCGGAGTACCGCGTGTTCAGCGATCCGGCGGAGGCGCTGGATTACCTGGAAACCGCGCCGATCCCGACCGTCGTCAAGGCGGACGGCCTGGCGCTGGGCAAGGGCGTGACCGTGGCGATGACCCGGGACGAGGCCCGCTCCGCGGTCCGCGAGGCCATGGAGGATAAGAAGTTT
>JAILIE010000045.1 GCA_024695415.1 Clostridiales bacterium | reverse complement strand
AACGTCGGTGCCCAGCTGCAGATGGACCAGGCGGAAGCCGACCGCCGCATCGCCCAGGCGAAGGCCGAAGAACGCCGCGCCATGGCTGTGGCCCGCGAGCAGGAAATGAAAGCTTCCGTTCAGGAAATGCGCGCCAAGGTGGTCGAGGCCGAGGCCGAAGTGCCGCGCGCCATGGCGACCGCGCTGCGGGACGGCAAGATGGGCGTTCTCGATTACTATCAGATGAAGAACACCATTGCCGATACCGAAATGCGGGAATCCATCGCCAAGGCCAGCGCGCCGCAGCAGGCGGAGCAGGAACCCCGTACCCGGAAATAATATGCGCAGCCGCATGCTGAAAGGGAGGTGCTGACATGGATGAGTTTGGACCGGTACTGTTTATCGGACTGATCTGGCTGCTCATCGGCATTCCTCTCTCAAAAGCCGCCCGGAACGCGAAGAACCGGAATAACGCGGCTTCCCGCCCGGCGTCCCGGTCCGCGGCCGCTCCGGATCCCGCGAAGAATCCGGCTCCCGCGCCGGCGCCCGCCGCGAAACCCGAACCCCGGAACACCCGCCTGGCGCCGACCGTTTCCATCACCGAGCATGATGATTCCATCTACCAGGGCAGCATGAACGCGGTCACAGGCGAGGGACACGACCCCTGCCACGAAGAAGACCTCCACGGCCTGAACGCCGCGGAGCAGCAGGCGGTCCCGGTGATCGCGGAAACGCATTCCCTGCCCTTCGGCTGGACCGGAAATGATATGGTCCGCGGGGTTGTCATCAGCGAGATTTTGAAGAGAAAGAGCCGTTGAGAAAAAGCATATGATTAAAAAGTATTCCTTCGGGCGTCCCATGGATACCGACGCGGTGGTACAGAGCCTCCCGCCGGAATCGGAGCCCCTGCCTTACTTCACCCTGACCCGTACGGGTCAGGGCGTTTCCCTTTCCCTGGCGCTTTCGCCGGACGAGGTTCTTTTCGGCCTGGGCGAGTCCGTCCGCGGAATCAACAAGCGCGGGTTCCGCTACCGCTCCTGGAACAGCGACGTGTTCAATCATACGGAGAGTACGGAAAGCCTTTACGCGTCCCATAACTTCCTGGTCTTTTTCAGTCCGGAACGCCTGCTGGGCCTCTTCCTGGACGACCCCGGCCCGGTCACCTGGGACCTGGGCTATACCCGTTCCGACACCGCCGTGATTACCTCGGAATTCGGGGACCTGGATATCTACCTGCTGGAGGAGGATTCCCTGCCGGCGCTGGCGCGCGCTTTCCGCCGCCTGACCGGCCGCAGTTATCTTCCGCCCCGCTGGGCCTTCGGCTATATCCAGAGCCGATGGGGCTACGCCAGCGAGCAGGAGGTCCGCGCTGTCGTGCGGGAACACCGGGCGCGTCATATCCCGCTGGACGCTGTCTGCCTGGATATCGACTATATGGTGGATTTCAAAAACTTCACCTGGAAACCGGACGCGTTCCCGGACCTGAAAGCCTTCAGCCGGGATATGAAGGCGGAGCATATCCGCCTGGTCCCGATCATTGACGCCGGCATCCGGACGGAGGAAGGCTATGCCCCCTATGATTCCGGAAAAGCCGGCGGGTATTTCTGCCGGAAGGAGGACGGCTCCGATTTTACGGCGGCTGTCTGGCCCGGTATGTGTGCCTTCCCGGATTTTCTTCGGGATGATGCCCGCGCGTGGTTCGGCGATCTCTACCGCCCGCTGCTGGACGCCGGAATCGAGGGCTTCTGGAACGATATGAACGAGCCGGCGCTCTTCTATACGGACGGGACGGTCTCGAAAGCCTTCCGCCGGGCGGAGGAACTGCAGAAAGGTTCCGTGGACTATGAGGCGATGTGGTTCCTGAAGGATGCCTTTAACAGTATCGCCAACAATATGGACGATTACCGGAGCATCTACCATTTCCCGGACGGAAAGCCCGTCCGCCACGACCGGGTGCATAACCTGTACGGTGCCTTCATGACGCGGGCGTCCGCGGAAGGCTTCCGGCGCTATGATCCGGACAGGCGCTTCCTGCTTTTCTCCCGTTCCTCCTTTATCGGGGCCCACCGGAACGGCGGCGTCTGGCAGGGGGACAACTTTTCCTGGTGGAGCCATCTGAAAATGGCGCTCCAGATGCTTCCGAACCTGAACCTCTGCGGATTCCTCTATACCGGCTGCGACCTGGGCGGCTTCGGCTGCAACGTCACGGAGGACCTGCTGGAGCGTTTCCTGCAGCTGGGTGTCTTCACGCCCCTGATGCGGAATCATTCCGCCCTGCATACCCGGGACCAGGAGATCTACCGTTTCTCCACCTGGGAGATCATGCGGGACACGGTCTCTGTACGCTATGCCCTGCTGCCCTTCCTGTACAGCGAGTTCATGAAGGCCGCGCTTATGGACGGTATGTATTTCCGCCCGCTGGCCTTCGATTATCCGGAGGATCCCCGCGCGGTCCGTACGGAGGACCAGCTGATGCTCGGCGAATGCTGCATGATCGCGCCGGTACTGGAGCAGAATGCCTCCGGCCGCTATGTCTACCTGCCGGAGGATATGCTGATGATCCGCTTCCGCTCCGCGGCGGATTATGACCTGGTTCCGCTGGGCCGGGGGGATCACCGGATTGATCTGAAGCTGAATGAGTTCCCGCTGTTCGTAAAGAAGAACCATCCGGTACTCCTGTGCGCCGGCGGGGAGTCCTCCGCCCTGCTGGACGACCGCCGCCTGACCGCCGTCTGCCGGATGGACCGGGATGTGGCCTATGACCTGTACCGGGATGACGGAATCTCCCCTTCCCCCGACCTGGAAAAGAGCCTCAGCCGGGTATCCATTTCCGCGGATGCCGCTTCCGGCTCCGCGGTGCCCGGGGTTGCAATTTCAGAGGTTCTGCTATAAAATGTTTTGGTAGCCCGATTGCGGTTTGGAAGGAGGACTGATCCCGTGGAGATGGATTATGTCTTTATGACGGACAGTGACAGCGACCTGCCCTATCACCTGAAAGAGCAGTACGATATCCCCGTTGTTTATATGCCTTACGCGCTGGATGGCAAAGAGTATTTTGACGATCTCGGCCAGACGCTGGACCATAAGAGCTATTACGATAAAATGCGCGCCGGCGCCAATCCGGTGACCTCCGCGCTGAATGAAGAGGCGTACCTGGAGTACTTCGAGCCGATCCTGAAGGAAAAGGATCTCCTGTTCGTCGCTTTCTCCAGCAAGCTCAGTTGCACCCTGCAGTCCGTGTATTCCGCCCGGGAAAAGCTCCTGAAGCAGTATCCGGCCCGGAAGTTCACCGTCGTGGATACCCTGCGGATTTCCGGCCCCATGGCCCTGCTTGTGCTGAAGGCGCATGAAATGTACCGTGCCGGCAAGCCGATGGACGAAGTAGCAGCCTGGCTGGAAGCCAACAAGCTTCGTGCTGCTGCCTACTTCACGGTCGACGACCTGAAGTACCTCAAGCGCGGCGGGCGGATTTCCTCCGTGGCAGCCACCGTGGGCAGCATGCTGGACCTCAAGCCCATCATCGTCGAGGCCAGTGACGGAACCCTGCAGGCCGGCGACAAGATCCGCGGCCGCAAGAAGGCGCTGAACTATATCGTGGACAAGATGGTCGAAGTCGGCCGTCCCGATCCGGCGGAAAGCCCCATCATCGTGCTGAATGCCGACGCGCCGGAAGACGCGGAGCGCACTAAGGCCCTGATTGAGCAGAAAATTCCCGGCGCCAATGTGCTGATTGAGCACGTCGGCCCCGTAATCGGCGCGCACGCCGGTCCCGGCACCATTGCCGTCTGCTTCATCGGCAAGGAAAATTTCCCGTCCTGATAGACTGAAATAGATGCAGGGGGAACGGATTTGAGTCCGTACCCCCTGTTTTTTATGCCTGTATGCAGTTATTCCAGGTCGATCCGCTTCACGCTCCGGATGATTCCGTTCTGCAGGACCAGTTTGGCCATCGTCACATCCCCGCCGAATCGGGCCCGGCCGCAGCTTCCGGGATTCAGCCAGAGGCGCTTGTCTTTCCATTCCTCGCTGTAGCGGTGCGAATGCCCGTAAATCACCGCCTGGACGCCCTCCAGATTCCGCGGTACGTCATACCGGTCATGCGTCATGACAAAGGAAACGCCGGCAATGGTGAACCACAGCGTCCCCGCCAGTTCCCGGAGGCCCTCCTGCCACAGGTCGTTGTTCCCGCGCACGGCATAGACCGCGCTGTACAGGCGCAGTTCGTCCAGGTCGGATTCCCGCACGATATCCCCGGCATGCAGGATATGGGTGCAGTCCTGCAGCTCCGCCACGACCTCCCGCCGCAAAAGGCCGTGCGTGTCGGAGATCACCGCCACCCGGACAGGCTCCCTCAGGTTCCCTCCGCTGTTTTCCATATCCTCCGCCGCGCTCCTTTTTCCTGATGTCTGAATTGTAACCGGGTTGGCCGATCATTGCAACAGGAAAACGGATTCCCCTTGAATCAGTCCTGGATATGCGCTATGATCTTTTCCGGAGGGATGCGGATGGATTATCGGTTTTATGGCTGGGAAACAGCGGACGTGCGGGACGCGCGCGGCCTGACGCCGCGGGACTATTATGACCTGCTGGCCGTCGCCTGGTGTGCCGAAACCTGCGCGCCGCGGATGCGCGCGGACTGGAGCGCGGAGAACCGGACCCTCGGCCAGTGCTCCATCACCGCTTTCCTGATCCAGGATATCTACGGCGGAAAGGTGCTCGGCGTCCCGCTGGGGGACGGAAACTACCACTGCTTCAACGATGTGGGCGGCTGCGTCTTCGACCTGACCAGCGAACAGTTCGGCGATGTGAAGCTGGACTACTCCGACTGCCCGGAGCAGTCCCGGGAAGTCCACTTCGCCAAACAGGAAAAAAAAGAACGCTACCAACTGCTGAAATCTTTACTTCAGGATCAGTTAAACAGACGATAACCCCTTCACGGAAAAGTACCCGCTCCGGTACGCAAAAGCATGCGGTGGGGCGCAGCCCACAACCCTGGGAAGAAGAATTGATATCCTTTTTGCATCGACGAAGAAAACCGGCCGTTCGGCCGGTTTTCACTGTTACTGCAGGAACCCGTTGATAATCTGCTCTTCCGCTTCCGCCTCAGTCAGTCCCAGGGTCATCAGCTTGATCAGCTGCTCCCCGGCGATCTTCCCGATCGCCGCCTCATGGAACAGCGACGCGTCCACATGGTTGGCCTCCAGTCCCGGCACCGCCAGGATTCTTCCCTGGTCCATGATGATGGAATCGCATTCCGTATGCCCGCTGCACTCCGCGTTGCCGGCAATCTTCGCGTCAAACTTCTGGTAGGACCGGTCCCGGGCCACCGAACGGCTGACGATGTCCGCGCTGGAGCCCTTGCCGTTCAGCGCCACGTCATAATTGCTGATCGCGCGCTGCTCCCCGTGGGTCATCAGGCGTTCCCGCACCACCAGTTTCGCGCCGGCGGCCAGCTCCGCGGTCGTGGTGCGCACCGTGTCGTCCACGCCCTTGATCTGAACCATCTCCATCTCCATGGAGCTGTCCTCTTCCATATAAACCTCGGTGCCGGGATTCAGGATCCGCTTTCCGCTGCCCTCCCCGGAGCCGTAGTGTTTCTCCACATACCGGACCTTCGCGCCCCGGCCCACGTAAAAGCGGTGGATTCCGTCATGCTGGGAATCCTGGTTGCCGCAGTTGTCGATCCCGCAGCCGGCGACGATCACGACATCCGAATCCTCGCCGATAAAGAAATCGTTATACACGACCTCCTTCAGCCCGCTCTCCGTCATCACGACAGGAATGTGGACGCTTTCCCGCTTCGTCCCGGGGCGGATCCGGATCTCCAGGCCGCTGACGTCCTGCTTGGATACGATCTCGATATTCGCGGTGGAGCGTCTTCCGGCGGACTGGCTGTTGGAACGGATATTGTAGGCGCCTTCCGGCACTTCGTGCAGGTCAGCCACTTCCCGGAGCAGGCGTTTCTGAATCTCGTCCAGCTTCATTTCCCGTTCACCTCCCGTCCCATTGCGCGGATCTGGCCGTCGCATTCCATGGCGGTCACGGCGGTGCCGGAGCTCAGCCAGGGATAAACCTCATCCCGGGTCCCCTGCCGGTCCACGACGCCGTCCTTCAGAACGATGATCTCATCCGCGATGTTCAGGATGCGCTCCTGATGGGAAATAATCAGGATGGAACTGTCTTCAATCGTCTCCCGCATATTCCGGAACACGTCGATCAGGTTCCGGAAACTCCACAGGTCGATTCCGGCCTCCGGCTCATCGAACACGGACAGTTTCGCGTGCCGCGCGATGACCGTAGCGATCTCAATCCGCTTCAGTTCCCCGCCGGACAGGCTGGCGTTCACTTCGCGGTTCACATAGTCCCGGGCGCACAGGCCGACAGAGGACAGGTACTCGCAAGCGTCCGCGATGGACAGTGTCTTTCCCGCGGCGATACGGATCAGGTCCAGCACCCGGATCCCCTTGAATTTCACCGGCTGCTGGAAAGCGTACGCGATCCCCATCCGTGCCCGTTCCGTCACGGTTTTTTCGGTTATATCCTCCCCGCCGAAAAGGATCCGTCCCCCGGTGGGTTTTTCAATCCCGGCGATCAGCCGGGCAATGGTGGATTTTCCGCCGCCGTTGGGGCCGGTTACCACGATCAGTTTCCGGTCCGGAACCGTCATGCTGACGTTCCGGATAATCTCCTTGTCCGCGCCCTGGTCGTCCACCTGAAATGATATGTTCTTCAGTTCCAGCATGCTGTTGTCAGTTTTCCTTTCCCCCGCACAGTTTCCGGCGCAGGTATCCGTCCATGTTTCCCCATTCGCTGACTGTAATCTCCCCGATTTCCAGATGGGTCATCACCGCCAGCAGGATGCAGATCCCGTGCACCACGATATCCGCGCGTCCCGGTTGCAGTCCGGGCAGTTTTTTCCGTTCCTCCAGGTCCATGTCCGCCAGCTGTTCCCCGATCCGGCGGATCTCCTCCCGGCTGACCTGTGTGCCGTGCATACAGGTCCGGTCGGTCCATGGGATCTTCTTCACCATGGCCGCCAGCGTCGTAAAAGTGCCGCCGGTTCCGATCCAGTTGCCCGGGTTCCGGAACCCGCCGGTCTCCTCCATCTTTTCCCGAAGGATCTCCGCCGCCGCCTGTTCGGCAATCACCATGTCCTCCCGGCGTTCCAGCTGGATTGCCTGGTACAGCCGGACCGCGCCCATCTGGCAGGAGAACGCGCAGTCGATCTTTTCCCCTTCGCCGGTCACGATCTCCGTGCTGCCTCCGCCGATATCGATCACGCCGCATCTGCCGGGCTGTTTTGACGCCTCGGACGCGCCGTAGAAGCTCAGGGAAGCCTCTTCCTCTCCGGAGATGATCACCGGTTCCGTACCGGCCGCCCGGGCGATCTCCCGGATGAAGCACTCCCCGTTCGCGGCATCCCGCGCCGCGCTGGTGGCGAATACGTCCACCTGCTCCGCGCCGCGCTTCCGCGCCTCCTCCGCCATCCGGCCCACCGCCGCCGCGGCCCGTCGGATGCTCTCCCCGCTCAGGTTGCCTTCGGAATCCAGGCCCGCGAAAAGCCGCGTTCCTTCCCGGTCCCTCCATTCCCGCCGCAGGCTTTCCCCTTCGGCTTCAGCCAGCAGGGCGCGGACGGAATTGGACCCGATACCGATAACGGCAGCTTTCATGCGGACCTCCCCTTATTCGCCGAGTTCATCCAGCAGGATCAGGATTTCCTCCTCCGTATAGGCGTACAGCGCCTGCGGGTTGGAGAATTCGAACCGGATATCGTTCCGGTTGACATAGGAATAATTCTGCATCGCGCTGGAAACGATGTATTCATCGGTTCCGACCAGGTTCAGCCGGTTGTTCAGGTCCTTGTTCTCGTCCTCCAGCTTCGCCAGGGCAATCCGCATGGCGTTTTCCTTCTCCGTCTTGCGGTGCAGGTCGCTCTGCAGCAGAATATGCAGGGAGAAAAAGACGACCAGGATCGCGCTCATAATCACGGCAAAGCCTTTGATGTTCATGGTCCGGTTCATCTGTTTCCCTCCCCTCTTCCTTAGACATTTCTCCGGATGGACACGGAAATCCTGCCGTTCCGGCTCAGAACATGCTCAGCTGGTTCGTCTCGCTGAGGCCCTCCAGGGCCCCGTGCAGCCGCAGCATGTCCACCACGGACGTGCCGACGCGCGCGCGGTTTTTCAGATCCTCGATGCTCAGGAAAGGCCCGTCCTTCCGCGCTTCCACGATCGGAACCGCCGCGCTCTCTCCCAGCCCGGGCAGGCTGATGAACGGGCAGCGGATATTCCCGTCCTCAATGCGGAACCTTCGCACGTCGCTCCGGTACAGGTCCACCGGCAGGAACCGGATGCCCCGCAGGTTCATCTCCAGCACCAGCTCCAGGCAGGTCGCAATATCCTTGTCCCGGGCGCTGGCTTTGTCCATATTCCGGATCTCCAGGATCCGCTGCCGGGCCGCTTCCGGGCTCAGGATCATCGTGCTGGCGTCGAATCCGTCGCCGCGGACGGTAAAATACGCGCAGTAATAGGCCAGTGGTTCATGAAGCTTGAACCAGGCCACCCGCAGCGCCATCGTCACATAGGCGACAGCATGGCCCTTGGGGAACATGTATTTGATCTTTTTACAGCTGTCCATGAACCAGTCCGGCACGTTCGCGTCGAGCATGGCCTGTTCCATCTCCGGCTTCAGTCCCTTGCCCTTCCGGACGCTCTCCATCGTGCTGAACGCCAGTTTCGGTTTCACGCCCTTGTCCATCAGGTAATTCATGATGTCGTCACGGCAGCAGACGCACTCGCTCAGCGTCGCGACGCCCTGGGAAATGATCTCCTGGGCGTTGCCGAGCCATACGTCCGTTCCATGGCTCAGGCCGGAAATCCGCAGCAGTTCCTCCATGGTATGGGGCTTCGTTTCCTCCAGCATGCCCCGGACGAACCCCGTGCCCATTTCCGGCACACCGTAGGTGCCCGTATTGCACAGGATATCCTCCCGACTGACGCCCAGCGCCTCCGGCGAGGAAAACAGGCTCCGCACGCCCGGATCGTCCAGCGGAACGTCCTTGAAATTGATTCCCGTCAGCATCTCCAGCTCGTGGAGCATCGTCGGGTCATCGTGGCCCAGGCAGTCCAGTTTCACCAGGATGTCGTGCATGGAGTTGAAGTCGAAGTGCGTGGTGGTGAAATCGCTCTCCAGGTCGTCCGCGGGATGCTGGACCGCCGTAAAGTCATAGATCTCGTATTCGAGCGGTACCACGACCATACCGCCGGGATGCTGGCCGGTCGTCCGTTTGACGCCGGTGCATTCCAGGCTCAGCCGCTCCTTTTCCGCGTTCCCTGCCTGGATCCCGCGCTCCTCCAGGTACTTGGCCACATAACCGTAGGCGGTCTTGTCCGCCAGGCCGCTGATCGTACCGGCCCGGAACACATGGTCATGCCCGAACAGTTCCTCCACATAGTGGTGCGCCCTGTTCTGGTATTCGCCGGAGAAGTTCAGGTCGATATCCGGCACCTTGTCTCCCTCAAAACCCAGGAAAACCTCAAAAGGAATGTCAAATCCGTCCTTGGTCAGCGGGGCCCCGCAGTCCGGACAGTTCTGATCCGGCAGGTCCACACCGACATGGTACTGGCTCTTGTCCACATCGAAGAAGCCCTTGTGGCAGTGCACACACCGGTAATGGGGCGGCAGCGCGTTCACCTCGGTGATTCCGCACATCCGGGCCACGAGGCTGGAACCGACGCTGCCCCGGCTGCCGACCAGGTATCCGTCCTCCAGGGACCGGGATACCAGCTTCTGCGCGATGGCGTACAGCGTGCAGTAGCCGTAGCCCACGATGGATTTCAGTTCCTTCTTCAGCCGGGCCTCGACAATCTCCGGCAGCGGATTTCCGTACATTTCCTCCGCTTCCGTCCAGGTCATCTCCTGGATCATGTCCTCCGCGAAATCCCAGTAGGGCTGGAAGGTGTCCTCTCCCTTGGGGTGTTCCGGAAACAGCTGGATCTTGTCGATGCTTTCCGCGATCTTCCGCGGGTTGTCGATCACGACCTCCCGTGCCTTTTCCGCGCCGAGATAGGAGAATTCCTCCAGCATTTCGTCCGTGGTCTTGAAGTACAGCGGCGGCTGTTCGTCCGCGTCGCTGTATTTCAGCCCGGCCTGGATGATCGCCCGGCCGATGGCGTCCTTCGGGTCCAGGAAATGGACGTCCCCGGTGGCGACCACCGGCTTGCCCATCTCCTCGCCGAGCTCGACGATCGTCCGGTTCAGGTTCCGTAGGTCCTCCTCGGAGGATACCTGCTCCTCCCGCAGCAGGAAGGCGTTGTTACCGATCGGCTGGATCTCCAGGTAGTCGTAGAAGGAAGCGATTTCCTTCAGCTGTTCCCTGTCTTTTCCGGCCAGCACCGCGCGGAACAGCTCGCCCGCCTCGCAGGCGCTGCCCAGGATCAGGCCCTCCCGGTATTTCTGAATGATCTCCCGGGGCATGTGCGGGGTACGCTTGAAAAACTCCAGGTGGCTGATGGATACCAGGCGGTTCAGGTTCACCAGTCCGGTCCGGTTCTTCGCCAGCAGGATGATATGCCAGCTCTCGCCGATGGCGCCGCCTCGCAGCTTTTCGTTCAGTTCCCGGTCGGTCGTGAGCTCCGGATACCGCTCCCGGGTTTCCTCAAACATCCGGTGCAGGCACTGCGCCGTCGCCGTCGCGTCATGCACCGCGCGGTGCGCGTTTTTCAGGCTCACGCCCAGATGCTTGCACAGCGCACCGAGCCGGTAGGATTTCAGCGCGGGATACATCTTCCGGGCATAACTCAGGGTGTCCAGCACCGGGTTGCGGAAAGTCAGCCCGATTCGTTTCAGCTCCGCCTGCAGCAGGCTTCCGTCAAAGGACGCGTTGTGCGCGGCGATCGGGGCGTCCCCGATGAATGCCAGAAGCTTCGGCAGGACTTCCGCCGCCTTCGGCTGCCCCTGCAGGTTCGCGTCGGTGATTCCGGTAATTTCGGTAATTTTCGGGCTCAGCGCCTCGCCGGGATCCACCAGCTGCTCGAAGCTGTCGACGATCGTTCCCTTTTCCAGCCTGACCGCACCGACTTCAATAATCCTCGCCCGGGCAGTGTTCAGCCCGGTGCTTTCGAAGTCCAGCACGACAATCGGTCCGTCGTACGGCCGGCCGTCCGGATCGGAGATAATATCCTTTTCATCAATGAGATAGCCTTCGCAGCCGGGAATCAGCTTGATCTTTCCCTTCGCCGCGCGAAACGCGGCCGGGAAGGACTGCAGTACGCCGTGGTCCGTCACGGCCACGGCCGGATGTCCCCACCGGACGGCGCGCGCGATCAGGTCCTCGACCTTCGTCAGGCCGTCCATCGTGGACATGTTGGTATGCATATGGAGCTCGACCCGCTTCTCTTCCGCGGTGTCCTCCCGCTCCTCCTTTTCCGTCTCCACCAGGTCGCGGACGGTAACGGACAGTTCCCGGGCAAAGGTGTCGTACCGGCAGTCCCCCCGCAGGCGGACGTTCATGCCCAGGCGGATCCGGTCCGCTTTCTCGGTCACCGCCTTCCGTTCTTCGTCGGTGATCGGGGCCTCTTCTCCCCCGTCCTTGCGGGCAAAGCGGCTGCGGTAACGGAAAAAGATCTTGCACAGCACGGAACTTGTATAGTCGGTCACCGCGAAGGAAACCAGCAGCGTCTCCCCGCCCTTGAGTTCCTTCTGCTCGAGTTTGAAGATCTCCCCCTGGATCACGACCAGGCCGCTTTCGCCGGTCAGCGTCCGGATTTCCACCGGATGGTCCGCGATTCCGCGGCCCATGATCGGCTTCCCGACCGTCGGCGCGTCCTCCGGCAGTTTCTCTTCCTTCTTTCCGGCCGGCTTCTTTTCAGCCGGTTTCCGTGTCCGCGGTTTCTTCGGCTCTTCCTTCTTTTCCTCCGCCGTTCCTCCCGCGGCCGCCGCACGCTCCTCCATTTCCTCGCGGCTGACGGTGTACACGGCATTCTCCCGCTCCTCCATGATCCTCCGGAGCGTTTCCTCCCGGTCGCCGGCCACGGTCATTTCCACCCGGACCCGGGCGTCAAAGATCTCCCGGATCGCTACGGCCAGCCGGGCGCCGGCATTCTTTCCGTTCATCAGGTGCAGGCTGAACTCGTCCGGGAAAACCAGGGTCAGGATCGCTTCCTCCCCGTCCGCGGTCATCGCCGTGCCGCCGCGCAGCTGGTTCCGCTCGATCTGCCAGCCGATCTGGCCGATCCAGCCCTTCGCCGAAGGATAGTTCCGGCGCAGGAAATCGTCCAGCACCTGGCGGTAGGGCATCGGATCCTCCAGGAAAGCTTCCCGCAGTCCCGGAGAAATGATGCGCACCGCCAGCGCACGGCCGGGAATCACTTCCTTCAGGATTCTTTCCAGCTGAAGGAACTGCTTTTCCCCTGCCAGCACCGAGCTCTCAAAGGTGATATAGGTCTTTTTCAGAGATTTGACATAGGTAACCCGCGGCGCTGTCAGTTTTCCCGCCAGTTCCGGAATCTCCCGCGCGATCCGCGCCATCAAATCCTCATAACTCATAAATTCGACGATTTCCTTGTATCATTCACCCGAAGCATTCCAGCCGGGAGGAAGTATTCCCTGCGGTATCATCCTGAACGCAGTGAAGGATCTCCCTGTCGCTTGCCGAAACCCAGTCTTATTTTGCCCTTTCCCGCGCAACGATCCTGGCTTCGCTGATCAGCGCTTCCGCCAGGTTCCCTTCGACCTTCCGCGGTTCCTTTCCCTTCACAAACAGCACGCCGCCGCTCTTTCCGCCGGCGATGCCCACGTCCGCCTCCCGGCCTTCCCCGAGGCCGTTCACGACGCATCCCATTACGGCTACCTTCAGCGGCACCGTGATATCCGCCAGCGCTTCCTCCACCTGCCGCCCAATATCCGCCACCGGAATGCAGGTCCGTCCGCAGGTCGGGCAGGCGATCAGCTGCACACCGCGCACCCGCAGGTTCAGTGCCCGCAGGATATCCCAGGCCGCCGCGGCTTCCGGTACCGGATCGCCGCTCAGGCTGACCCGGATCGTATCGCCGATGCCGTCGGCCAGCAGCGCGCCGATGCCGATCGCGCTCTTGACGGTTCCCTGGCCGGGCAGTCCGGCCTCCGTCACGCCCACATGCAGGGGATAATCGCACCGCGCGTGCGCCAGCCGGTACGCCTCGATGGTCAGGCGGACGTCGCTGGACTTCATGCTCAGTACAATTTCGTCAAATCCGGCTTTTTCCAGCATCCGGGCATGATTCAGTGCGCTCTCGACCAGGCACTCCGCCGTCGGTCCGCCGTACTTTTCCAGCAGTTCCTTCTCCGCGGACCCGCTGTTTACGCCGATCCGGATCGGGATATGGTGTGCCTTCGCGCAGTCCGCGAGCTCCCGCACCTTCGCCTCCCCGCCGATGTTGCCCGGATTGATCCGCAGCTTGGCAATGCCGTTCTCGGCGGACCGGATCGCCAGTTTATAGTCGAAATGAATATCCGCCACCAGCGGCACCGGGCTCCTGTCGGTCAGCGTTTTCACCGCTTCGGCGCACGCCTCGTCATACACGCTGACGCGGACCAGGTCACATCCCGCCGCCGCCAGCGCCCGGATCTGCTTCAGCGTCGCTTCGACGTCCCGGGTATCCGTGTTGGTCATGCTCTGCACCAGCACCGGATTCCCGCCGCCCAGCTTCAGCTCCCCGATCTGAACCTTTTTTGTCATATCGTACTCCTTTGTCGCTCGCTCAGCCGAACCGGCAGCGATTGCCCCTTCCGGCCGCCGCACAGGGCTGTAGGACGAAGCCCCACCACTGTATATTTCCCCGTCCCCATACCGCTCATCCGCCTTGCCGCAGCCCGCTGCCGCATGGGAAAGGAGTGCAGGAGAAATGCTTCCCTTTATTGGAACAGCCTCATCACATCCCGGAACGTGAAAAAGATCATCACGCCGAACAGGAATACCATCCCGACCAGATGCACGACCGCTTCCTTCTCGGGCGGCACCCGCTTCCCTCGGATCAGCTCAATCAGCCCGAACACCAGCCGGCTGCCGTCCAGTCCCGGAATCGGCAGCAGGTTCACCAGCCCCAGATTGATTGAAATCATGATCAGCAGCTCAATAAACGCCGTAATCCCGTATTCCCGCACCGATTCGGAGACCATGGACACGATTCCGACGGGACCGGCCGTCTGGTCCAGCCCCTCCCCGGTGGTGACCAGGTTCTTCAGGGCCCGCAGGATCGCGCCGCCTTCCGTCACGCACAGGTTCCAGGCGCATCCGAATCCCTCGAAGAATCCGACCGGTTTCACTTCCGTCCGCCGGTATCCGTTGATGTAAACGCCGATCTGCATTTTGCCGGCTTCCTCGTTCCACTGCGGCGTTACATTCAGTTCCATCGTTTCTTCCCCGCGCTGCACCGTCATCCGGAGCGGGTCGTCCCCTTCCTTCCATCCGGAGATCGTGTTCAGCAGGGTTTCCATCGTGCCGTCCAGCATGTTTTCCCCGTTGATTTCGGAAACGACGTCCCCGCCCTTCAGGCCGGCGCGGTCCGCCGCGCTCCCGGCCAGCACCTGGGAGATGAACGGGTCGTATTCTTCCTTCTCCGTGGGCACCACATTCCCGGCGCACCAGTAGAACCCGACCGCCACCACGAAGGCCAGCACAAAGTTCATCACCGGGCCCATCAGGATCACAAACATCCGCTTCCAGATGTTGTGGTTCGCGAAGTTCCGGGGATCGTCTTTCGCAGTGCCTTTTGTGTCGTCCTCACCGTAGAAGGAACAGTATCCGCCCAGCGGAATAGCGCGGACGGAAAAAACCGTCTCATGCTTCCGGCTTTTCCAGCCCAGGAGTTTCGGCCCGAAGCCGACAGAAAACTCCCGGACGTCGATTTTCATCAGCCGTGCGGCCATAAAATGCCCGAACTCGTGCACGACGATCAGGATGGCCAGCAGCAGGATTGCCAACAGAATATACACAGTACCTGGTTCCTTTCATTCCTTCACTTTTGTTCCGGTCCGCCCTGGGAAGACGAGATCTTATTTCCGGACGATTTCCCTTGCCTTCCGGTCCGCGTCCATGATCTCCCCGATGCTGTCCGCCTTCAGGCCGGCCAGCGCCTCCAGCGCCTTTTCCACGCGCCGCGCGATCTCCCCGAAGGGGATCTCCTCCCGCAGGAACGCCGCCACAGCTTCCTCATTCGCCCCGTTGAATACCGTGCAGGCGGCTCCGCCGGCGCGCAGCGCCTCCCGGGCCAGCCGCAGCGCGGGGAATTTCTCCTCATCCGGCTCCGTAAAGGTCAGGCTGCCCAACGCGAACAGGTCCGGCTCCTTTACGCCGGTCTCCAGCCGTTCCGGATACGCCATGGCGTATCCGATCGGCACCCGCATATCCGGCAGGCCCAGCTGGGCCAGCACCGCCCCGTCCCGGAACACCACGGCGGAGTGCACGATGCTTTCCGGATGCACGACCACCTGGATCCGGTCCTCCGGCATGTCAAACAGCCACCGGGCTTCCATGATTTCCAGCCCTTTATTGAACATGCTCGCGGAATCGACTGTGATCTTCGCACCCATGTTCCAGTTGGGATGCTTCAGTGCCTCCGCGGGCGTCGCCTTTTCAATCCGCTCCCGGTCCCAGGTCCGGAAGGGGCCGCCGGACGCGGTCAGCAGGATCTTCTCCGGCCGGTTTCCGCCGGCAGCCTGCAGGCACTGGAAGATCGCGCTGTGCTCGCTGTCCACCGGCAGGATGGGCTTCCCCTTCCGCCGGGCCATATCCGTGACCAGGTGGCCGCCGGTCACCAGGGCTTCCTTGTTGGCCAGCAGCACCTGCTTCCCGGCCTCCAGGGCGTCCATCACACTCTGCAGCCCGGCAATGCCGACAATGCTGACCAGCACCTGCTCCGCGTCCGTTTCCGCCGCCGCGGCCTTCAGCGCTTCCTTCCCGGTCATCCAGCGGCAGAATTTCAGATCCTCCGGAATTTCCGAAGAATCGATTCCTTCCGTCAGGCCCGCCATCTCCGGCCGGAATTCACGCACCTGATCGAACAGTTTGTCCCGGCTTCCCCGGGCGGTCAGCGCAACCACCCGGTACCGGTCCGGATGGCGCCGGCAGATGTCCAGCGCCTGGGTTCCGATGGATCCGGTGGATCCCAGAATCGCGATTTTCTTCATGATGATTCCCTTTCGGCTCCCGGTTTTATCTCACGGGGAAGAAAAGCAGATAGCAGTACATCATCACTGCCATAAACAGCACGCTGTCCAGCCGGTCCAGCATACCGCCGTGCCCCGGAAACAGGCTGGAATAATCCTTCAGGCCGCAATGACGCTTGACAAGCGAAGCAAAAAGATCCCCCATCTGGCCGACAAAGCCGCCGATCAGGCCCAGAATGGGATAGACCCACCACGGCGGGAGGAACCCGCGGGTTCCTGCGTCACAAAGCCACAGGGACAGAAGCCAGACAATAACCGCCGCCAGCACGCTTCCTGCCAGGCCGCCGATACTTCCCTCAATCGTTTTCTTCGGGCTGACTTCCGGACAGAACTTCCGTCTGCCGAACGCCTTGCCGACAAAAAGCGCCATCATATCACCCATCAGCGGAATCGCGAACGTCAGCGTCAGGATGACCACTTCCACAGCGTGCCAGGGCATCTTGTTCTCAATCGGCGCGTGCCACCACAGGTATGGATCAATCAGGCTCAGGGAAACCAGGCACAGGCCCGGCAGCGCGACAGTCAGCAGCGGCAGCGCGCTCGTCATCATGTCTGTCAGTTCAGGTTGTCCCCGGAAAAGGACATGCACCACCATCGCCAGCAGCGCGGCGATCACCAGGGGGATCACGATTTTGTGGCCGGACATCATCACCGTCGGGTCAGTCTGCCGGATAAACTGTCCGTAAAAATACGCCAGCGGAATGGAAAGCCCCATTGCGGTCCAGGTTGGCCAGCTCACCACCCGGTGTCCGGCATGCTTCAGCGCGTGGTATTCCTCCCACACAGCGAATCCGATACAAATCATCACCGCTGTAGCCATGCACCACCCCGGCAGCCACAGCATCACTGCCAGGAGAAGAATCAGCAGGGCCCCCGTAATCATCCTCTGTTTCATGGTCTACTCTCCAATTTCCGTTCGAAGCAATCTATCTGTCCCTTGAAATATTTCCCAACTACTTCTAATTTGAGGTAAAAGGCGAAGCACCTTACATTCCTGCTTTCAACCTCCTGCTTCCTGCCTTCCCCCAAACCGCCGTTCCCGGTGAATGAACGCGTCCAGCGCCAGGTCATAGTCATGCACGGTGAAATCAGGCCACAGCGTGTCCGGGAAAATGAACTCCGCGTAAGCGTTCTGGTACAAAAGGAAATTGCTCAGCCGCTGCTCCCCGCTGGTGCGGATCAGCAGGTCCACGTCCGGCTGTCCCCGGGTGTAGAGATGATCGGAAATCGTCTCCTCGGTAATCTCGTCCTCGGACAGGCTTCCGTCCCGCACCAGGGCCGCGATTTCCCGCGCCGCCTTGACCAGTTCCGCCCGTCCGCCGTAGTTTACGGCGATATTCAGGCGCAGCCCTGTGTTTCCGGCGGTCCGTTTTTCCGCCTCGATCAGCGTCTCCCGCTGCTTTTCCGGCAGCCGGCTCTTGTCCCCCAGGATCAGGATCCGGACGTTCTTCTCGTCCAGCTCGTCGATCTCCGAGGCGAAGAAGTCCAGGATCAGCTGCATCAGCGCCGCGACTTCCTCCTCGGACCGGTTCCAGTTCTCCGTGGAAAAGGCGTACAGGCTCAGCGCCCTGATCCCCAGGTCGTCCGTATGCCGGATAATCTCCCGCAGGGTTTCCGTCCCCTGCCGGTGTCCCCGGGATACGCTCAGCTTATGCTTCTTCGCCCAGCGGCCGTTTCCGTCCATGATGATGGCCACGTGCTGCGGCAGTTTGCCCGTCTCCTCCGTGGTCCATGGCAGCTTCCATTTCATCGCGTTTCTCCTATGATTGCCGAAACCCGCCTGCTCGGCGGGTTTCGCGGATGCGTCCGGCGGATTCCGTCAGACTTCCATGATTTCCTTTTCTTTTTTCGCGAAAATCTCGTCGACGTCCTTGATGGCCTTGTCGGTCAGCTTCTGCATTTTCTCTTCGGCGTCGTGCTGGTCGTCCTCGGTGATCTCGCTGTTCTTTTTCATTTTCTTGATCTGCTCAATCGCGTCCCGGCGGATGGAGCGGATTGCCACCTTGGTCTCCTCCGCGCCTTTGGACGCCACCTTGGTCAGGTCCCGGCGGCGCTCCTCGTTCAGTTCCGGGAACACCAGGCGGATGATCTTTCCGTCATTGGAGGGGTTCAGGCCCAGGTCGCTCTTCTGGATCGCCTTTTCCACCTGCGGGATCATCTTCGCTTCCCAGGGAGCGATCACCAGCAGCCGGGGTTCCGGCGAGGAAATATTCCCGATCTGGTTGATCGGCGTCGGCGTGCCGTAATAGTCCACCATAATCCGGTCCAGCAGCTGAGGATTCGCGCGGCCGGCCCGCAGGCTCATCATGTCGCGCTCATAAACGGCACAGGATTTCGCCATCTTTTCTTTCGCGGTATTCATTACATCGTCAATCATCAAACAGGCCCTCCTCTGTCATGGAATACGCTCTGTGTATCTTGCAATATTATACCGGTTTTCCCGGTCGTTGACAATAGAAATCCCAAAGGATAATCGCCCTTTTGTGCCGGGTAGCAAACGGGGACAGCCCCATCATCAGGAACCGTCCCCGTTTTTTCTGCCGGCCGTCCGGCTTTATTGTTTCCAGAACATCAGGCACGCCGCTGCCAGCAGGATCAGGATCAGCCCGGCAGCCAGCAGGAACCACCGGTGCGGTTTCCTTTTTTCCCGGCGCTGCATTTTGTACTCATAAAAGCGGATATGGTTCTCCGGCTTTTTGAACGGTGTGAACATGACCAGCAGGCTTTTCACGCCGTAGGACAGCATATCAAAGAAGTCCGTTTTGGCGGAGATCGCCACCAGTCCGCCGACCCCGGCAACCAGAACGCCCGTTACGAAGAAGCCGTCGCTCAGAATCCCGGCGTTCTCTTCCGGGGTATGGGCGCCGCCCAGCCCCCGAAGCAGGGCGATGATGACCGACACCGCGATCCCCGCCGCCAGCGTGATTCCGAACGGCATCCATTTCCGCAACCTGTCGCTCATGGCTTACACACCCATCTGCCGCTGGTACTCTTCGAACTCCGCGGTGTTGCACTGTACATAGTGGCCGGGAACGATTTCCCGCAGTACCGGCTCCTCTTCGGAATAGTCGTGCGCCGTCAGCGGATCATACTTGATCCGGACGCGCTGCTTTTCATACAGCGGATCGGGCAGCGGGATCGCGGATAGCAGGGACTTGGTGTACGGATGCAGCGGATGGGCAAACAGCTCGTCCGACGTCGTCAGTTCCACCATCTTTCCGTAATACATGACGCCGATCCGGTCAGAAAAGTACTTGACGACCGAAAGGTCATGCGCGATGAACAGGATGGTCAGCCCCAGCTGGTGGCGCAGATCGTTCAGCAGGTTAATCACCTGTGCCTGGATGGATACGTCCAGCGCTGAAACCGGCTCGTCCGCGATAATCATCTCGGGATTCATCACGACAGCCCGGGCCACGCCGATGCGCTGCCGCTGGCCGCCGGAAAACTCATGAGGATAGCGGCCCGCGTGCTCCCGGACCAGGCCGACTGTTTCCAGTACGCTGTAAACTTTTTCGTCGATGACTTTCTTGTCCTTCTCGCCGCGGATCACCAGGCCCTCGGCAATCGTTTCGTAAACGGTTTTCCGGGGATCCAGCGAAGCGATCGGGTCCTGGAAGATCATCTGGATCTGCGTAATGAACCGCTGTTTCTTCGCGACCCGCATATCATAAGTATAGCGTTTCCGAAGCTCTTTCGCCTCTTCCCCCTCCGCCTTGGCGAGCATGGGCTCATATTTGGCCTGGACTTCCTTGGCGATCTCGTCGGCGTACAGCTTGTCGCAGTTTTTCTGGTCGTACCGGGCTTCGCTCATCAGCTTCTTCTGCTCTTCGATCTGCCGGCGGAGCTCTTCCGCTTCCGCGGGGGAAGCCGTCTTCAGCTGTTCGCGCAGTTTCCGGATCTCCGTTTTATAGGACAGCGTTCCGGCGGAAATCCTTTTCCCTTTGAAATAGATGTTCCCGGAGGTAATGTCGTAAAGCTTGATAATCGAACGGCCCGTTGTGGTTTTTCCGCAGCCGCTCTCTCCGACCAGGCCGAAAACCTCGCCCTTTTTGATGTCAAAACTGACGTCATCCACAGCCTTGGTGGACTTGAAATACTGGCAGAGATGCTCTACCCGAAGCAGCACTTCATCATTCTGATTTGGCATGCTCTTTCTCCTCCAGTCTGGCTTTCATTTTCTCAATCCGTTCCGTAACGGCCCTGGGCGGATCCACCTTGGGCGCGTCAGGATGAAGCAGCCAGGTCGCTGCCCAGTGGGTTTCGCTGACGGCGAACTCCGGCGGCTGCTGTTCGAAATCAATCTTCATGGCGTAGCGGTTCCGGTCCGCGAACGCGTCTCCCTTGGGCGGGTAAATCATGTTGGGCGGGGTTCCCGGAATCGCTTCCAGCTTTTCTTTGGTATCCAGGTCCGGCATGGATGCCAGCAGCGCCCAGGTATACGGATGCGCCGGTGAATAGAACACTTCTTCCGCCGTGCCGTATTCCACGATCTTGCCGGCATACATGACCGCGATATCGTCCGCCATGTTCGCCACAACGCCCAGGTCATGGGTAATGAAGATGATGGAAAGGTTCCTTTCCTTCTTCAGCTTGTTGATCAGTTCCAGGATCTGCGCCTGGATGGTCACATCCAGCGCGGTGGTCGGTTCGTCGCAGATCAGGATGTCCGGATCCGCCGCCAGCGCGATCGCGATAACGATCCGCTGCCGCATGCCGCCGGAGAACTCGAACGGATACTGGCTGAACCTCTCTCTCGGATTGTTGATGCCCACTTCCTCCATCAGCTGGAGCGCGCGTTCCCTCGCCATGGATTTGCTGACATGCGCCACCATCTGTGATGCTTTGGTCTTCAGGTAATCCACAATGCTCTGGCAGCGAACAGCCGGATCCGTCTCGTTCTCTTTCCGGATGTCCTCGCTGAACCGTTCATCCAGGCGTGTAAAGATATTCTGGATATTGCCGCTGAGCTCGTCCATATCATAGACGTTCTTCGGAACGACCTTCCAGGATACATCCCGTCCCCGGGCAATCAGCCGTTCCCTGCGGGCTGACTGGCGGGCAAAGCGCTTCTCTTCTTTGGGATTTTTCTTTTTTACCTGGAAATACCGGTCGATTGCGCCGTTCAGGCTGCTTCCGAACGCGTAGGCCGCGCTGTCCTTCACCACGTCCAGCCGGTCGATGCACGCGCTGACTTCCTTATTCAGCTGCCTGCACCGGCGTTTGCCTTCCTTCTGGGAGAAATCCGTCTGGTAGAACTCGGAAGCCTCTTTCAGCTTCGGCAGGATCTGTTCCTTCTTTTCCGCGGAATTCCGGACAGAGTATTCCACACCCTTCTGCATCCGCGAAAGGAAGGAATTCATGAAACCCTCGTCCAGCTTTTTGCGGCTCTTCGTATTCAGTTCCTCCAGGGGCAGCGCTTCCAGCTGCTCCTGGGAATTCTGGCGGGCATAGCAGACCGCCAGGAAATCCGGGCGTTCCCTCTCCAGCATCCCGCGCAGAAGTCCGCTGACGGAGTCCAGTGTCTTCTGTACGTTCTCCGGCAGCTGCACATCCTTGCCCGCGCCGAGCTTTCCGCCGGCCTGCGCCGCTTTGCGGATCTCCTGCTCGGCCTGTTCCAGTTCGCTCTTCCGGGCGCCGATGGCGAATTCATCCTTCACGCGGCTCAGCGCGTCCGATACCTTCCGGAGGGAAGCCTTCAGGTCCAGGGGCGCTTTCCCGGCCTTGAACTTGATGTCGTCGATCGTGACGGCGGCCGCCTGCAGTTTTTCCATCGAAGCGTTATACTTCGCCTCCATCTTCATGGAACGGCTGACCAGGTCCTGGAATTCCTTCACGGTCCGGTCGATTTCGCCCTGTTCCTCCGCCGGAGACGCGGCCTTCATGTTCTGCTTCAGGTTGCCGAGCATGCGGCGGAAATCCCGCTTCGCCTCCCGGCGGCTGGTCTTGTTTTTCAGCAGCATGGCCTCCGTAATCTGGGGGCCGATCTTGACAATGGGGTTCAGCGAGGAAAGCGGATCCTGGAAAATCATGGAGATTTTGTCTCCGCGGATTTTCTGCATATCGTCTTCGCTGATATGCATCAGGTCTTTTCCGTCGTAGAAGATTTCGCCGCCTTCGACAATCGAGTTGCCGGCCAGGATGCCCATGATGGCGCGCGAGGTCACTGATTTTCCGCTTCCGGATTCACCGACGATGGCCAGGGTCTTGCCCTTTTCCAGGTCAAAGGAGATATCCCGGACCGCTTTCAGGGTACCGGCCGTGGTGCGGAAGGCAATCTTTAAATGTTTTACTTCCAGTATGTTTTCCATTTTTAATCCTCCACACCGCGGAGCGACGGATTGAACGCGTCACGCAATCCGTTGCCGAACAGATTGAAACAGATCATCAGCAGCGACAGAACAATCGCCGGGCAGATCATCAGATGGGGGTAGTTTGTCCAGATGGCTGAAGAGTCAGCCAGCAAAGTTCCCAGTGAGGTGGATCCCGCGCTTCCCAGCTTCACGATGCCCAGGAAGGACAGCATGCTTTCGCTGGAAATCACACCTGGGATGACCAGGGCGCAGGATGTGATAATCGTTCCCAGGGAGTTCGGGAAAATATGGCGCCAGATAATGCGCCGGTCCCGCGCGCCCAGCGTGCGGGCCGCCAGGACATATTCCTGCTTCTTGAAGCGGTAGAACTGTGTACGTACCCGGTACGCTGTCCCCAGCCAGCCGGTCAGCACAAACGCGAACAGCAGGCTGACGATCGGTCCCACCTGGTTGGATAAATGGATCTGGAACAGCGTCGCCACGACAATGAATGGTACGCCGCCGAGGATATCGCTGACCCGCTCCATCAGCATATCCACCCAGCCGCCGTAATATCCTTCCACCGCGCCGTACATGGCGCCGATGATGAAGTTGATTACGGAAACACAGATGGCGACCAGCAGGCTCAGCTTGATACCGCCGGCCAGCCGGAGCGCGAGATCATAGCCCTGGCTGTCGGTTCCCAGGAAGTAATAGGGCTCAAACCCGTTCTTGTATACATAATAGTTGTAATACAGAGCACGGACCTTGAACTGGGCGGTTTCCAGCGTTCCGCCGCCGGTGTACTCGTAGTAGATCGGGTTCCCGTCGGCGTCGCGCTTGTAGTTGTCCTCCAGGATCAGGTCCTCGCTGTAGTCCTGGACGACACCCTTCCCTTTTTCGTTTACATGAACCGGGGCGTTCTTCTTGGTCTTGAACCAGTTGTTCGCGTCACTGGCGTCTGCGTTCCACTGGTTATCCTCCACCAAAGGATAGAGGATATGCAGTCCGCTTTCCTTTTCGTAGGCAACGATCTTTTCGTACTCTTTCTGGGAAACGGACAGATACATGAAACCGACTTCCAGGTATACGTCGATCTTGCCGGAATAGTTACGGGTGACTTCCTTCTTGGCGTTCATCTTCTCGACGGGGTCGCTGATCCAGAGCATCGGCTGATACTTGGATTTCAGCGCGTCCCCGATCGTAACCTGTCCCGTACCGGCCCAGTCCTCCGCGCCGACACCGATCCCGACAGCCCGGACCAGGCCCTTTTCGCTGAAGTCCCGGCCCACTCCGCCGTCCAGGATCCCCAGCGCGCTGATGTAGCGCGTGCGCGGCGCTTTCTTGGAATAGTAGCTGTCCATGAACCGGCTGTTCAGCGGGCTGACCATCGGCGTAATGAACGCGTACAGAACAATGCATATGATAATGACGGCCGCCGCGACGCTGGCTTTGTTTTTGCAGAAACGGCGCCATGCGTCCTTCATGTAGCTGACCGGCTTGTCTTCAAACTGTTTGTCGGTAATCCGTTCTCCCTTGTGAACAAAGGTAAAATCGTCCGCGGAGAGCTGGATGGATTTCGTCTCTTTCACTGCCATCTTATCTCTCCCCCATTCTGATCCGCGGATCAATGAATCCGTAGCTGATATCGACCACAATTCCCGCCAGCAGGCTGATGAACGTGTAGAAGACGCCGTCCATCATAAATACGTCATAGTCAAACAGATTGATCGATCTCAGGTACAGCTGCCCGACGCCGGGGATGGAGAAAATCTGTTCGATGATAAAGGAGCCGCCCAGGATTCCGATAAAGCTGGAAATCAGCATCGGAAGGATCGGAACCATGGCGTTTTTCAGCGCGTGGCGGACCGTCGCCTGCGCTTTGGTCAGGCCCTTTGTGCGGGCCAGCAGCATATAGTCGGATGTCAGGGTCTCCGTCAGTTCCGCGCGCGTAAAGCGGCAAAGTCCGGCGATCTCCCCGAAGGAAAGTGCCAGGATCGGGGAAATCATCGACACGAACATCTTCCAGCTGGTCCAGGAATTTCCCGCATCCGCCAGGGAATAGACCTGCAGCGGAAGCAGATTCCATTTAAAGTACAGGAAGTATTGCACCAGGAATGCGTATACATACGACGGAATGGAAACAAACAGCATGACCATGACGGATATGACCTGGTCCTGCCATTTGTTCTTCCGGATTGCGGCATAAATACCCAGCCCGATTCCCACGGGAATCGAGAATATGAGCGAATACAGGTTGACCAGAACGGTTGGTAACAGCCGCTTGGTCAGCACGTTCCACGCGGGTTCCCGGAACTCAATATACCAGGATGTACCGAAGTCCCAGCTCGTCACGATGTTTTTCAGATAGATGCCATACTGGACAAGCAGCGGCTTATTGTATCCCAGCGCTTCCCACCGGGACGCGATAGCGGCTGCCTGCACCTTTTCCTGGGGCAGTTCACGCGGCAGCATGCGGATCAGCACAAACTCTATCGTTGTGATAATGAAGAGTGTGAGCAGCATCAGCAGCACACGTTTCAGTACATACTTGGCCATGTCAGAATCGACTCCTTCACCCGGGATGTCTTAATACGGAAAACACGAGGGGCGGGAGAAATCCTCCCGTCCCCTCGTGAAAGGGATGGTTTTCCCTGAGATGGATTATTCGTAGCTCAGCGTACCGCCCTGATCGGCGACGAACTGCGCCCATTCAGCATCAGAGTAGTTGAAGTGGGTCAGTTCCAGTCCGCCGAAACCATACATGATGTTGTATTCATCCGTATAGTAGCTCAGCTGGTAGGACACCATGACGGGAGCCGTGGTGCTGGCCAGCGGGATGCGGTAGTACATCTTCAGGTAGTTTTCTTCCATCTGGCTGAGGATGCTCAGCTTGGTGGCGAAGTCCGCGTTGGCGTACGGTCCGGTGGAATCCATCGCCAGGGACCACTTCTGCCAGGTCATGGTGACGTCTTCACCGTTGATCTTCAGCGTCAGTTCGGTCGTGGTGGGATCCCAGCAGCCGGCTTCATGGATGCTGACATAGTCCGGGTCGCAGTATACACGGAAGTTGCGGAAGGGATAGAAGGCAGCGCCGCCCCACGCGCCGTAACCGATGGCGTATTCGCCCTTGGCGGTGTCGCCGTAACGGTCGTTGATGTTGCCGACCGCTTCGAGTTCGAGCTTGCCGAAGCCCGTGCCTTCCAGCGCGGCGTTCAGCTGCTTGTTCAGGATCTCGATGATCTTGTTGTCGGAGGATTCGAGCGCGCCCTTCTTGAAGCCGATCCGGATGTGAATCGGATCACCTTCGGTGTAGAGGCCGGCTTCAACCAGTTCCTTGCAGGCCGTGGTGAACAGCTGCTGCGCTTCGGTCAGGTTGTAGCCGTTGATGGACTGATAGGCATCCTTCAGCGTGGCGTAGGGAGTACCTTCGCCGTACTGTACTTCATACAGGTTCACGATCGCCGTCATGGCCTCTTCGCTGTTGCGGTAGGAGGAGGTAGGATCGTTGTAAACATCGTAGTAGTACAGGCTGTTCAGCATGGAGTACGCGGGCTTGAAGCCTTCGGTGGCGGTCACGTATTCCTGACGGTCGATGGCCAGGCTCATGGCCTTGCGGAAGTTGATGTTGGACAGAACCACGGAGTTCGTATTGCCCTTGCTCTCATCCATGACCTTCAGGTTGTCCAGGCCGCAGTTGAAGAAGAAGGACTGGGTGTAGGTCTCGTCCACCTTGTACAGCTGTTCGGAGGTGGCATAAGCAACCAGGTCGTCCGCTTCGGGGGTCCACTCGCTCAGGTCGCCCTTCAGGAAGGCCTGCTTCGCGGCGGCGTTGTCCATCACGTCGATCACAACGGAGGTCGCCTGGTAGCGCTGGATGTGCTCGCCGTCCACCTCATAGGGGGTGATGGACAGGAGGGAACCGTCTTCCTGCTTCTCGTAGCCGTACCACTCTTCATTCTGTACGAACACGATCTGCTTGTCCTTCTGCAGGGAGCCCAGTTTGTACGCGCCGTAGGACATGGTGTTGTCCATATCCGTGCCGTAGTTGGTAGTCACCAGCGTGCCGGTGGTGTCCTTGCCCGCTTCGTACAGTTCTTCGTAAACCAGCCAGTTGCTGGTGCAGGAGGTCAGGAAATAGTTGCGGTCGATGTAAGCCTGGTTGACATAGCGGATGGTGTAATCGTCCACTTTATAGCAACCGACTACATCATCATAGTCCACCATGGGATATTCCTTGGCGTAAACCATGTAGTTGATGGCTGCCGCGTCGCTCTCGCCCCAGTCCGCCACAGCGGTGATCACGCCGATGATATCCGCCAGGGAATCATCGTTCAGGCGTACGCGGCCGTTCTCGTCCGCTTTGCCTTCGAGAACCTTGTAGGCGTCCATGCCCAGATAATCAGCGTACTGTTCCGTAGCGGCGGAAAGGCTGATTCCGCCCAGCCAGGCCAGGTTGTCGCTCAGGGAGACATACACGGCGTAACCATCGGGCGTATTGTAGTTGCCTTCGTCATCCTTGATCATCGCGTCCACCGTGTAAGCGGCGTTGGCGCCGTTGTCCAGGTAGGCGATGGTTCCGGCGAAGTAATACTTGTCGCCACCGGCTACAGCGGATTCACCGGAGTAGTACAGGTTGGCGCGGTAGTTCTTCATGGCGGGATCCAGCATCGCCTTCATGGAGTAGATGTACGTATCCGCGTTGATGGGCGTGCCGTTTTCCCAGCGCATTTCGGGATTCAGCTTGATCTCGTACACATAGCCTTCGGTGATGTCCGCGGCGGTTTTGCCTTCGGGCAGGATGCAGCCGTACTTTTCGATGTCATCCTGATGCTCGGCAGTCACGTCGGTGATTTCAGAGGCGGCTTCATAAATCCACTGATAAACGCCGTCCTCGGAATCCGAAACCTGCATGGTTGCAAGCGGAGTGCTCAGATAGCTCAGAATCGCGTCGTCAGCGCTGGTTTCCCAGGTGTGGGGGTTCCAGTTGTTGCCCAGCGAGGACGAATAGAGGTGATAGGTGTAGGTTGCCGGTTCTTCATCCGCCAGGGCAGACACAACGCCTGCCACCATGCAGAGAGCCAGCAGGAGAGCCAACAGTTTCTTCATGTTCGATTCCTCCAAATTTTTTTTATATCACGGGAAGCTCCCGGATAATACGGTTGCCAAACACAGTTCCGGCGCCGAATCCCATCGTTCCCCTTTGAACTGAGTAAAGAAGCTTTGATAATATACCACACCGGACCCTTGTTTGGCAACGGGTTTTGGACCGAAAACGTTACCATTATGGTCAAAAATCCGAACGTTCGTCCTGGAAGGCCGGAAAATCAAGCTTCCTCCCGTTCCTGTACGAACAACCTACTATTGTCAAAAAACAGGAAAAATACAATCTCCTAAACCGGCTGAGTACGGAAAAGCGGCGTGGCTGAAGCCACGCCGCCAAAGGGTTGGTTTTGATTCCGCTTCCGGGAATTAACGGCCGAACTGGGCGTCGTTGTTGCCGGATTCGGTAGACCACATCTCCAGCATGTTGATCGGGTCATTGAAGTCCGCGATCCAGCCGTTACGGGCGATGTCGAAGTTGCCTTCCTTGCGCTCGTTGAGGAATACGCCCCAGTCGATGTTCTTGATCGTCATGTTGATGCCGATCTGGGCGAAGTCCTGCTGCATGCACTCAGCGATGGCGATATGGCCGGAGCTGGTATTGGTCAGGTACTCGAAGGAAATGGGAGTGGAGTCAGCCAGCATGTTGTCCGCAGTGAACTCATAGCCGGCGCTCTTCAGCAGCTCGATCGCCTGCTCCACATCGGGCTCCTCGGGGAAGTAGCCGTCCGCACCGTTCGGATAGTTCCAGGCGGAAGCTTCCTTGAAGATGCCGCCGTTGCCGTTCAGCATGCCGGCGGGGATGAAGGAGGTGGCGATCTTCTGTCCGGTCTGGCCGACGGTATCGATGATGTACTGGCGGTCGATCAGCAGGCTCAGGGCCTTCCGCATCGCGGCAGCCTGTTCCACGGTCTTGCCGGCGAACATGTCGGACTTGACGTTGAAGATCACATAGTAGGTGCCCAGCTCGTCCACGATGTGGAACTCGGGGTTGTCCAGCAGGGTCGCGATCTTGTCGGTGGGAACGGTGTCAATAAAGTCCAGGTCGCCGCTGTCATAGGCGGCATAGATGGCGGTGTCGTCATCGCTCAGCATGAACTCCAGGCGCTCCAGTTTCACGTTCTCAGCATCCCAGTAGTTGGGGTTCTTGACATAAACCATGGATTTGTCGTGCTCCCAGCTTTCCAGGACGAACGCGCCGCTGGAAACGAAGCCGGCTTCCAGCGCCCAGGCGCCGGGGTTGTCAGCGGTAGCGGCAGCTTCCACGCAGGCCTTCTGGACCGGGAAGAAGGTCGGGAACGCGGCCAGGTCCAGCATGTAGGCGCAGGGAGCGTTCAGGGTCACGGTGAAGGTCTTTCCGTCTTCGGAGGCAATCGCCTGCAGATCGTCCGGATAGCCCTTGATGCCGTCAAACATATACGCGTAGTCGGCAGCGGTCGCGGGATTGGCGGCGCGCTTCCAGGAGTATTCGAAGTCAGCCGCGGTCAGGTCGGTGCCGTCGGACCACTTCAGGCCGTCACGGATCGTGAAGGTGTAGGTCAGGCCGTCTTCGCTGACTTCCACGCCGGTCGCGAAGTTAGGAGCCAGTTCGCCCTTGGCGTCATAGGTGTAGAGGCCGCCGAAGCTGTTGGCCGCCAGGCAGGCACCGTCCACGGAGCTGTTCAGGGCGGGGTCCAGTTTGTCCGGCTCGGACGCCAGCTGCAGGCGCAGGGTCGTCTTGTCGCCGAAGTCGGCATACATGAAGAACTTGGTGGCATACGCGTTGGAATAGTAACCGGTCAGGCTTTCCCGCGCCATATACACGTCGTTGTAGTAGTAGATCGGAACGATCGCGCCGGTAGCCATCAGTTCGTCTTCCGCTTCGTGCATCAGCTTTTCACGGGCGGCGAAGTCTGTGGTCTCTTTGATTTCCCGGATGCGGGCATCGTAGCCGGTCCAGTCGGGTTCGCTGCCTTCATCGGCCAGCGCGGCGGCGCAGCCGAGAACCATGACGGCAGCCAGCAGAAGAGCTAACAGTTTCTTCATAGGGTAGGATCCTCCTTTAAAAATTTATATCGACCGGTTCTCCGCGGAACCGGCGGATATTCAGCAGATTAACGATTATGGCAGGCCACAAATCGTCCGGGGGCGATTTCTTTCAGCTCCGGCCGGCTTTCCTCGCATTCCTTTGTCGCGTAGCGGCAGCGGGTGCGGAACGGACAGCCCTTGGGCATATGCAGCGGAGACGGTACGTCGCCTTCCAGGATGATACGGTGCTTGTGCCGCGCGGTTTCCGGGTCCGGCATGGGAATCGCGGAAATCAGGGATTCGGTATAGGGATGCACCGGA
>JAILIE010000034.1 GCA_024695415.1 Clostridiales bacterium | reverse complement strand
TTTTCGTCGGACGCGCTGCTGCCGGCGTAGAAGCGGATTTCGTAAGTGCCGTCCTCATACGGCGCCTTCAGCGTCACAGTGCCGCTGCCGGCGGACGGGCTCTGCCAGCCGCTCCGGTAGCCGGAAGCCGGATCGCCCAGGCCCGATACGCAGATCCACGCATGGCTGTTGACCATATCCTCCGTCACGCCGCTGTAGCCGACGAGGATCTCCTCCTCCGGCGCGTAGCACGTTTTGCCGACATGAAACCGGCCGGTGTCCGCGGGCACCGCGGGCCGGTCGCCGGTTTGATCGATCCGGACCGGATCATATCCGTATTCCGCCCCGGCAGATACCGGCAGCAGGCAAAGTCCGGCCAGCAGAACAACTAACAGCCACGCGGCGCCGGGCATCCAACTATTCCTCCGTGTCATGTTTGGTCCGCTCCTTTCGTCTGAAAACGGAATCACGGTTCCTCGCTGCATATATCACTGTACTGTAAAGATCGGAAATATTATCGCATAAAGCCAAAAACAAAACAACCGGATTTTCTCCGACGGGTTGGGCCTGGACGGATTGTTATGGTATAATGCTTCCGGACAGACCATTCGCTCATACACGGCAAGGCAAAACCTGAATATCCCCACTACCTGACGATTCTCCGGACACACAGCAGGATAAATGCGAATTTCTTCTTCCGGAACAGGATGAGGACCTGCCGGCCGCGAACAGGGGCCAGAAAGGGGAAACCATGAACGAATTTACGTTAAGCGACGGATCCCGGATTCCGCAGATCGGTTTCGGAACCTACCAGATCCAGTCGCCGGAACCGGTGCTGCGGGCGATAGAGGCCGGATACCGGTTCTTTGACACTGCTTCCCTGTATGAAACGGAGCGGACGCTGGGGAAGGCGCTGCGGGAGAGCGGCCTGCCCCGGGAGGAATTCATCATCGAGACCAAGCTCTGGATCGACGAAATGGACAATCCCGCCGGGGCGCTCGGGCGGTCGCTGAAACGGCTGGACACCGACTACGCCGACATCTTCATGATCCACTGGCCGCGGGAAACCGGGGAAGCGGACGAGAACTGGAAGGAAAGGGACCTGGAAACCTACCGGGGCATGGAAAAGCTGGTGGAGGCCGGGAAGGTCCGCCGGCTGGGCCTGAGCAATTTCCTGCCGCATCACCTGAAGAACATCCTCGACAACTGCAGCATCCGCCCGGTGGTGAACCAGCTGGAGGTCCATCCGGGCTATACCCAGGAGGCCGCGCTGCGCTTCTGCCGGGACAACGGTGTGCAGGTCATGGCCTGGAGCCCGTTCGGCCGCGGCCAGTCGCCGGACATCCTTGGCAACCGGATGGTGGCGTACCTGGCGGAGAAGTACGGCAAGAGCACGCGGCAGATCACCCTGCGGTATCTGATTGAGAAGGGAATTATGCCGATTCCGAAGGCGACGTCGGAGGAGCATATCCGGGCCAACCTGGATGTATTCGATTTCAACCTGACGGAGGACGAGGTTTCCATGCTGACCGGTATGCCCCAGACTACCTGGCTCGGCGAGCATCCGGATTTCGCGATCCCGACGGCCCGGAGCAGCGCGGAGAACCGGACGGACAGCTGAAAAAGTTGACAGCAGTACCGTCCCCGCGTCAAAAAACGGAGGAGAGAGACCATGAAGTGCCCGAACTGCAAAAAGAAGGTTATGAAAGGCCAGCAGATGTGCGGATACTGCGGCGCACCCCTGGAAAACGCGCAGGCGAAGACCGCGCCGGGACAGCCGTCCCGGAAGAAGGCGGTGCTGATTACGCTGGCCGTGTTTTTTGTCCTGGCCGTGATTCTGACGCTGCTGACCATTTTCTGGCCGCAGAACCCGGTGAGCGCGTTTCTGATCAACCTGGGCAGCACGATCTTCGCGTTTGTGACCGCGCCGGACAACCGCTGGTTCATGATCGCGCTGGCGGCAATCGTGACGGGCATCATCATTTTCGAACTGGTCCTGCCGCTCATTCTCCGGAAGGGGAAGAAAAAGCAGCGCGAGGAAGAGGCGGAACTGACCGGCCGGATCATTGTGGCGGATACCACGGCTCCGGCCCAGGAAGTCTATAATCGGATGGCTGCCCGGATCCGCGACAAAAAGGCCATGAAGGACTATAACGTGGGCGGAAAGCTGACGATTTCCAATCCGGAGAACGATACGGCGACGATCCGCTTCAGCCACTCCGGCACGGATCGCTTCCGCACGGACCTCGTCTTCCAGACGACAGAACAGAACACGACCCGCGTATGCATGGAAGTCGTCGAGTGGCAGGAGCGGAACGGCGTGGCGTCCCGCGCCAGCATCAAGGGCATGCGCAGCCTGGAAAACATCTTCCGGGAAGTGATCTGGGACGCAGATCAGTACGCGTACGTGAACGTTTATACCCGTTAAATCAAGAGATGGAGGAGCGTATGAGAAAACGGCATGGCCTGATCATCCTTTCGATACTGCTTTTCCTGGCAGTACTGCTCCTTGTTTCCCAGGCATCGGCCCACGGGGACGGAGATGATTATCCGTGGGAGCTGAGACGGGCAGCGAAGGACGCCATCAAGGGAGAATACTGGAGTTTCTATAATCGGGAATGCACTTCCTTTGTGGCCTGGTGCCTGAATTCCCGAAACGGAGTGAATTTCAACAATTCGTATTTGGGATACAGATATTGGGGACATGCGAAAAACTGGGCCAACGCGGCGAGAAGCGTGGGCCTGACCGTTGACCGGAACCCGACAGTCGGCTCCGTATACTGGAGCGGCGCCGGACGGTATGGACATGTGGCATGGGTGTACCAGGTATCGGAATCGCATGTCTGGGTTCAGGAATATAACTACAACGGCGACGGGACATATAGTACAAGGGAATTTGACCTGACCGCGTTACCCTATGTGCAGTTCATCCATTTTGATACAGACTTCACTCCAACCATCACACAATATGACAGTAATATGGCCGGAACATGGTTTGTCCGATCAGCGGCTTTTAACAATCGGAAACAGGGGTTTTTGAGCACGAACGGGGATTCCGTCAGTGCCGCGGATTATGAAATTAACCAGCGGTTCACCCTGAACATGGTGCAGACGGCCATCGCGGAAAACGGCTATGTATTTGTTCCCGGCGCGGTAAATTCCGGCAAGGTCATGAATGTCTACGCTGACCACATCGAGGACGGGTCTCTGGTCAACCTTTACCGGAATGTGGACAATTCCACCCAGTGGTGGCTGTTGGAGGCGGTCGGACCCCGGTATGTCATTCACAGCAAGAATAACCCGTGCCTGGTGCTGACCGTGGAGGGAAACGCGGTGGTGATGCGGCCGTACAGCGGCGGAATGAACCAGCTGTGGGAGTTCCTGCCCGGGGACCAGGATCCGATGGCTTTAAGAGAATATGAGATCTGCTACTATTCCCGGTTCGAGCCGGTGTATTCCGCGGAATACAACCGGGAGCACAACCTGGTTAAAGTGGACAGGAAGTCGATGTTCGAGGACTATATTATTCTGGATGTTATGCCGGAGATGCCCGGACGATACTTCATGGGGTGGAGCCGGGATTATAACGCCACCGAGCCGGATCCGAAATACGCGTCAGGCGCGATATATGACCGGAATGAGCCGCTGACCCTTTATGCGGTATGGAAGGACGGCAGCGAGGTGGCGGAGCGTTCCATCGTTATGGCCCTGGACGTATCCGGAAGCATGCAGGGAACCCCCATTACCGAAACCAAGGACGCGGCGGTCCGGTTCATCCGGAACACCTTCGGGGAGAAGGTGGAGATCGGGCTTGTGACCTTCTCTTACAGCGCGGATGTGAAAGCCGCCTTCGGCACCGGCAGAAGCGATTTGACAGATGTCGTGAACCGCCTGAGCGCGGGCGGCGGAACCAATATCGGCGACGCGCTGATGAAGGCGAACGAGATGCTGCAGTCATCCGACCGCCGGAAGATCATCGTGCTGATGAGCGACGGATATCCGGAAAGCGGGATGGGCCCGGACCAGCTGGTGGAACTGGCGGAGGAGATCAAACAAAGCGGCGTGACGATCTACACGCTGGGGTTCTACCAGGAGATTGACAACAAGGCGGACTGCCAGGCCCTGATGGAGAAAATCGCCAGCGAAGGCTGCCATTACGAGGTGGATTCCGCCTTCAACCTGCGCTTCTTTTTCAGTGACGTCGCGGAACAGATGATCGGAGTACGCTTCATCTATATCCGGATAGCCTGTCCGGTGGAGGTTACGGTCACCCGGAATGGTGAAACGCTGACATCCGTGCCGGGGTACCGGAACCTGCGGACCTCCTTCGGTTCCATGAGCCTGGAGGAGGATCCGGAGGAAAACGGGGAGATCAAGGTGCTGCGCCTGAAGGAAGGCGAGGATTACAACATCGAGATCTACGGGACGGACGAGGGGACGATGGAATATACCGTTGCCCTGATGGACCGAAACGGGGAGTATACCGATTTCCACCGCTTTGACAGCATTCCGGTCACGACCCGGACGCTGATTCAGTCCGTGGCGAAGGCGGACACGCAGACAACCCTGAATGTGGACTGGGACGGCGACGGACAGACGGACACCGTATACGGCACCACGAACAATTCCGGAACGATCGGGATCGGTCGGAAGGATATCATCCTGGCCGGGATCCTGGCGGTGCTGACGATCGGGCTCATCGTGTTCTTCCGCGTGAGAAAACCGGTGAAAACCGTTCATAAATCCACACCGAAACGTATTTACTGACAGACAGATCCACGGATTGGCGCCGGAAACACCGGCGCTTTTTCCATTTGTTACATGATCATTAATTGTATGATTTTTGCTTGTAATCGTGATACATTTGTGTTATTCTTTCATACACAAGGAAAACCATAAACTGAATAGCCGGAGGGATGCTCTTTGAGCGAGAAAAAACTGATCATCCAGCCACACAAATTTAATGGCGAATCCACTGTGATATCACTCAGATTACCTAAGGACATGCTGAGTGCGATTGACCGTGCCGCCGCGGAAACGGGAAGGACCCGGAACGAGATCCTGGTCCTTTCCATGGAGTATGCGCTCGAACAGATGGAAATCAACAGGGAGTAAGGGAGGAAAGACAACATGGCTAAATTCGCGATCGCCTGTCCCGTATGCGGAAAGTACGCGGAGGGGAAAACCGGTTTCTTTGCCAGAAAGACCATTCAGTGCAGCTGCGGCAACGTCATCAACGTCAAGGCCGACAAGCTGACCGCCCGGCAGTGCTCGCACTGCGGAAACCAGGTGGTTTTTGACCAGACCAAGGGCGCGGACGCTGTCTGCCCGGTCTGCCATACGAAGATCGACCTGTATTCGGATCAGAAGGACCTGAACATCTTCTCGTGCAAACAGTGCGGAATCCGCCTGTCCACCGCGCGCAGCGCCGCGAGCTATACCTGCCCGGTATGCGACTGCGTCAACGACGTGCAGGAGAGGCTGATGGCCGAAAAGATCAAGAAGGACGGCCTGGCCAGCATCATCAAGTACGAGGGGGACAATTCCACCTTCATCTGGAAGCACCCGATCGAGGACTTCAACTACGGCTCCCAGCTGATCGTGCATGAGAGCCAGGAAGCGGTCTTCTTCCGGGACGGCCAGGCGCTGGACCTGTTCGGGCCCGGCCGCTACACGCTGGAAACCCAGCAGCTGCCCCTGATTGAAAAGGCTTACCGCCTGCCCACCGATACGGAAGGCACCTTCCATTCGGAAGTGTACTTCATCAACAAGACCGTGCAGATGGCGATCAAGTGGGGTACGCCGGAAAGGGTGCGGTTCATTGACCCGCTGACCGGAACCCCGCTGCAGCTGGGCGCGTCCGGTGAAATGAACATCCAGGTGTCCAATTCCCGGAAACTGCTGGTCAAGCTGGTCGGCACCATGCAGGGAATCGCCTGGGAGGAAGGTCCCGGGCTGACGAAGTCCCTGCAGGCGTCCTTCCGTCCCCTGATCACCAGCGCGGTGAAGACGAACCTGCCCACGGTGATCAAGGACGAGGCCATCGACATCCTGGAAATCGACGAGAGGCTGGACACGATCTCCTCCCGGCTGCGGGAAGCGATTTCCCCCGGGTTCGAGGAATACGGCCTGACGATTCCGCAGTTCTATGTCACGAACGTCGTACTGCCGGAGGAAGACCCGAACTTCAAGCGGATCCGCGAGCTGCACACGATTACCCTGCAGACCCGCGTATACCAGGCGGAAGCGACCGTGAAAGCGGCCAAGGCGCAGAGTGAAACGCTGTACCGGACGGCCGAGGAACAGAGCAAGGCCGCGATCGAGGCCGCGCACCGCGAGGCCGAGCTGCAGCGCCAGATGACGGAAACCGAAATCGCCAAGCGCGAGGCGGAACGCAAGGTCATCGGCGCCACGGCGGAGGCCCAGGCGCAGCGTATGGCCGGACTGACCGAGGCGGAAATCATGCGGGCCAAGGGATATACGCAGAGGGACGTACTGCAGGCGGAGGTCCAGAAGTCCTACGCGGAAGGCATCGGGAACATGGGCCCGGTGGTGTCCGGCGGTGGCGGCGGCGGAAGCATCGTCGGCGACATGCTCGGACTGGGTGTCGGCATGGCGGCGGCCAGCGCAATCGCCCCGCAGGTGGGCGGCATGTTCCAGGGGATGCAGATGCAGCCGCAGAAGGGCGCTGCCCCGGCGGCGAATACCTGGGACTGCGCCTGCGGACAGCGGGGGATCACCGGCAACTTCTGCAGCAACTGCGGCACGCGGCGGCCGGCGCCCGCCGGAGCGGACGCCTGGGACTGCGCCTGCGGACAGCGCGGGATCACCGGCAACTTCTGCAGCAACTGCGGCGCGAAACGGCCGGCACCCGCCGCGCCGGACACCTGGGACTGCGGCTGCGGCCAGAAGGGTATCACCGGGAACTTCTGCCCGAACTGCGGAACGAAGAAAGGGGAGTAAACCATGAGCAAGAACATGACCCGATGGCTGATCATTCTCGCCATTATCCTGGTGGTATTCAGCGCGATCGTATTTATCATTCCGTTTGAACATAACCTGGTGTTCTGGGTCGCCTACAGTTTCGGCGTACTGGCGATCATCCTCCAGGTCTATATCTTCCATATCGCGTTTACCGGGGAAGGCACCGCGAAGAGCCGGTTCTACGGTTTCCCGATCGCCCGGATCGG
>JAILIE010000024.1 GCA_024695415.1 Clostridiales bacterium | reverse complement strand
GGCGCCATCACCCGCGACCGTCTGGAAGCCCTCCGCGAAGCGGACGCCGTCGTCCGCGAGGAGATCGGCAGCCTGCCTGAGGTTCCGTGGCAGTACTTCTGCGTCATCCCACCCTTCCAGTCCACCGGCATCCGCTATGTGGACGGAAAAGGCGAACGCTATATGGGCTGGGCCGTCATCATCCGGGCGGTCAACACCGTCGACGCGGTGACCGCTTCCGTACCGGAGATTCCCTTCAGCGTCCTCTGCCGGATGCGCGACCGGATCATCGCCACCGTCCCCGGCGTCAACCGTGTCCTCTGGGATATCAGCGAAAAGCCCGTCGCCACGATCGAGTTTGAATGATTGCATAGATCCTGAATCGCTTGAAATTACTCACTTTTTCGATATCTTGGGCCGCGGATTGGGCACAAAAATCTTTTCTCCATCCCCGGGAAAATATAGAAAATGCAGCTTTTTGCAGGCTGCATTTTCGTTTATTATTTCACTTTCACAAGATTCCTAGCAAGTTTCCTGAAAAGTGCGCAGTAATCCTCCTAAATTGTGCGCAATCTGTATTTGAAAAGTGCGCAGCAAAATTCTTGAATAGTGCACAATGATCTGCTATAATAATCCAGGAGGTGCCACAGATGAGCCTGACAAAAGACGGATACAAACCCCGGCTGATTGATGATAAAGTAGCGCGATATCTGAAGATCTTTGGCGCCGTATCCATCGAAGGGCCGAAATGGTGCGGAAAAACCTGGACCAGTCTGAATCATGCAAACAGCGTCACACTCCTGACAGATAAAAGTGCTCGAAATCTCGCTGAGGTTGATCCCAGGTATATCTTTACCGGGGAAAACCCTCAACTGATAGATGAATGGCAGATCGTTCCGGAAATCTGGGACGCGGTTCGTCACGAATGCGACAGTGATCACAGCAAAGGAAAATTCATATTAACCGGGTCCACCTCCCTGGAAAAAAGGAAGGGTGAGAAAAAGGTATATCATACTGGGACCGGCAGGATAGCGCCGCTCAGAATGCATCCGATGAGCCTGTTTGAATCCGGTGATTCTACGGGCGAAGCCTCTTTGTCAGCCATGCTGGAAGGGCAGGTGAATGAAGGCTTTGTCAGGAATGTTGAACTGGATGAGCTTGCCCGCCTGCTTATCCGGGGCGGATGGCCTGAAAACATTGGCATGGCGGATGAGGATATCGGTATTATCCCTGAAAGTTATATTGAAGCGATTGTCACAAAGGATATGCACGAAAGGCAGGTACGAAAGAGAAGCCCGCAAAAAATGCGGATGCTGATCCGTTCCCTTGCCAGGCATGAATCCGGCATAGCAGGAGACAAGACAATCGTCAGGGATATCGAGGAGTATGAAAACGGAAACGAGCTGATTGAAAGCAGGGCTACTGTCGCTGATTACAGCGGAGTTCTGGACAGTCTGTTTCTGACTGCGAACCAGGAGGCCTACAGTATTCAATACAGGTCTTCCGCAAGGATCGGAAAAACCGCCAAGAGGCATCTTGCAGATCCATCTCTCAGCTGTGCCAGCCTCCATTTAACGGTAAATAAGCTTCTGAATGATCACGAAACATTTGGTTTGATGTTTGAGGCCCTTGTGGAAAGAGACCTTCGCATCTATGCGGATTACCTCGGGGGACAGCTTTATCATTTTCGTGACAATATTTCCGGGGACGAAGTGGATGCGATCATTGAATTCAAAGATGGAAATTATGCAGCTTTTGAAATCAAACTAAGTGATGGAAGCATTCAGGAAGCCATTGGAAGCCTCACAACTTTCTATAAGAACGTTAAGAAAAAACCCGCGTATATGTGTGTGATTGCCGGTCATCTGAATACTGTAATGCGTGATCCCAAGACAGGGATATTTATTGTTCCGGTCACTTCATTGAAGCCGTAATATGCTAAGATGATGCTCTTCAGCATTGCTGCGCGGAGAAAATCTGTAGTGGTTTTGTATGTATAACAACCTTCCAGCCAGCGAAACAGGCGCCGATCAGTGCTGAACCGCTGGACATAAATTGGGCATAATAAGTCAGAAATGTGGTAGAATATGTATAATCTGTATAGATATGATACATGCAAAGTATATGCTACCGTCATATACAGTAGAAGGCACAATCCTATTATCGACCTCGAATCGTCTGATGACATTCAGAGCCTTGGAAATCAAAAGCCCTGACTTTTTTGACGAACCTGCAGCGGACAAAAGACTTTCATTTCTCATTCCCGGAAATCATTTTATTGCAATAACATCGTCCCGGGGCTTCAACATGGTTACGCCATAAGAGAGCATCTGCCACTCCGATATGTTTCACCTGTGAAGGATTTCCCATACCGTATGGAGAAGAGATTACAGTATCGAACCTATTAATTGTAAGGAGAAAAATCATATGATTCTTTTTTTTTCGGTTATCTGATTCCCTGAAGCATGGAAAACTGCGTTTTTTCGTGCTGCTGACCGCGGTATCGCTCCTGTTCCTGCTCCCGGCATCAGCAGAAACGGACGTATACAAAAACCTTTTTGACAATCCGGAAGTCAACGCGCTCATCGATGCGAACCACGAGGAAGTCGTGAAGAACGGGTGGGCGGAGCTGCGTATTCCCGAGTCGGTGCATCAGATTCCCGTCGAGTTCATCGACCCCATGCAATGGAAGCGGCGCAGGTGCTGCTAGATGCGGGATATGATGTCTGTATCATCGGCGGAGCAGTCCGCGATCTGGTCCTGAACGAAAAATCCATGGACTTCGACCTGACGACTAACGCGACCATCGAGGAGCAGATCGCCCTCTTCGGTGACCAGCTGACTTTCCATCCCGCCGGGAAATATCAATTCGGTTATCTCCATTATCCGGATGAGATCGTAGATCTGGCGACATCGGTCAATATTCCCGCCTTTTTGGCCGGGATGCCTGGCGTGCCTGAATTTGACACGGAAGCGCTGTATTCAGACAACTTCCTGTTCGACTCTTTCGAACGGGACATGACCATCAACGCAATTTACTACGATGTGGCAACACATGAACTGGTCACATATCACGGCGGCTTGTACGATATCCGTGAGAAATACCTGGACACCATCGCCGATTCGGATACCGTGTACAGGAATGACCCCAATGCGGCCATCCGGGCTCTCCGCTTCCACGCACGGTTTGGCTACAGGTTCTCCGGCCGCGTGGAGGATGCACTTCGGGCAAATGCCGCCGACTATGCGCTTTTGAATGCTCCCGGAGCCATGAGAGCGAATATGCCCCGGTTCTTTACCGCAGGGTATGCCGTAAAGAGCCTGGATGTTCTGGATGAATACGGCGTCTTCGACAAGGTATACTTCCCGATTGCGGAGTTGTATCAAACGGATGAATACATGGCATATCTCCGCACATCCTTCGCCTGGATGGATGAGTGGTATGCCAGTGGATACCTGCTGGAAAACGAGCTCCCCATGGCCGTGATTCTATGGCCGGCAGTCGTACAGGAAACGGATGGCTTGTCCCTGGCCGAACGCGCCGCCGCTGTTTTTGAGGCGCAGCAGAAAACGATCCTCCTCTATGATGATGACATTCAAAAGCTGATCGATATATATGAACTCTCGGAAAAAATGGCCGGCGCTGCTGGGGATAAAGAAGCGGCGGAGATCATGCAGGCACCGCAGTTTGAAAATGCCTATGAACTGCTGATGATCCGCGCCTGCTCTGACGACAGCCTGGCGGATGCGGCTGCGTTCTGGACGGAAAAGCGGGATGCGGCATTACCTGACCATGACGGCGTGGAAGAAGAGCTGGCTCCGGCTGCATAAGAAAACCGCATCATCTCTTGATGCCGGATGTCAGTCTTTGCTTTCCGGCAAAGAACCTGACTCCATGATCGAATTTGAATAGGAGACGGGCTTCCGGAATAGGCCTGATAAGGCTTTCCGGCATTTTGGGCGGACCTATGGCGGACACAAAACTTTCGTTTTTGTATCATTTTTCCAGAAATCAGAAAACATCGAAACTGTTTCAAATTGCATATTTCCGGAATTTTTCAATTGTTTAGTTTCCTAGTATTTGGTGCTGGCAAGCGCGGTGAAAAACCGTGCTCGCCAGAAACCAGTCCCGAAGCGCTTCTTTCCCGTCGTTCCTCCAATTGGTATCGAAGATTTTCAGAAACTTGTCCCACCATAATCTGATTTCAAATTACGGCGGATTTGACAGCCATGGTATACTGAACACTGTGTCCGCGCTGACACAACATACACAGAACTGACAGAAATGGAAAGATTTATGAAATTTGATGATCTGAAACTGATTCCTTCCCTCCTGGCCAATGTCCGGGACGCGGGTTACAGCGTTCCGACGCCGATCCAGGAGGCGACCATCCCGCTGGTCCTGGATGGCGACGACGTTCTGGGCTGCGCCCAGACCGGAACCGGAAAGACCGCCGCCTTCGCGCTCCCGATTCTGCAGCGGCTTCAGCAGCAGCGTTCCCGCCGCCCGGACGCGAAGGTCATTCGGGCTCTTGTCCTTTCCCCGACCCGGGAGCTGGCTATGCAGACCTGGGAGAACTTTGAACAGTACGGCAAAGGCCTCCCGCTGAAAAGCTGCGTGGTCTTCGGCGGCGTCGGCCAGGGCGCGCAGGTGGAGGCGCTCCATCGAGGCGCGGACATCGTCGTCGCCTGCCCCGGACGCCTGCTGGACCTGATGGGCCAGGGACTGGTCCGCCTGGACTGGGTGGAGATCTTTGTCCTGGACGAAGCGGACCGCATGTTGGATATGGGTTTCATCCACGACGTCCGGCGCGTCGTTCGCGCCTTGCCTGAACAGCGGCAGACGCTGTTCTTCTCCGCCACTATGCCGCCGGAAGTCGAAAAACTCGCGCTGGACCTCCTGACGGAGCCGAAGAATGTCAAAGTGGATCCGGTCACCTCCACCGTGGAGGCGATCGACCAGTCCCTGTATTATGTCGATAAGGGAAACAAGAAGCACCTGCTGGCGCACCTGATCAGGACCGAAAACCCGGAGAGCACCCTCGTGTTCTCCCGCACCCGCTACGGCGTGGACCGGATCGTCCGTGACCTGAAGCGGGCCGGCATCGAAGCCGCCGGCATCCATGGCGACAAGAGCCAGAACGCGAGGCAGACAGCCCTGAAACGCTTCAAAAGCGGAGAATGCAAAGTTCTGGTTGCGACGGATATCGCCGCCCGCGGCATTGATGTCGCCGGTCTCAGCCTTGTTATCAACTACGACCAGCCGATGGAACCGGAAGCCTATATCCACCGGATCGGCCGGACCGGCCGTGCGGGCCGCGAGGGAAAAGCCATCTCCTTCTGCTGTATCGATGAGGTCAAGCAGCTGAACCAGGTGGAAAAGCTAATCGGCAAACGCCTCCGCGAGGAGCAGAGCGACTGGCCCATGGAGATCACGACACCCTCCGAGCCCAAGGTCCGGGAGCCGCGTCCCGCCAAAGTGGACCGCGCCGGCCAGGCAGTCCGGCCGCAAAAGAATCCCGGCCAGCCGGCGCACAGGATACAGGCTGCCCCCGCACGTCCCGCAGTGCGCGGCAGCACCCCTGAAGGAAACCACCGCCGCGATCATCGCCGGCCCTCGTCCCACGGCCGTCCTGTGATGCGGACCAAACGCTGACAGACGTGCTCATCGTCAGCAAAGCAGTTCCCCGCCTGTACAGGCAGGGAGCTTTTTTGTCCGCCCGGTTCGAAGGGCAAGCTGTGGAATCAAGGGGGCCGCAAGCCACAAACATGGACGAATTGATTCGGGATTGATTGGACAGGAGCAGGCTCAGGCAGCTGCTATTTGGGCAAAAAAAGGAAATGCATCCGCAAAAACAGCCGTTTTTTTATTGCCTGCCGGCAATCCGCGCTGTTTTTGAGATAACCGGCCTGGTCACCGGAGAGGATGATTTTGTTCTCCTGTCGGACAACAGCTATCCGGGATGGCCGCGGGACGCGATCGTCTATGCCTCTGCCGCTTCGGACGAAACCCAAACGAACTGGAACGGCATTCTGGGATACATCCGGCTGCGGATGGAGGCACCTGATTTCATTTCCGGCATCCGGGTTTATCCCCGGGACGGCTTCGTGGAAATCCGGGTCAGCCTGGATTGTTCCCGCGTCCCGGACGGTATGCTGCGCGTCTCGTCCCCCGCTCTGGAAAAAAACGTTGAGCTACCGTTTCCGGAAAAAACGGGCACATTTGAGGTGCGCGTCAGCGCCCGTCTCCGTCCGGATCTCCGGCGCTGGGATCTTGAAGAAGGAAACCTGGTTCCTCTGACGGTCAGCGCGGACGGTCTGGAAAGCCGCACCGTGTTTTTCGGCGTGCGCTCCTTTGCCGTCCGGGGCGCCGCGTAGCGCTCCGGTTTCTTTTCGTTCTCGTCGTTATGGGCGAACTGGACCAGGATCAAGTTGCCCGCTCCCGCCTGCTCCGCGGGCTGCAGCCGTCCCTCGGCCAGGAAGGTCCGTGTGCTTCTCCCGGCCATCGCCAGGTTCACAATGGGAATGCCGGGCAGGAAATCTCCCAGCAACTGGCCCCAGCCGACCATCCGGGTCTCCGAGGGGTTATAGGAAGCGGCAGTGGAATCTCCGCAGATAAAGATTTTCATAAACTTGCTTCTCCGGTCACAGTCTCGCGGCGATCTTCTCCAGGTACAGCCGCGCTTCCTCCGCGTTCTCCGGCACCGTATTTTCCAGCGTCATGGGCAGGTCCTTCTCCGCTGCGAAGGACATCAGCTGTTCATAGCGCATGCCACCCAGCCCGCAGGCGCAGGCGCTCATTTTCCCGTCCGGTGTAATGACAAAATCCTTCATGTGCAGGATTCGCACCCGGTCTCCCAGCAGGGAGATCGCGTTCCGGATGATGTCCTCCGCGTGGTCCGCCTGTTCCGGGGAAATCAGGTTAACCGCATCCAGGATGATCTGCAGATGATCGGAGGGCAGTTCCTCCAGCATCCGCGCGGCGCGTTCCGGCGTGGAGATAATATGGTTCCAGACCGGTTCCACCGCCAGTACGGCGCCGGTCTCTTCCGCGCAGCGGATCACCGGCTTCAGGCTGTCCAGCAGCAGGCGGAAGGCTTCTTCACTCTGCGGTGCCGGCTCCGAGAACCGGGATTCCGGATTGGCATAGGTTTCGGTTCCGACCACCCGGGCGCCGGTCATCGCCGCGAAGCGCAGGTGGGCTTTGTAGATCTCCTGCGTCCGGACCCGGCGCTCCGGATTCGGGTCGGCCAGGTTCAGGTAGCAGCCCAGCACGGCGCATTCCAGCCCGGACGCGTCAAAATCCCGCCGGACACTCCGCGCGTATTCCTCCGTCAGTTTTTCCGGCGCCTCCTCCATGGAGAAATCGTCCAGCACCTTGCTCAGGGCCACATGGGCGCAGGAAAAGCCCTGGGCCTTCGCGAACGCGAGGCGTTCCTCCAGGGTTCCGGGTTTCGTATCATGCAGGCGGATTCCAATATTCATAAATGCCTCCGGAAAAAGAGTTGTCAGAGTGGATTAAAGCTGTTTCAGGAAAGGAACGCAGGCGGGGATGCGCTTCATGCCCTCCACGGCCAGGGAGCAGATCCGGTCCGCGCCGTACGCGTTGAAATGGTCTTGTCGTCGTGCCCGTCCGGAAAATCCGGGTCCTCCCCGGGCGCCAGGCGCACAAAGAGCCCCGCTGTTTTCTCCGCGACAGCCCCGTGCAGGCCGGCAATCGTATCCGCGCCGTACTCGGACAGGATGACCGGTTTATGCTGTTCTTCCCACCAGTCCAGTTCTTTCCGGAACGCGAACTTCGCCGCCTCCAGGTCTCCGGAAAGGTTGTACCATCCATAATAACGGTTGATCAGCACCACGTCCATGATCTTACTTTGAAGCGTTTGCTTCATTCCGTGCCAGGTACTCCCGGCAAAGGTCCCGGACAACCTCCCCGGCGATGATCAGTCCGGCGACAGAAGGAACAAAGGCGGTCGAGCCCGGAATATCCCTGCGCCCGGCGCTTTTACGGGTATCGGGCGGGCAGTCGCCGTCTGGCTGGCAGCGGACGGCCGGATCCTCCAGGGGGCGGATGGGCGGTTCTGTGGAGTAGACCACCTTCAGGTGCTGAATCCCCCTTTTCCGGCATTCGCTGCGGATGATCCGGGCCAGCGGGCATACGGAAGTTTTGTAAATATCCGCGACCCGGAAAGCCGTCGGGTCCAGCTTGTTTCCCGCGCCCATCGCGCTGATAATCGGCGTTCCGGCCGCATGCGCCTGTTCGATCAGGGCCAGCTTCCCCGTGACGGTATCGATCGCGTCGACAACATAATCATACTGGGTAAAGTCAAACATCTCCCGGGTATCCGGCAGGTAGAATGTCTTATAGGTTGTGACCCGGCAGTCCGGATTGATCTCACGGACCCGTTCCTCCGCCACGTCCGCCTTATACTTACCGACGGTCTTATGCGTAGCGAGCAGCTGCCGGTTCAGGTTGGTCAGGCAAACCCGGTCGTCGTCGATCAGGTCCAGCGCGCCGACACCGGACCGGGCCAGTCCTTCCACCGTATATCCCCCGACCCCGCCGATACCGAAAACGGCTACGCGGCAACGGGAAAGGTGCTCCATCGCCTCCTGGCCAAGGAGCAGCTGTGTCCTTGAAAACGGATTCTGCATGGCGGTTCCCTCTTCACTATTCTGCGGTTATTGATCCCGGTACACGTTCACCGCGGGGTCGTCTGGAGGACTGCCTGCCGCAGGTAAACGGATTTATAAGGCCCTTTACCTTGTCAGCGGCTGTCCCGCCTTGAGTTTCTTCGCTTTTTTATCCTCGTACATACGTTCGTCCGCGAGGGCAAAAACCTCGTCCGGGTCGTATCCCTTTTCCCCGAAGGCAAACCCGCAGGCGATGACACAGGGGATGCCGTCTTCGGCCTGGTTCAGCACGGCCAGTCCGTCCTCCCAGTCCCGCCGGATTTTCTCTGCTTCCTCCCGGGTCACATGGATGGCGACAACCACAAATTCATCTCCGCCCGTCCGGAACGGCATAACGTTCCGGGCTTCGATCCGTTTCAGGCTCTCCGCCGCCTTCCGGATCAGCCTGTCGCCCGCCTCATGCCCAAAGCAGTCATTCATGTGTTTCAGATTGTTGACGTCCATATTCAGCACGGCGATGGTGTCCTGCTTCTGAAACAGGGTCCGCTTCATTTCCATGAATTTGCCCTTATTATACAAGCCGGTCAGTCCGTCATGATCCTTTTCGGTCTTCAGCACTCTGGAATAATCTGTTATATCCTTGTACAGGCTCATATACGTACTGATATCCGTCAGGTGATGGATCTGTTTCATACCGTCGTTATCCGTGAAGGTCGAGGTAACAACCATATAGGTTTTTTTGTTGTCAGAATGAAGCAGGTCCCACATCTCCGCCTTCTGTCCGGGTGCTGCCGGAGGACAGGCTGTATCCCAGTTGGTCTTCCCGTTTCGGAATTGCGCGGCTTTTTCATCTTCATACAGCACGCTTCCGTCTTCGCCGGTAATCGCGATTCCGCCGATATCCTCCCGGATGAAGTGAAGTATCATATCTTCGTACAATGGTATCCCCGTCTTTCTTTGCCTTAATCTGGAATATAATATACTATAAACACCTCGAAAAGAACAAGTGCGCAGGTCTTCCGGTCATGGGTCCGCGGGGCTTTCCGCGAAAAGTATGAAAAACTGGAGAAAGGTCCGTCCCGGACGGAATAAGCCCGTCAGCGGGAAGACCTTACGGGCCGTTTTTTCGGCAGAATAGTATTTGTTTTGCGTTGACCGTGCAATAGCATTTCTGTGACCGGTTTGAATAAACGCTTCGGATGAAGGTTTACTTTCCTTTTGTCTTCAGCGTCCGCAGGTAGTCCTTCTGTTCCGGTGTGATCCGGTAGCTTTCGAGCGCCTTCTGGATGGCCCTGTTATGGGTCCGGTTGTCCAGCCGGTGATTCTCAATATACGGCAGCGCCGCTTCATACTGCTTTGCCAGCGCGGTGGCGAAATACCAGGCGGTCATCATGCTGACATAGTATTCCTCCGACCGGACAACGGCGACCATCTCAGGGTACGCGGGATCAAAGTCCTCATCCAGGTAATGCTCCATCAGCATACCGATTCCGAAACGGACTGTATAGGTTTCCCCGGAACCGATCCATTCCCGGATGCTGTCCGGCAGTTCCTTCCGGTGTTTCCTGAACACGCGGGGCGACATCTGGTCACAGGTCGCCCAGTTGTCCACATGCGGCAGGAAGCGGTTCAGCAGGCGAAGGCATTCCGGATAATCCTTCATGCCGGAAAGAATGAACGCGTGCAGCTGGTTTTCCTCAAAATACCGGTGCGGCAGGTCGTTCAGGAACACGCCGATGTCTTTGGCCTGCGTGTACTGCTTTGCCATTTCCCGCAGTGCCGGCGTCCGGACCCCGATGATGCTTTCCGGCTTTACCGTCGGAATGATCCGGACCTGCATCTCCCGGTAGGGACTGTCCCGATGGTTCTCCAGCTCCGCTCTGATATCGCTGATTATCTTCTTCATGCTTTTTCAGGCCTTATGCCGCGGGCAGTTCTTCCTCTTCCGCCTCCGGATCCACATCATAGCCGTAAGGCTCGCCCATGGAATTGGTCATGGTCAGCAGCGTCTGGTAGACTTCCTCCGGTTTGTTTTCGTACTCGATGATCACGAAGCTGGAGATGATGCGCCCCGTCTTCAGCCCGCGCCGCACCGCGCGCGCCAGGCTTTCGTTCAGCTTCGCCTCGACAAATGTGACTTTCACGTTGTATCCGGCTTCCTCAAAGGGAAGGATAAACCGTTTCATCAGGGAATCCAGGCTGCCGCCGACCGTTGGGATCACCACGTTGTATCCCTGCATATCGCCCGTTGTAAAGGCGTCGATCACATTCTGCAGGATGTCCTTGCTCTCCTGATGCACCGTATCGGCTGCCGCGCCGTGGCTTTCCTGGAATTCCGGGATCATTTCCTTGATTTCGTCGCTGTCCAGGATGAAAGCGCCGAGTTCCTCGCTGATCGGATCCGCCCTTTTGGTCGATTTCCCGGAAGCCGGCAGGCCGAGCACCAGCACGCACTGATACCCCTTCTGCAGTTCACCGTCGTAGACAAATTTCCCGTCGCTGTTTTTCCGGGCGGATCCCTTTTCCAGGTACTGTTCCAGGATTTCCTGGCGCAGCTGGTTCCGCTCCGGGGTATTGATCAGGGAGGTGTCCCCGTACAGGGCGGAATAATAGGCCGCCAGGATATCCAGCTGCTGCACGGTGGGATCGTTTTCCAGTTCCTCCAGCGTGGGATAGTCTTCCGCGGTGATCCGGTCATACAGCGCGCGCGCTTCCGGCGTTTCGATCATCAGGTGTTCCGGGGACGGTTCCCAGGTAACGAGCACCACGCCTTCCGGCAGTTCCGGAAGGTTCGCCGCCGTTTCCGGCTCAGCGGCAGGTTCAGGTTCGACGGCGGGTTCAGGCTCTGCGTCGGCTTCCGCTTCCGCCACGGCGACAATCCGTCCCTGGCCGTAGGGGTCCGCGTATTCTTCCCCGACGATTCCGCCGAGGGTATCCCGGATATAGACCTGCAGGATCTCATAATCCACCGGTTCGCATTCGTCCAGGATCCTGGCCCCGTCAAACGCGGTATGTCCGCTTCCGTGGTCCGTGATCGCGTAGGTCTGCCCGGCGATGGTGTACGTTTTCTCCGGATCCAGCGGTTCCCCGCCGACCATCACGTTCTTCACCCGGCGCTCTCCCGCCACGCCGGAAAACATGCCGTTATTGTCCGTCCAGCAGCTGCTTTCGATATAGGTATGGATCTCATAGGTCATACCGGACACATGGAGGAACGCGCCGCTTTCCTCCGGCACCACATGCACGCCCCATTCCAGCGCGTCCAGGATCTGCTGACCGGTCACCTCCGCTGTGATCACCCGGTTGCCGAATGAAAGCACAGCGATCAGGTCATTCAGTGTGATCGTGCCCGGATGGATGCTTGTACGGATACTGCCGCCGTTGGCGATACCGATATCCGCTCCGGTCACAGTGCGGAAAGCATCCGCGCACAGGTCGCCCAGATTGGTCTCGGCGCTGCGGATGATCCGGACCGGCTGGCCGCCCGCGTCCCGTGCCTGGGCGTCATTGATGGTCAGTTCCACATCGGTCTTTCCGACTGTTTCGGAAAGCTTGTCCGCGATCTCATCCTTCATCAGGGCAATCCGGACGGTCATGCTGTTCCAGATGCCCAGCAGTTCCGGCGCGCTTTTTTCGTTGTTCCACGTGTACAGGCCGGTATCCACGCTGCCGTCCGCCGCGGAAATCCGCAGCCAGCCGATGCAGGCCATCTTGGTCCCGCAGGCCTGGCGGACGACTGTCTTCCCGTCCTTGTTTTTCATAACGACCTTTTCCGTATCGTGGCTGTGGCCGTCCAGCACCGCGTCAATTCCGGCGGTGTGCTCAATCACGTCCGCGTAGGTATAAGGCTTCGCGGAGGCATCGTTCCCCAGGTGGGCGATCAGGATCACGTAGGCCGCGCCTTCCGCCCGGGCGTCATCCGTCGCTTTCTGTACCGCGGCATAAAAATCCGCTCCGTCATTGCCCTGTGTAAAATCGTAGATGTAATTGCCTTCCGCGTCCTGGAAATTGCGCGGCGTGGAGGATGTCAGCGTCTGGGGGGTCGTCGCGCCGACAAAGGCAATTTTGACCCCGTCAAATTCCCGGATGACATACGGTGCGAATACCAGGGTGCCTTCCTTCCGGAAATTGCAGCTGATATAGGGGAAATCGGCCGCCTCCACCAGTTTGAAGAAGCTGTCCATTCCGTAGTCATACTCGTGGTTTCCCGGAATGGCGATATCGTATCCCATGGCGTTCATCAGTTCGATATCCGCCATGCCCTGCGTCATCAGACCGATGGATTCACCCTGTACGGAATCCCCGTCGTCCACCAGCAGCACATGGTCCCCGGTTTCCTCCGCGGCGTCCTTCGCTGCCTTCAGTCCGGCGTATGTGAAATTCTGGTCCACCCCGCAGTGAACGTCGCTGGTAAACAGCACCACCACGTCCCGCTGCAGTCCCGCCGGCTCCCCGCTCTCTGCGAAAGCACAGCATGAAACCGTCAGCAGGAGCACGATGACCGCGCTCAGGATATGCCGCATTGTGTTTTTCCGCATTCTGGCCGCCCTCCGTAACAATTGTTCAGCGTTCCCTTATTGATTGCCCCGCCGCGGGACCGATTGCGTCCGTTTCCTATACTGTATGCCCGAAGGCAGTGGAATGTCAACCTCGCAAAGCCCGGCGTACCGGTTTCCGTCATTCTCTCCGGTCATTTCCCGGGATCCTGCTCCCTGTCCCATTCCTTCAGGAACGTTTCCAGGAACGCGTGCCGTGACTCCGCCATCTCCCGGCCCTTCGCCGTATTCATCAGGTTTTTCAGCCGCAGGAGCTTCTCATGGAAATGCGCGATGGAGTCTTCCGGCGCCCGTCCGTGTTTCCCGCCGTAGGCAAACGTCCGGGCGATCCCGATGGCGCCGAGCGCGTCCAGGCGGTCCGCGTCCTGGACGATCTTCCCCTCCGTGATGCCCGGACGCCGGTCCCCGTTTTTGCTGAAGGACACTCCGTTGATGATCCGGCAGATTTCCTCCGCCGTCTCCGGAAGGATATCCTCCCCTTCCAGGAAGCGCCGGGCATTGGCGTTGTTTTCCGTCCGGAAGATCTTGGGGTCGTCCGCGTCATGCAGAAGGGCGCCCAGGGAAACGATCAGTCGGTCCGCGTCCGGTTCCGTGTCCGCGATCAGGAGCGCGTTGCGGAACACCCGCATCGTATGGTCCGTCCCGTGGCCGTCCGCGTTGCCTCGGAACAGTTCCCGGATATACGCCTGCGCGTCCCGGACCGTCTTCTCCTCCGCCATCGCGATTTCAATAAAGCGCCGGATGGTTTCGGCATATGCCGGCGCCTTTTCCCCCTCCGCCGGGCAGTGGATGAAGGCAACCGGTTCCGGCCGGCCCGTTCCGGTCAGGTAAAAGGTGTCGTTGCAGACATAGGTGCCGGCGTCTTCTGACGCCGCGACGGCGTACCCTTCCCCGCGCATCCGTTCCGCGATGCGCCGCACGGGGATCCGGGTATAATACGCTTTCGGCCCGCCGGGGATGATTTCCCCGCCGGCCGGCCGGTTGCCGTCATTGTCCGGGATCCGCGCTTCCCGGCGGTTGACCGCCCGCGTCTCGGGCGTCACCATATCCCGGCCGCCCGCTTCCCCCAGCAGGAACACTGCGTCCGCGGTCTCCCCGGCCGCGATCTCCGCGGCCCGGCCGAACACGACAGGCAGCAGTTTTTTCCGGACGCCGTATTCCCCGATGGTGTCCGGAAGCCGGCGGAGCACCTCCGCCGACGTATTCAGTTCCTTCCCGCCGAAGGGTTCAAAGGCCGTTACCAGAATCGTCCGCATTTTCCGCGCTCCGTTCCGGCCGGATTCAGCCCGGCCGCTTTTCGTTCATCATACAATAAATGGAAATAAATGAAAAGCGCTGCTTCTCATAACATGAAAAAACTGGTATATTATTATCCGCCCGGACTCCGTGCCGCCGGAACAGGCAGGCGCGGGGCCGATGACAGACACGGGAGGAATCGGAAATGAAGGACCGCAAAAAGATACTGAATATCGTGATCGGAATACTGGTACTGGCCATCGTGGCGGCGTGCGTCGTCATCACCATGAACGCGGCGCAGAATAAAGCGGTGCCCTCTGCCGCGGATACCTCGCAGGGATCCGCCGAAAACGGCGGAACGCCCCTGTCCGCTTACTGGGCCGCGGATTCAGCCGCGGCCCAGAGCCTCCGGGACTATGTGTCCAAAGTGACCGACCCGGAGAATACCGCCTCCTTTATCCCGGAAAAGGACCGTATTGCCGTATTTGACATGGACGGAACGCTGACCTGCGAAACCTACTATACCTATTACGATACCATGATGTTTATTGAATACTGCCTGGTCGACCATCCGGAGCGGGTGTCCGACGAACTGAAGCAGGTCGCCGCGGAAATCCGTCCGGGATACCTCGCGGACGAAACGTTGGCAAGGAATTTCGCCAAAGCCTATGCCGGGCTGACAGTCGAGGAGTTCCGTGACTATATCACGGAGTTCGGGAAGAAGGAAACGCAAAGCTTCAATAACATGCGCTATACCGACGGGTTCTATCTTCCGATGGTGGAGCTTGTCAGGTACCTGTATGACAACGGGTTTACGATCTATGTGATCAGCGGCACCGAGCGTACGACGACCCGTACCATCGTGGCGAACTCCCCCATCAGCGATTATGTAACGCCGAACCATGTGATCGGCACGGATTTTGAAGTCAAACAGAAAGGCCACGAGGAAGAAGCGTCCAACCTGAATTTCAAGTATGAAAACGGCGACGAACTGGTGTTTACCGGCGGTTTCATCCAGAAAAACCTCAACGCCAACAAATCCATCTACATCGAAAGGGAAATCGGTCAGCGCCCGGTGCTGGCATTCGGAAACAGCGGCAGCGATACCAGCATGATGAACTATACGATCGACAGCCGGAACCCCTATCCGGCCCAGGCGTATATGATTGTCGCGGATGACAATGTCCGGGAGTGGGGCACCCAGGACTGGGCGGCAAAATCAGAGGATTATTCCTCCAAAGGATTCATTCCGGTTTCCATGAAGAATGATTTCGCTCAGATCTACGCGGAAGAAATCACTCCCGCCGCCGAGCAGTATCATGAAATTGTCTGGTCCGATGAAACGGAGGAGGTTCCGGACGCCGCCTGATGCGGGCCGGATCCTCCTCTCCATTCATCCTTCGGGGCGGTTTTTAATCCGTCCGCTGTGCCTTCATGGCGATCTTTTCACGGTACATCGCCTCATCCGCGCGCCGGAGCGCTTTCGTCAGTTGATTCCCCGGAACCCCTTCCCGATAATCTCCGTGCTGGAAGTGATGATCAGGAAAGCGCCTGGATCGTTCCGCCGGATAAAGTTCCGCAGCAGCACGGCTTCATGCCGGGATACCACGGTCATCAGCACCGTTTTCCCCTCATGGGTATATACGCCTTCCCCGTGCAGCTGCGTCGCGCCCCGGTGAAGCGATTCCGTAACAAACCGCTCGATCGGTTCCGGATCGGATGTGATGATCTGAAAGCATTTTTTGGTCATCAGGTTGTCCATCACCATGTCCATGAACAGTGATTTGATGATCAGCCCCAGGATGGAAAACAGGCCCGTCTCCATTCCGAAGGCAAAGCAGGCCGATACCGTAATGATGATATCGCTGCACAGAAGCGCGAGACCGATATTCAGCGAGGTATGCTTTTTCAGGATCATCGCAATGATATCCGTTCCGCCGGAGGACGCGTCCAGGTTGAACAGGATCGCGGAGCCGACCGCCGGGAGACCGACGGCAAACAGCAGTTCTGCCAGCGGCTGGGAGGTCATCGGCGCGTCCATCGGGCAGACGATCTCCAGCAGCCGCAGGACCCCGGACATCAGCAGGGAGGCGTATACCGTCCGGATGCCGAAGGACTTGCCGAACACCGCGAACCCCAGCACCAGCAGCGCGACGTTGATAATCGTCACCAGCGTACCCGGGGTAATGGAAGGGATATAATGTCCCAGCACGATCGCGATGCCGGTCACGCCTCCGGTGGAAAAATGGTTCGGGAATTTGAAAAAATAGATCCCGGCCGTCATAATCAGGATACCGGCCGTGATATACAGCCATTCCCGGATATTGTTTTTCTGTTCCTTCTTCATCTTCTGCTTTCCCTCCGCAGGCATATTATACTCCCGGACGGCCCCGCCGTCACCCTTTCGCCTCCAAAAATCGTCTGGCCCGCTGTCCGGTTCCTTGCGTCCGGTACA
>JAILIE010000089.1 GCA_024695415.1 Clostridiales bacterium | reverse complement strand
CACCATCACGCCGATCCGTTCGCTGCCGAACAGGCGCATCAGGTCGTCCTCCAGGCTGATGAAGAACTGCGTGGAACCCGGGTCGCCCTGGCGGCCGGAACGGCCGCGCAGCTGGTTGTCGATCCGGCGGCTTTCATGCCGTTCCGTGCCGATGATATGCAGGCCGCCGGTCTGCAGCACGCGGTCGTGCTCGGCGTCCGTCTCCGCCTTGAACTGGCGGTGCAGTTCCCGGTAGCGCTTGCGGGCTTCCAGCACTTCCTCGCTGACCTGCTCGCTGTGGCCGACCGCTTCCTCGATGATTTCGTCCTCGAAGCCTTCCTGCTTCATGGCACGGCGGGCCAGGAATTCCGGGTTGCCGCCCAGCAGGATGTCGGTACCGCGGCCCGCCATGTTGGTGGCGATCGTCACGGCGCCCCAGTGGCCCGCCTGGGCCACGATCTCCGCTTCCTTCGCGTGGTTCTTGGCGTTCAGCACCTCATGGGGAATGCCCTTTTTCCGGAGCATGCCGCTGAGCATTTCGCTGACCTCGACGCTGATCGTGCCGACCAGCAGCGGCTGGCCCGTCGCGTGGTGCTCCTCGATGCTGGCCACCACGGCCTGGAACTTCGCGTTCTTGTTTTTGTAGACGATGTCCTGCAGGTCCTTACGGATGTTCTCCCGGTTCGTGGGAATCTCCACGACGTCCAGGGAGTAGATGCCCTGGAACTCCGCTTCTTCCGTCTTCGCCGTACCGGTCATGCCGGACAGCTTCTTATACATGCGGAAATAGTTCTGGAAGGTGATGGTGGCCAGGGTCTTGCTCTCCCGCTCCACCTTCACGTGCTCCTTGGCCTCGATGGCCTGGTGCAGGCCTTCGGAGTACCGCCGGCCGATCATCAGGCGGCCGGTGAACTCGTCGACGATGATGACCTGGCCGTTCTGCACCACGTAGTCCACGTCCCGCTTCATCAGGCTGTGGGCGCGCAGGGCGCAGTTCACGTGGTGGTTCAGCTCGCTGTTTTCCGGATCGTTGATGTTGTCGATCCCGAAGGCGGTTTCCACCTTCCGGGCGCCTTCGTCCGTCAGGGTGACGGCCTTTTTCTTTTCCTCCACCTCGTAGTGGACGTCCCGTTTCATGTTCCGGACCACCGCGTCCACCCGGTCGTACAGCTCGGTGCTCTTCTCGCCCTGGCCGGAGATGATCAGCGGCGTCCGCGCCTCGTCGATCAGGATGGAGTCCACCTCGTCCACGATGGCGAACTCGTGCCCGCGCTGGACCAGGTCGCCCTGGCGAATGACCATGTTGTCACGAAGGTAGTCGAACCCCAGCTCGTTGTTCGTGCCGTAGGTGATGTCGCAGGCATAGGCCTCGCGGCGTTCCTTCGCCTCCAGGTCGTGCACGATCAGGCCGACAGAAAGGCCGAGGAACCGGTGGACCTTGCCCATCCATTCGCTGTCCCGGCGGGCCAGGTAGTCGTTCACCGTCACGATGTGCACGCCGTTCCCCCGCAGCGCGTTCAGGTAGGCCGGCATGGTGGATACCAGCGTCTTGCCTTCACCGGTCTTCATCTCGGCGATCCGGCCCTGGTGCAGTACGATGCCGCCCAGCACCTGCACCCGGTAGGGGCGCATACCCAGCACCCGGTCCGCCGCCTCGCGGACCGTGGCGAACGCCTCGGGCAGGAGATCGTCTTCCGTCTCGCCCTTCTCCAGGCGTGCGCGGAACTCGGCGGTCTTGGCCTGCAGCTGCTCGTCCGTCAGCTTCCGGTATTCGTCCTCCAGGGCCATCACGTCGTCCACGGGCTTCTTCAGTTTCTTTAACTGGGCTTCATTTCCGCCGCCCAGGATCTTCTTTACAAACTCCAGCATTCCGTTCTCCTTGATCCCGTCCGTCCCCCCAAAAGAGGGACAAACAAATACAGGTTATTATACACCTGAAGCGCCTGCCGGCGCAACACGAAAAAACGGCGGTCCCGCTTCCGGGACCGCCGTGGAAACCAAGGGTTCTTACTTTTTCGCTCTTCTCCTGCGGGAGGCCTGCACCGCGTCCACGACGGCCTCCGCCGGGGCTTCGGCGGCCTTTTCAGCCGCTTCTTCCACCGCTTCCGCCGCGCCTTCGGCGGCTTCCTCAGCCGCTTCTTTCACCGCTTCCGCCGCGTTCTCGACGGCGCCGGCGGCTTCCTTCCCCGCCGCTTCCGCTTCCGCCTTCAGGGATTCCACCGTTTCCGGCTCCACGGTTTCCGGTTTCTCCTCCGCGGGCTTTTCCGGGGTGTTGTACAGGCGCTGGAGCGTCTCCGCCATCAGCTCGCCGCCCTGCGCGTTGTCCTCGTCTTCCGGCGCGGCTTCCGGCGCGGGCTTTTCCTCCTCGCCGCTGATGATCTCGCTCCGGCGCTTTCCGCGCGGGGCGGTGCTGTAGTCACGGTAATTGGCGCCGTCCAGGTGGTCCATCGCCTTCCGGGACTGGCTCTTGCTTCCGGCCCGGCGGATCGCGCCGATCAGCAGCAGGATGCCCAGCACCCCGGCGATTCCGGCGAAGACGAACTTCAGGATGTTCGCCAGGCTGTCCACCTGGCCGATCCAGGCCGGGGCCGCCGTCACGGTCGGCATCGGCTCGCTCTGCGGGGCCGGCGGCGTCACCAGCGGCGCTTCCGTCGGTACCGCGGTCGGCGCGGCGTAGGCGATCGGGATGATATTGCTCGGGAAGGATACCTGCTGGTCCAGCTGGTCCTTCGTCACGGCGCGGAACTGGAAGGAACCGGCCATGCTGATCTCCATGTCGCGGGTGAACGTCCGGCTTCCGCCGGCGGGCAGCTCGTCGATGGTATATACGGTGGTCTCCACGGCCTTGACGGAGATGTTTTTCACGTCCACCGCGCTGTCGTTGTATACCGTGATGGTGAAGCGGACCACGCCGCCGGGAATGATGTAGACCTGTTCCCGGTCCGCGCTCGCCTCGACCCGGAGCACGATCTGCTTGCCGGGATCCGTCGCCGTTACCTTGACCCGCCCGGTGGCGGTTTCCGTCTCGGTGCCGGTTCCGTCATCCCCGTGGACGATGAACTGGAGGTCCTGGGTTTCGGTGATGGTCAGGTCCTTCGTCAGCTCCACCGTCTTGCCGGCGGGAACCGTCTCCCCGCTGAACACGGTTCCCAGGGCGTCGTCGGTCACCGTCACGTTGGTGAAGTCCGTGGACCCGGAGTTCTTCAGCTTCAGGGTCAGCTTCACGGTGTCGCCCGGCGCGCCGCCCTTCTTGTCGGCCGTCAGGGTCGCGCTGAGCTTGACCTCGCCGTATTTGACGGTGGCTTCCTCCACCTTGGTGGAATAACTCTTTCCGCCGGCCTTGTAGGTGATGGTCGCCGCGCTGGTCATGTCCTTCGACCCCATCTTCGCGGTGAACACATACTTCGCCGTCTCCCCGGCGGGCAGGCTGTCGATCACGCCGGACTTGGAAGAAATCGCGGAATTCTCCTTGATGGTCACGGCGGTCACGTCGGTGTCGCCGGTGTTGGTGATCTCATAGGCCACGCTGATTTCCTGGCCCTTCTGGGCGGTGCCGGGCATGATGCTCCGCTCCACGGTCAGCTCCGGTTCCGCGCCGGAATACTGGATCCGTTTGGAAATCCTGATCTTCTTCTCAACCAGCTCGCCGTTGTCGTTGTAGATGGGATAATGGACCTGGAAGGAAATCTTTCCGGCCTTCAGCTCATCCTCGGTCACGGTCCACTCGCCGCTCCAGTTCCGGCTGGCCCCGACGGACAGGGTCGGCGAACCGAATTCCTCGATCTGCTTGCCGCTGGGATAGTACAGCGTCACCGGGCCGGGCATGTCCCCTTCGCCGGCGTTGGTCACCGTAATGGAGACCGTAATCGTCTTCGGCTCGGTAAACTTGGTGGCGCTCAGTTCCATGTTGAACTTCAGCGCGTCGTCCGCCGCCAGCGCGGAAGCGGCACAAATAATCACCAGCACCAGTCCCAGCGTAAGCGCCAGCAAAAGCCGTTTTCTGCTCATCTTGTGTCGGAGCCCGGGGCTCCTTCCTCCTTCCGCCGGCGAAAAACGCCGGATTCCTTTGCTGATATAAGGACACAGGATATCTACTCTATTGTACCGGCTAAGCCCTGCTATGTCAAGCTTTCCCAGTCCCCGGAATCCGCCTCCCGCGGCGTGTCCGGAACCGGTTCCTCCGGGACGGCCGCGTCCAGGTCCATCATCGTCTGCTCCGCCGCTTCCTCCGGCGCGGCATATGCCGGCGCGGGCGCGGGGTTCCGGGGCGCCGCGGCGGCGGTCAGGGACGCCGGCAGCCGGACCTTTTTCTTCTTCCCCAGTTTTGCGCGGATCAGCCCCATGCAGTCGTCCCAGGTAAACGGGGTGCAGGCCACCGGAATCCGCAGCCACCCGGCCGGGGCATAGAAAAGGATCATGCATTTCTCCGGCCACAGCTGAACCCGGGCCACGTCCTTCCAGGCCAGGTCGCGGCTGCCCAGCCGGACCACCTGGTCCGTGCCCTCCTCCGGCCGCAGAAGCGACGGGGATTTCATCCGCAGGACCAGCTTCAGCTTCGTCGGCGCGGGCAGGTAACGGGTTTCATGGATCCCGCGGTTGTCCACCACGAAATCGGTCAGTTCCTTCCCCCGCAGGAGGAGTACCAGGAACACCGCGGCCAGCACGGCCGCCAGCAGGATGCCCACCACCGCGGGAAAGCCGGAAGAGATCATCCGCTCCACCGCGCCCATGCCGCCGGATATCCCCTCGGATACCAGCGCGATCAGCAGGATGCCCAGGGCCGCGGGCAGCAGTATCCGCATCACGCTGTTCCAGTACATCCAGTCCTTCACCGGCGTGCGCTCCACGCACCAGGCCGCGTGGGCCGCGGTCTTCCCGAGCCGCGTCCCGCAGCGGGGGCAGACCTCTCCCGCCTCGACCTCCCGGCCGCACTTTTTGCAGTATGCTGTCAGCGCCATCCGTCTCTCCCGTCCTCGTTCCGCTTTCTGCCTGTATCTTACCATGCTCCCCCGCCCGCCGCAACCCGCCCGCCTCCCGGAAAAAAGAAACCCTTGCCAGAAAAGGGGAAATGTGGTAGGATTACAGGACAGATAAGACGTTTTTGTTTCCCCCGAATCACATCGAAATATCCTGAGGAGGACTGACCATGCGGAAACTGATTTCTGTTCTTCTGGCGCTTGTTCTGCTGCTGGGGCTGCTTCCCGCCGCTTCCGCCGAGGACGTCTATACGCTGGATATCTACTGGGTCGGCGCCGGGGACGAGCCCGAAATCCGCGCCGGCGTGGAGGAAGCGATCAACGCGTATATCGAGCCGCTGATCGGCGCCCACGTCTCCTTCCATATTATTCCCTGGGCAGACTGGGAGGCCGGCGCCGTCAACGTGCTGAAGGACAGCATGGCGACCTTTGAGCCGAAAATGGACCTGATCTTTACCGCCGACTGGGAGTTCTACAGCGACCTGGTCAGCGCGCGTACCCTCTGCCCCCTCGGCGACCTGCTGGACCGGAACGGCCAGGGGATCCTGTCCTCCCTGCCGGAGTCCTTCTGGGCCGGCGTCAAAATCGACAACGCCATCTACGGCATCCCCACCAACAAGGAGCTCAGCGTGCCGATGGGCCTCCTGGTCAACAAGACCGCGGCGGCCGCCATCGGCTGGGATCCGGACGCCGATCCCGTCACCTGCACCGCGGACCTGGAGCCCTGGCTGCAGAAATACAAGGAAATGTTCCCGGACAAGTATCCCTACCTGATGGATACCGGTTCCATGGTCGGCCGCTGGGCGGACGAGCCCTGGATCAACGACTGGTCCGGCCTGGAGAACAACGCCGTGGCCATGCGGATGGCCAAGGTGGACGGCGAATTCGACGAAACGGTGTACAGCATCTTTGAAACCCCGGAGCAGGAAGCGCACATCCGCCTGATGTACGACTGGAAGCAGAAGGGATACATCGATCCGGACACCATCAACTATACGGACGAGGGCCACAGCCTGTTCGGGAAGGGCGACTTCCTGGTCTACACCCAGCCGCTGAAGGGTGAAAACATCAAGGCGGTGGAGATGTATACCCAGCACCACAAAGCCGAGGATCCGGAGTGGGAAATCACGGAAATCATCCTCCAGCCCAAGTATATCGTCACCGCCCATACCGCGGGCTCCATGTTCTCCATCCCGATCACTTCCATGAACCCGGACAAGGCGATGCAGTTCCTGAACCTGATGCATACCGACGCGAAGCTGGTCAACCTGATGCTCTTTGGCGTGGAGGGCGTCAACTACACCAAAGCCAACGACATGCAGGTGGTGGTCAATCCGGATGCCGCCTGGTACAGCGTCCACGCCGGCGCCTGGACCGTGGGCGACGTGACCCTGCAGTACGTGCTGACCAACGAGGATCCGGAGAAGAACCAGAAGCTGATCGCCTTCGCGGGCAACGATCCCAAGGCCGTGGAAACCGTCTGCCTGGGCTTCCGCCTGAACCTGCGCAAGCTGCAGAAGGAGGTCACGGCGGTCAACGACGTGGTGAAGCAGTACGCCAATCCGCTGATGGTCGGCCTGGTCGATCCGGATGACGCGGAATACGGCATTGAGGCCATGAAGGCCAAACTGAAGGAAGCCGGCATCGACGCGATCGTCGAGGAAGCCACGCAGCAGTATCACAGCTGGAAACAGTCCAGGAAGTAAGATCCCCCGGAACACCGGAAGCGGCGGCGCGAATCCGCGCCGCCGCTTCGTTATGCCCGGGAACTATGATTTCAGCAGGATCGCGCCGGCGAGCAGAGCGCTGAGCGCGTCCGCCATGAACTGGGAGGCGAGGATACCGGTATAGCCGAATACCGCCGAGGCCGCCAGCAGGACGACGACGAACACGATTCCCTGCCGGCTCAGCGACAGGACCAGCGCCGGCAGCGCCCGGCCGGACGCCTGGCACAGGCAGGTGGTCAGCATCACGATGCCGGCGAACACGCTCCCCGCCACGTGCCAGCGCAGCATGGGCAGCCCGGTCTCCGCCAGCGCCGCGTCCGGCGTAATCAGGCGCAGCAGCGCGCCGCCCGCGAAAAACACCGCCAGCGTCATCACCAGGGACAGCCCGGTCAGGAACAGCATGCAGAAGCGGAGCAGCCGTCGGATCTTCTCCCGCTCTCCCGCGCCGGACAGGTAGCCGAACAGCGGAATACCGCCGAAGGAGAAGCCGACCAGGATCATCTGGACGATCATCGTCACCTTCAGCACGATTCCCATGGCCGCGATCCGGTCGTCGCCGAAGGGCAGCAGCTTCTGGTTCACCAGGATCGTGCAGAGGCTGGTGGCGATATTGGTGATCGCCGCGGTCACGCCGATGGACAGGATGTCCGTCAGGAAAGCCCTCGGAACCCGCAGCACCGGCCGGACGGACAGCGCCCGGCTCTTCAGCAGGACCACCCCCAGCAGGAACAGGTCGCTGCACAGGTATCCGATCACCGTGGCCGCGGCCGCGCCGGCCGCCCCCATTTTCGGAATCATGACCGGATCCAGGATCACGTTGACCGCCGCGCCGATGACGGTTCCGGCCATGGAAAGGCCGGCCATCCCCTCGCAGCGGAGCAGGTTCATATGGATGAAGTTCACCACGATCAGCGGCGCGCCGGCCAGCAGCACCGTGCCGTATTCCCGCGCGTAGGGGATCGTGTCCGCGCTCGCGCCCAGCAGGGACAGGAAGGGTTCCCGGAAAAGGAGCAGGATCCCGCCGGCCGCCGCGCCCGCCGCCAGCGCGATCCAGAAGCAGAAGGCGCTGACCCGCCCGGCGTCCTCCGCGCGCTTCTGCCCCAGCAGCCGGGAAAGCAGCGAGCTCCCGCCCTGGCCGAAGATGTTCCCGATCGCCATCAGGATCATAAAAACCGGCGCGCAGACGGAAACCCCCGCCACCAGCAGGGCGTCCCCGGTCTGCGCGATGAAATAGGTGTCCGCCAGGTTGTATACAATGGTGACGATCGATCCGATCACCACCGGCAGCGCAAGCCGGAAATAGTTCGGAATCAGCCGTCCGCTCTCAAACCGGCTCCCGGTGTTCTCCTTCTCCATGACCGTCCCCCGTATCGTCCAGCACGTTGTCCCGGGTGATGTTCCGCAGCCATTTCCGGCTCCGGTAATGCCCGATGACCCACGGCCACTTGACAAACTCATCCGTGCACAAAAGGAAATAGACAACCATCGGCGGCAGCTGCAGCGCCGCGGCCGCCAGGAAGCCCAGCGGAACGGCGTAGCACCACATGTCGATCGTGTCGCAGATAAAGCCGAAGCGGCTGTCGCCGCCGGCGCGGAACACGCCGGCGATCAGCGTGGTGTTCACCGCCTGGCCCATCACGTAATAGGTGTTGATCCAGAGCATCCCCTTCAGGTAGCCCTTGCCGGCCTCCGTCAGGTTCGCGAAGCGCAGCGCCAGCGGCATGCAGGCCAGCACGATCAGCCCGCCGATCACGCCGGAAAGCACCGTCAGCCGCATCAGCGCCTTCGCGCTCCGTTCCGCTTCCTCCATCCTCCCGTCGCCCATCAGCTGGCCCAGCAGGATACCGCCCCCGCTGGCCACGCTGAAGCACAGCACGGTTCCGAAGGTCCGTACCAGCGAGGTGAAGGAGTTCGCGGCCACCATGTCCGTCCCCAGGAACTGCCCGATGATCACGGAATACATGGAAAACGCGAGCCCCCAGGACACGTCGTTCATCGTCGCCGGCATCGCCATCCGCAGGAAGTCGCGGAACAGGATCCGGCTCCGGATGAACATATACGACAGCTTCAGCTTCACATCCCGGCTCCGGCCCGAAACAATCAGCGCCAGGATCAGTTCCACCACCCGCGAGATGGACGTGGCCATCGCCACGCCGGCCGCGCCGAGCTTCACGCCGAAGATGAATACCGCGTTCAGCGCGATGTTCAGCGTAAAGGCGACGGTATTCAGCGCCGTGCTGATCCCCACCCGCCCGATGGACCGCAGCGTGGCCAGGTAAATCTCGGTCAGGCCCCAGCACAGGTAGGCCGCCGATACGTTCCGCAGGTATCCCGCCCCGATCCGGATCAGGTCCGCGTCCGGCGTGAACAGGCGCATCATCTGCTCCGGAATCAGCAAAGCCGCGGCGGCGAACAGCACGGTCGTCCCGATGGAAAACCGCAGGGCGATGCCCTCCACCGCGTTCACCGCGCGCATGTCGCCCTTGCCGAAATACTGGGCGCTCAGCATGGTCACGCCGGTGCCCAGCCCGTAGAGCACCATAAACAGGATCGTCGCGTACTGCGTCGCCAGGGAAACCGCGGAGATATGTTCCTGGCCCACAAAATTCAGCATCACCACGTCCGCGGAGTTCACCGCGGCGCTCAGCAGGTTCTGCAGAATGATCGGAACGGTCAGCTTCGCGATCCGGCGGTACGCCTCGCGGTCCTGCCCGGGTTTTTTCAGCATTGCCCCGTTACTCCCCGTCTTTCCGGATTACCGGATATCGTATACGCTGCGGACAGATACGCTGCCCGCGTTTCCGCGCAGCACCCGGATCCGCCGGGTCCCCGCGTTCATGTCAAAATAGTTGTCCTGATACAGCGCGTCCGGATCGCCGCAGATTTCCACGCTGCGGGCGTACGCGGACGCCGTGACGACGATCTCGTCACCTTCCGCGCGAACGGTCAGCCCCGGGTCCGCGAAGCGGAAATGCTTCGGCGCGCAGAACAGCACCGTGCCGCCGCCGACCGTGTTCCCGGCTTCGTCCGCCAGTTCGTACGCGTAGTAGCATCCCCGGGTGTCCTCGCCGGAGAAATCCTGCTTCTCCAGCCATACGGCGCTCTGCGCGGGCACGTCCACGGGGAAGCTCCCCTCCCGGATCACGGAGGCGTCCGGGCGGCGCAGGCTCCACCGGGCCGTTCCCCGGAACGCCTGAAGCGTCTCGTTGCTCACGTTCAGCCGCGCGGACTTCTTCAGTTCGAAGGGCTCCGCGTTCACGTTGGTTTCCTGGGTCAGCGTGCCTTCCTCCTCGCAGGAGATCAGCACCGGCGCGAAAAACCGCTTCTCATAATAGTGCAGCGCCTTCCACCGGCCGTAATAGTCGATGCTCGCCCAGCTGGTCACCGGCCAGCAGTCGTTCAGCTGCCATACCAGCGCGCCCATGCACTCGCCCCGGTGCCGCCGCCAGTGCTCCACACCGTACTGCATCGCCTGCGCCTGCAGGAGCTGCGAAGCGTAGACGAAGGAATCCAGGCCGGACGGATACAGGTAGGTCTGGGAAAGGTATTCGGCGATCTTCCCATTGGCGCTGGCGTTCCGCTGGTGTTTCTCCATCACGTAGGAGAACAGGTTCCGGTCCTCCGGCTCCGTGAAGCTTTCGATCGTCGCCATGCAGGGGAAGGACTGGAATCCGAACTCGCTGGTGTAGCGGAAGCAGTGGTTCCGGTAATCGGTGAAAGGCTTCAGCCCGTGCCACACCGCCCAGTAGTGGCAGTCCCCGCGGTGCTCGTCCCCGGGCTCGTCGAAGCTCCCGCCCGAGGAGGGGCTGGACGGCCAGTAGAACGTCTGCGGGTCCTCCGCCTTCAGCAGTTTCGGGATAATGTATTCGTACAGCTTGATGTAGTCCGCGATCTCCTTCTTGTTGTTGACCCAGATCCCGTAGGGCACGAAGGACTCGATCTCGTTGTTTCCGCACCACAGCGCCAGCGACGCGTGGTGGCGCAGGCGGCGGATATTGTCGGTGAATTCCGCCCGGACGTTCTCCTCAAAATGGTCGGTCAGCTCGTAGGAGGCGCAGGCGAACATGAAGTCCTGCCAGACCATCAGCCCCAGCTCGTCGCACAGGTCATAGAAATCGTCGGACGGATAGTATCCGCCGCCCCATACGCGGATGGTGTTCATATGGGCCGCCTTCGCGTCCTCCAGCAGCCGGCGGGTCCGCTCCCGGTTCACGCGCGGCAGCAGGTTGTCCTCGGGGATATAGTCCGCGCCCATGGCAAACACGTCCACGCCGTTCACCCGGTGGCAGAAGCTTTCGCCCCACTCGTCCTTTTCCCGCCGGACGGTCAGTGTGCGCAGGCCGATCCGCCGCTTCCACCGGCTGACCGTTTCCCCGCCGCGCTCCGCGCGCACCTCCGCCTCGTACAGCGGCTGGGCGCCGAGCCCGCTCGGCCACCACAGCTGCGGGTCCGCGATTTCGATCCGGCACCGGGCGCCTTCCCCGGAATACGTCTTCCCCCCCGGCGCGGTCACCGTCACGCGGATGTCCGCCGCCCTGCCGTTCACGGTTTCCGTGCGCGTGGAAACCACCAGGGTCACCTTCCCGTCCCGGTGCTCCTGGGCGATATACACGTCCCGGATCCGGACGTCGTCGATGCCCTCGATCTCGATGTCCCGCCAGATGCCGGCGTCCGGCAGGTGGGGACCCCAGTCCCATCCGAACATGCAGTGCGCCTTCCGCAGGTGCGGGAATCCGCGCATCGCGTCCGAGGAGCCTTCCAGCGGTTTCCGCTCAAACTCCTTCCGGATGAACTTTGTCGGGGAATACAGGGTCACCCGGATCGTGTTCTCCCCTTCCCGCAGCAGGTCCTTCACGTCAAATTCCCAGGTGCGGTGCATGTTGTCCGCCCGCCCGGCCTCCGCGCCGTTGATCTCAAGGAGCGCCAGCGTGTCCAGGCCGTGGCAGCGCAGGACCACCCTCGCGCAGCCCATCAGCGCGCGGTCCGCCGTAAACGTCCGGGAATAGACGAAGTCGTATTCCATGATCTTCAGCGCCTCGTCCTCGTTATGGCGCCAGAATGGATCCGGAATCAGCCCTGCCGCCAGCAGGTCGTTGTATACCGATCCGGGCACCTCCGCCGCAATCTCCGGAAACGCGCTTCCGGGAATCTCCAGGCGCCAGGCCCCGTTCAGTGTCCGCAGATCGTTCATAAACCCATCCTCCTGATTGTCGTCAGCGCCATCCCGCCTCGGCGGCGCCGGCCGCGCCGGCCGCCCGGATGCCCCTGGCGTAGTGTTTCTGCCGGTATTCCTTCGGTGTCATGCCGGTCCTCTTGCGGAAGCAGCGGATGAAATAGCTCTGGCTGCTGAAGGCCAGGATCTCGCTGATCTCGGTGGAGGAATAGTCGGAATACAGCATCATATTCTGCGCGGTCTCGATCCGCCGCGCAAGCACATAGTCCGAAAAGGCCATGCCCGTTTCCCTCCGGAAGAGCACGGACAAATAGCTGGTACTCAGCCGGACATGCTCCGCCAGTTCCTCGATCCGCAGCGGCAGGTGCAGGTGTGCCTCGATGTACTCGACGCACTCGGCGATCGGCCGGATATAGGTTTTCTTCCGGTCCGTCTCCGCCATCCGCGCCGTGAAATAGCTGAACATCTCCCGGTGCAGGTCCATCACTTCCTCCGGATCCCGGCAGGGATCCAGCTTCCGGATGTACATATCGCTGATATTGTAGGCGGTTTCCGCGTCCAGCCCGCCCTCGATCGCGAAGCGCGTGGCGATCGTGATGTTCGCCACGAACAGGTACTGCGCGTTCCGCAGCGGATCCGTGCTCAGGCCGACGGGCAGCATTTTCCGCATCATCCGCTGGCTTTCCTCCACCGCCGCCGGATCCCCGGCCTGCATCAGCGTATACTGCTTCATTTCCTCGCTGTATCCGTGATGCTGGAATTCGTTCTCCCGGTTGAGATAGGCCAGGTAGGCGACCTGCCGGTCGGGATCCGCGATCCTCTTCATTCGCCGTCCGCCTTCTTCACCGCCAGCTGCAGCGCGGCGCCGATCAGACGGGCGGCGCTTTCCGTCAGCTTCTCCTCCGGCAGGCGGCGGTCATGGTCGCCCCGCAGGGCCGCCAGGATTTCCCGCTTGTCGCCCTCCGTGCCGGGCATCACCAGGTCGTTCCCGGCCAGGATGCACTTGGCCGCGGAGGACCCATGCCCGCCGTTGGTCGTCGTCCAGTCGGTCATGATGAATCCCCGGAATCCCCATTCCTCGCGGGCCAGCACGGTGCACAGGTCGCGGCTGTTCGCGGTGTGCACGCTGTTGATCCGGTTGTAGGAGGTCATGATGGACATCGGCTGCGCGGTCTTCACCGCGATCTCGAAGCCCTTCAGGTAGATCTCGCGCAGCGCGCGCTGGCTGATGTTCGCCGTCACGTGGAACCGGTCCTCCTCCTGGTTGTTGCAGGCGAAGTGCTTGATGCAGACGGACAGGTCCCCGTCCTTCTGCACGCCCCGGGTGATTGCCGCGGCCATCACGCCGGACACCAGCGGATCCTCGGAGAAGTACTCGAAGTTCCGCCCGCACAGCGGGTTCCGGTGGATGTTCATGCCCGGCGCCAGCCATACGTTGACGCCGAACTCGCGCATCTCCTCCGCGATCAGGCCGCCCAGAAGCTCCGGAATCTCCGGGTCGAACGTCTGGGCGATCAGCGTGCCGACGGGGATCGCGGTCGCGAACTGGTACCGGTTTTCCGCGCCCTCGTGGAGGATTTCCTTGCCGAACAGGCGGCTCTCCAGGCCCTCGATCCGCCCCAGGGTATAGATCTTCCCGTCCTCCGGGTTGATCTCGTAATGCTTCTGCAGGCGCAGGCCGGCCGGACCGTCCGCCAGGATCATCGGCGTAACGCCGTGTTCCGGGAAGGCCATGGTTTCCCCGGCGGCCCCGGGCACCGTATAGGCGGCCGATCCGATGATCTCCCTCCCGCTGAACAGGTTGACGCCGACCACCAGGCTCGTTTTTTCCTCGTCGCTCAGCTTTTCGGCGATCGCCCGTCCCCGCTCCGCCAGGGGATCGGTGCGCGGCGCCTTCTCCTTCTGCGCCAAGGCGCGGACCGCTCCGTCCATCGCTGTCCGGGGAAGCCCCGCGGCCTGCTGCTCCAGCGCCTTCCGGGCGTCCGTTTCCGGCTCGATTTCCTTCAGGCTGTCCAGCAGCTCGCAAACCGGCGCCAGCTCGCGCAGGCGGACGGTCTCCGCCAGCGTCAAAACTGCTGACGGCTCACAGTCCACGCAGGAGAAGCCGGGGATCAGGATATAGTCGCCCTTCTCCAGCACCCACGCGCCGTCCCGGAAGGACGCCAGGCTTTCCGGGGTGAAGCGGAGCGCCAGCTCCTCCTCCGCGCCGGGCGCCAGCTCCCGGGTCTTCGCGAAGGCCGCCAGGCGTTTCAGTTCTTTCTTCTGGCCGTCCGCCGGGCAGGAAACGTACAGCTGGACCACCTGCCGGCCGGGCACGCTGCCGGTGTTCTTCACCGTCACCTTCGCCGTCAGGTTCTCCCCCTCCGCCGAAACGCCGCCGAAGGCGCGGCTGAACGCCGTGTAGCTCAGCCCATAGCCGAAGGGATACCGCACCTTCACCCTGAAGGTGTCGAAATACCGGTAGCCGACATAGATGCCGTCGGTATAGAACTCCTCCAGCAGGTTCCCGTTCCGGTGGGAGAAGTTTTCGCTGCTGGGATAGTCCTCATAGCGGCAGGCCCAGGAGTCCGTCAGCCGGCCGGACGGGTTCACCTTTCCGCTCAGCACGTCCGCCAGCGCGTTTCCGCCGTCCGCGCCGGCCTGGCCCATCAGCACCAGGGCGGAGACGGGATACTCGTCCATGAAGCCCAGGTCCATCACGCCCCCGACGTTCAGGATCACGATCACCTTCCGGCAGGTTTCGCACACCCGCGCCAGCTCCGCCTTTTCCGCCGCCGTCAGGTAGTAATCCCCCTCCCGGTCCCAGCGGTCCGCGCCTTCCCCGGCCGTCCGGGCGATCACGTAGATCCCGGCGTCCGCCGCCGCGCAGGCGGCGCGGTTGAAGGGGATGTTCGCCGGCATCTGCGGGCTGGTGCCCGCGTGCGCCTTGTACATCTTCATGAAGTCCTTCTCCGGGCCCGCCGCCTCGTAGATGGATTTGATCCATTCCTCCCGCGCTTTGGCGAACGCCGCGTCATACGCGTCCAGGTAGTCCCGGTTGACCACCTCGTATCCCGCGTTTTTCAGCCCCTGGTATACGGACACATAATCGCGGCTGTTGACATCCCCGCTGCCGCTGCCGCCCTTGATCGTATAGCGCGCGCCGCGGCCGAACACCGCCACCTTCGCCCCTTCCGGCAGGGGCAGGATCCCGTCGTTCTCCAGCAGTACCATGCCCTGGGCCGCCGCCCGGCGGGCAATCTCCCGGTTCCGGATTTCCCGCTCCGTCACGTCCGTCGTTTTCTCACCCGGATAAAACCTGCTCATTTCCTTTTCCTCCCGCATCGTCGTCAGGTTCCGGCCTGCCAGACCGCTCCGTCCCCGCAGGCGTAGGGTTCCGGTCCCCGGATGTCGTCCTCGTTGTGCTTTTCCACCGCCGCCATATCCTTCGGCAGGTTATAGGGCAGCTTTCCGCCGGCCTCCCGTTTTCCGGCGATGATGTCCAGCAGCACGGGAACGCTGCACCCGAAGTGCACCAGGATCCCGTCCGCCAGGCCTTCCCATTCCGCGGGAACCGTCGGGTTATGCATATACATGCAGGCGATCACCGGCTTGTTTCCCATCCGCCGGCGCGCCTCCTCCAGGTTGTCCAGGTCCTTTTCATTGTAACAGCGGTTGCTCTTGCCGCGGTAGCTCCGGTTGGTAAAGTCCTCCCGGAAATCCCCGCCGCCGATGCTTTCCTCCCGGGCCTCCGCCGCGGTGTAGGGCCGGTACTGCAGCGTCAGCGGGCGGTATCCGTTTCCGCCCTGCTTCCGGTCCTCCGGATCATAGGGATCGGACAGCGGGCTTTCCATAAACACGATCGCCGCGTCCGCCTCCTCCGGCGTTTCCGCCCGGGTAAACCATCCGCCCAGGTCGGTGCCGCGGAGCGGATCCTCCCGCCCGCCGGGCTCCGGCGTGCGGACAAAGCTCTTGTGCGGCCCGGTCTCCCGCTCCGGAATCCAGACCCGGCATCCCCCGGGAAGCGGCAGCGCGCGCCGGCGCAGCGCCACGACGCTCCGCGCCTGGGCGGCCAGGCCTTCCTTCACGAACTCCGCGTTCCCGACGATCCTCTCGCTCTCGTCCGGATCCAGGTAGGGGTTCTCGAACAGGCCGACCCGGAACATGCCGGTCAGCAGCCGCTCCGCGCTCAGGCGCATCCGCTTCCCCATGAATTCCGCGCCGTACCGCTCCTCGCCGATCCGCCAGGCTTCCAGCACCGGTTCCGACCGGTTGTTGCCGCCGAACTGGTCCGCCCCGTTCATGATGATGCGCAGGTGGCGCTCCGCCTCCGTCAGGGTGTTCACGCCGTAGCAGCGGCTCCCGAAGCTGTCGATCTCCGGATCCGGATCCGCGGTAATCCCCCAGTCCGTGCAGACCACGCCGTCGTACTGGTACTTCCCGCGGAGCAGTTCCCGCAGGATGTATTCGTTGTAGCTGTTGCCGACCTTCTCATGGTCCTCCAGCCAGCTCACCGTGTAGTAGGGCATGACCGCGCCGGCGCGTTTCGTCGGCCCGTCCAGCCGGAACGCGCCCTCCGTGAAGGGGCGCATATGCTGTTCAAACTGCCCGCCGGGATACACCGCGAAGCAGCCGTAGGGGTAATGCGCGTCCCGGCCGCCCTCGCCGGTGCCGCCGCCGGGCCAGTGCTTGACCATGGTGATCACGCTGTCCGTCCCCCATCCGTCCCGGGTGCCCTCCGTGGTCTGCATCCCGTCGCAGTAGGCCTTCACCATCGGGATCACCTTTTCCGGATCGCTGCCCAGCGTATCCTCCAGGCGCATCCACCGCGGCTCGGTGGACAGGTCGATCTGCGGTCCCAGCGCCGTGGTGATGCCCAGCGCGCGGTATTCCTTCGCCGCCGCCTGCGCGAAGCGCCGCACCAGCTCCGGATCCCCCGCCGCCGCGAAACCGATCCCCTCGGGCCATTTGCTGACGTCGCTGCCCGCCGTGCGGTATTCCGCGCCGGCGGCCGCGGCTCCGTGCCGCGGGTCCGTGGAAATATTGACCGGAATGCCCCAGGGCTCCGCCTCGCACATCGCCTGCAGGTTGTTGCTCCACTGGGCGGATACCCGCGCGTTCTTCACGCGCATCTGCAGGATATGGCGGATATGGTCCTTCCGGATGAACCGGACCTGCCCGTCTGTCAGGTCCGCGTCCCCGTGCTTCGCCGGATCAAACGGTTCCCCGCCGTAGGTGTCCCCGAAGGGGCCGAAGGATTGGAACGGAACCATCTGGTGGGAGGAATACAGCATCAGGCCGGCGATTTCCTCGCGGCTCAGCCGCGCCGCCAGGTCCCGCGCCCGGGTCCTCGCGTCCAGCCGCCAGTCCTCATAGGGCAGCAGTTCCCCCGTCCGGGCCAGGTCCTTGAAGGCGTACCCGTCCCGCTCGATGACCGGTACGTCGCCCGCGAAGCCGATGTTTTTCCCGCCTTCGTTGCGTATCAGGGTCCCGTAAACCGTCTGTTCTCTGTGCCAGCTCATATCGATTTTTTCTCCCGATCCGTATATTTATGGCAAAACTCGGAATAACATGATACCAAATGAGAGTGTTATTTTCAAATTCATTTTATTGTTTTTTGGCCGATAAAGCTGTTATCATATGTCCTGTCAGCAGGATGTCCTGTTTGACTGGTACAAATTCCCGAAGGAGGTATGAATGATGATTACGATGATGATGAATAAAGATCAGGTCGTGAATATCGCCGCGATGATGGCGGAGGATACCGGGGCTCCCGAGCTGCGGAATCCCCTGGCCAGCGGTATGCAGGATGAAGGCAGCCTGCTGGGCAGGCTCCTCTCCCGCCTGTTCGGTTCCGACCGCTGATTGTCGGACCGGTCCTGAAAACGGGGCAGCGGATGATTCCGCTGCCCCTTCCTTTTTTGCTCAGGGCGAAACGCGCGGATTATTCGTTGATCCTCCGCAGCATTTCAGCCATCATTTCGTCCGAAACCTTTCCGCCGCCGAAGCTGAGCACGCCGCGCAGCGGCATGTAGTTCAGCATGGCCGCCCCCATATCTTCGGAAACTGCTTCCGCGGCCGCCTCGGATACCGCTTCCGCGGGATCCGGCGAGAAGGCCGCCATCAGCTGGTCGATAAACGGCTTCATGACACCGAGGGCCTTGGGGTCCTGCATCACATCCATGAAGATGCTGTTCGTGTCATAGTTCCGGGGCAGTTCCACGGTGGATTCCACCTTCACGGTCGCCTTCAGGGGCAGGTTGGCCACGCTGTCGCCCGCTTCGATGGTGAAGACACCGCTCTCGACCCACCAGTCGTGGATCGTGGTGTTCCACCGGGCGAAGGCGCGCTTGCACAGCGTGAAGGAGACGTCCCTGCTCTCGCCGGGCGCCAGCTCCACCTTTTCAAAGCCCTTCAGCTCGCGCACGGGGCGGATCGCGTTCCGGTAGCCTTCCGCGTCGCCGACATACAGCTGCACGACGGCCTTTCCGGCCCGCCTGCCCGTGTTCTTCACGGTCACGGTCGCGGTCACGGTGTCGGTATCTTTGATCGCGTCCGCGCTCAGGCGGAGGTTCGAGTATTCGAAGGTGGTGTAGCTCAGGCCGAAGCCGAAGGGGAACAGCACCTTCATCTTCTTCTTGTCATAGTACCGGTAGCCGATGAAGATTCCCTCGCGGTATTCCGTTCCGCGCGGCTCGCCGCCGTAGAACAGGAAGCTCGGGTTGTCTTCCAGCTGGATCGGGAAGCTTTCCGGCAGGTGCCCGGAGGGGTTCACGTCGCCGAAGAGTACCTTCACTTCCGCGAGGCCGACCGCCTGGCCGCCCAGGTAGGCTTCCAGCACGCCCTTCACCTTGCCGATCCAGGGCATTTCCACCGGGCTGCCGTTGTGCAGCACGACCACGGTGTTGGGGTTGGCTTCCGCCACCGCCTCAATCAGCCGGTTCTGGCTTTCGGGCATCCGCATATGCGTCCGGTCGTAACCTTCGGACTCATAGGAATCCGGCAGGCCGGCGAACACCACCGCCACTTTCGCCTTCTTCGCGGCCGCGACCGCTTCCGCGATCATTTCCGCCGGGGCGTCATCCGCCGCGACGTCGTAGCCCCGGGCATAGGTCACCTTCAGGCCCGCCGCCGCCTCGACGGCGCCGGTGGTTTTGAAGCAGTTGATGTGGCTGCTGCCGCCGCCCTGGAAGCGCGGCTTCTGCGCGAACTCGCCGATGAAGGCGATCTCGTCTTCCTTGTTCAGCGGCAGGATGTCCCCCTCGTTCTTCAGAAGGACCATACAGTCCGCGGCCACGTCCGCCGCCTGCAGGTGCTGGGCTTCCATGTCCCAGGGGGTATCCTTCTTCGCGTTCTCCACAAAGCGGTATACGATGTTCAGGATCCGCTCGCAGCACAGGTCCACAAGCTTCTCGTCCAGTTTCCCGGCCCGGACGGCTTCCACGATCTTCCGGTCGTTGACGCCGCCGGAGGAGGGCATCTCCAGGTCGAGCCCGGCCTTAACGCCTTCCACGCGGTCGGCCACGGCGCCCCAGTCGGACATCACGTAGCCTTCGAAGCCCCATTCCTTCCGGAGCACGTCCGTCAGCAGCCAGGGGTTCTCGGAGGCGTATACGCCGTTGATCCGGTTATAGGAGCACATCACGGTCCAGGGCTGGGCCTCCTTCACCGCCATTTCAAAGGCGGGGAAGTAAATCTCGCGGATGGTCTGCTCGTCGCAGTCGGAGGAGGAGCTCATCCGGCGGTGCTCCTGGTTGTTCAGGGCAAAGTGCTTGATGCTCGTGCCCACGTTCCGGCTCTGGATGCCCTTGATCAGCGCGGTCGCCATCTTTCCGGTCAGGTACGGATCCTCGGAGAAATACTCGAAGTTCCGTCCGCACAGGGGGCTTCTCTTGATGTTGACCGCCGGTCCCAGCAGCACGCTCAGGCCTTCATGCTGGCATGCGTCCCCCAGCGCCTCGCCCATCTTCTCAATCAGGGCCGGGTCGAAGGAGGCCGCCGTGGCGCTCGCCGCGGGGAAGCAGACCGCCTTGATGCTGTCGTTGATCCCCAGGTGGTCGCCTTCCTCGTCCTGCTTGCGCAGGCCGTGCGGTCCGTCGCTCACCATGGACTTCGGAACGCCGAGGCGCTCCACGGGCTTGGTATGCCAGAAGTCCAGGCCGGAAAGCAGCCCGGCCTTTTCCTCCAGCGTCATCTGCGCGATCAGTTTCCGAATTTCATTGATTTTCATATGTCACCTCTTTCAGGCTTCCTGCTGCAGCAGGTCCACCGTGCTCAGATCCCATGGTTCATGGATCTTCGGCACGTCGGAAATCAGCCGCTTGGTATACGGCGCTTCCGGCGTCAGCATGACCTTGTCCGGCGCGCCGGCTTCCACGAACTTGCCGTGCTCCATGATATAGACGGAATCAGAGATGTAGTAAGCCAGGCCGATGTCGTGCGTGATGAAGATGACCGTCATCCCGGTCTCGTCCCGCAGCTTCAGCAGCATGTCCAGGATCGTGGCGCGGGAGCAGGCGTCAATCATGGAGGTCGGTTCGTCCGCAAGCAGGATGTTCGGCCTGAGCAGGAAGATGCGGGCGATCATCAGGCGCTGCATCTGGCCGCCGGACAGTTCGAACGGATACTTGTTCGTCAGTTCCGCAAACTTCAGGTTCACGAAGCTGCAGGCCTCCGTCATCATCTCGATCTTCTTTTCCTTCGGCAGGTGTTTCCCGCCGCGCATATTGATGCAGTCCAGCAGCACCGAGTCGATCTTGTGGAAAACATTGTAGCTGGAGAAAGGATCCTGGAAGATCGCCTGGATACCCTTCCAGTATTCCCTTTTTTTTCGGCCGGAACTGATATCCCGCGGCTTACCCCGGAAGAGGATCTGGCCCTCCGTCACGTTGAGCAGCCCCAACAGCATCTTGGACAGCGTTGTCTTTCCGCTGCCGGACTCGCCGACGATAGAGACGAACTCACCCTCATGGAAGTCAAAGTCCACGTGGTCAACTGCCAGTTTTCGTTTTTCGCCGATACCGAAAGCCTTCGTGACGCCACGCCCGGACAGGCACAGCGGCGCATCAGTGAAATCCTTCGCGTTCTGGGTTTTTATTTCACTCATGACTGTACTCCTCCTTCAGTTCGTCCACACCCATCAGGCAGCGATACATGCGTCCGTCCTCAAACGGCCGCTCCGGAATGTTGGAATAACGGCATTCCGGTTTCGCGTATTTGCAGCGTTCGGCGAAACGGCAGCCGTGCGGCGGCTTCTTCAGGTTGGGGGGTGTGCCGGGGATGGCCGTCAGCTTGGTCCCGCGGGTCCCTTCCTCGGGAACAAGGATGGACCCCATCAGGCCGTGGGAGTAAGGATGCACCGGATCGAACACCATCTCATGGGCGGTCCCTTTTTCCACGATCTGGCCCGCATACATGACCATGATATCATCCGTCACGTTATAGAGCAGGGGCAGTTCGTGCGTGATGAACAGCATGGATTTGATGTAGCCCTTCTCCATCAGTTCACGCATCATCTTGATAACCATCTTCTGGCTGGTCACGTCCAGGGCGCTGGAAGGTTCGTCCGCAATCAGTACCTTGGGCGACAGAATCGTGGAGACCGCGATGACCGTACGCTGTTTCATGCCACCGGAAAGCTCCACAGCATGCTTGTCCAGCACGTCCCTGGGCAGGCCGAGCTCGGCGAATCGCGCCTCAGCCCGGGCCCGGATCTCTTTTTTATCCGCCTTGGGGTCGTGCGCGCGGATTACGTCGATCACGAATTTGATGATCTTCTGGGTCGGGTTAAGCGCGTTCATGGCCGCCTGGGGAATGTAGGCGATCTCTGTTCCGAGGATCGTCTTTCTCACCGTGTCGGGATCCATGCCGGAGATGTTTTTGCCGTCGATGATGATCTCCCCGCTGATATAGTGCAGCGGCGGGAAATAGTAACCCATCATGCTCAGGGCCAGGGTGGACTTGCCGCAGCCGGACTCGCCGGCAATACCCAGGCTCTTTCCCTCTTCGATGGTGAAGGACACGCCGTCCACGGCATAGACGTCTTCATGGAACCGGGTGACGTATTTTGTTTTCAGGTTCCTGACTTCAAGAATCGGTTTTCCCATAATGTCCTCCTCCTTAATCTCTCAGCGTCGGGTTGAAGACCTGATCCAGACCGGTATTCATCAGGTTCAGGGAGAACGAGATGCATGTGATGGTCAGGATCACAGGGAAATAAGCCCACCAGGATCCGTTGGTATGCGCCGAGTAGAGCATGGCCCAGTTCATCATCAGGCCCAGCGTCGGCGTGGTGGTCGTCTTCGGTCCCAGGCCCAGCAGGGACAGCTGCGCTTCCGCCAGGATGCCGGAGGAAACCTGCAGGATGAACGCCATCACGACATAGCTTGCAATGTAGGGCAGGATATCCGTCAGGACGATCCGTATCAGGCTGTGTCCGGATAGTTTGGACAGGTTCACATGGTCACGGTTCCGCAGGCTGATGACCTGGGAACGGACGGAACGCGCCGTCCAGGTCCAGCTCGTAAAACCGATGACTATTGCCACCACCGCGGCGCCCCGCTGATCCTGTCCGATGGAATAGCTGATCAGGATCAGCAGGACGAAGCCGGGAATTACCGTAAAGATGTTTGTCACAAACATGATCAGGTCGTCCACCAGGCCGCCCACATAACCGCTCAGCAGACCCAGCGCAAGGCCGATCAGCGTGGCGACAGTGCCGGCGATCAGGCCGATCACGATGGACGTTCCGGTGGCGGAGACAAGTTCCTTAAGCACATCGCGGCCGAAGTTGTCCGTTCCCAGCGGAAGGCTCTTGACGTTGGCCACCTGGCCGACGTTGACATAATCTGTTTTGGTGATGCTCCCGATCTCTTCCAGTTCTCCGGTTTCAGCGTGTTTTTCCGTGATGATCAACGTATCTGAAGCGCCGATCTCCTTAATGGCTTTGTCCAGCCGTTTGTAGTAGTTCCGTTTGGCCATGGTCATACCCGCGGGCTTGCTGTCCGGGGTGTAATTGGCTTTCCACAGGTCCAGCAGCGCGTCAGTATCGCTGATATCCAGTCCGCTGATGTCGATCCCCATCGCGGAAAACCATTCCACCATGCTCACACGGTCCGCGTCGCTCAGCAGTCTGTTCAGCCGTTTCTCATCCGCGTCCGAAAGCCGCAGGGTCTCTTTCCCGGTACGGGACGCGTCATACAGGGACACATATGTGCCAGGTTTCGCGAAGGTTCCCACTCCGATCATCTCCAGGGGATTTCCCGGATTGATCAGGGGATAGATGAACATCGTCAGCAGGATGATCACGAGAATCACAAAGCCTGTGACAAATTTGGAAGAGTGGAAAACCTGACGTATCGTGTTTTTCATTATTTTCCGCCTCCTCTGTTACACGTCGAACTGCGCCGCCTTGACGCGCGGATCAATGAAGCCGTAAATGATATCCAGCAGGAATGTGACCAGCAGCACCATGATCGTGATAATCAGGGTCGTGGCGGAAATCAGCGGATAATCCGCCGCGGTGACCGCGGCGTACATCGTGCTCCCCAGGCCGGGATAGCTGAAGATGATCTCCGCGACCAGCGCGCCGCCAATCATGGTTCCGATGCTCAGCGCGAGGCCGGTCACCTGCGGCAGCATGGCGTTCCGGAACACATAGCCTACAATCTTGCGGTCCTTTATCCCCAGGAATCGTGCGTATTTCACATAATCCGCGTTCAGTTCATAGATAGACATGGACCGCATGCCGACCGCCTGGCCGCCGATGGAGATCAGCACGATGGAGAAGAACGGCAGCTGGTAGTGACTGATTACGGATTTGATGAACGGCCAGCTGAAGTTCGGAATCATATCATAGGCATAACCGCCCGCGATCGGAGCAATTTTCCATGTGACGCCGAACAGCACCAGCAGAATGACCGCCATGCCGAAAGCCGGCACGTTGCTCAGGAACAGCGACACCGGCATCAGGACCTTGTCAAAGCCCTTCCGGATATACGCCGCCAGCGCGCCGAGCAGGTTGCCCAGCAGCCAGCCCACGATGATTGCCGGAAGCTGCAGGCAGATGGTCCAGCCAATGGCGGAAGAGATAATGTCACTTACCTTCCGCGGGTACTGGCTGAACGATGTACCGAGATCGCCCTTGAACAGGTTCCCCACAAAGATGAAGAACTGTTCAACGATGGGCTTGTTCGTACCGAATTCCGCTTCATACCGTTTGTAGATCTCCTGCACGGCGCTGGCGTCCGTCATGCCCTGTGCCATCTTGCCCGTGATCGCGGACACGGGATCCGCCGGCATCAGCCGGGGCAGCACAAAGTTGAGGATCACAGCGACGACCAGCGTGATCACAAACCACAGCAGCTTTTTCCCGAAATACTTGCGGTAACCTTTCATCAGGCATTCCTCCATTGCTGTCGTTCTGAAATAATCCGGTGAACGGCACCATACCGGAGCCCCCCAGTCCGGACGTTCCGGTATGATGCCGTAAGGAAAACGGCCATGCTCCGTACAGACGAAGCATGGCCGCCTCCGTCAAATCTTAATCAACACACGATCAGAGATCACGGATTAAGGATTGACCAGTTCCAGTTCATACAGAGCGGCAATACCATAGCCGTCGGTGCAGTCGGCCGGAGGAATGTTGCGGCCGTCGTCGCCGGCGGGGAAGTTGGTCCATACGCTCTCGTTTACAGCGTGGAACAGGGAAGGACGATACATCAGGGAGAAGGAGGGAACTTCAGTCAGGTAGATCTTGGTCAGCTCGGTGTAGAGGGCTTTCAGCTCTTCAGCATCGGTGGTCACCGGGATCTTCTTGATCAGGGCATCCGCTTCTTCATTCTTATACTGTCCCCAGTTGCCGCTCCAGTTGTTCTCAACGCCAACGAACTCAGCACCCATGAACTGATTGACACGGGTCCAGGGGTTGGAGGGAGAAGCAGCTTCGGGAGACCACATGTAGATGGCGTATTCCTTCTGGTTGGGGTTGGTGAACACGGTCTGATAGATATCCCATTCAGGATACAGGGTGGTGATCTCTACGCCGATCTTGTCACCAGCGGCAGCGACCACTTCCATGGAAGCCTGCCAGTCAGTCCAGCCGTTCGGGCACACAGCGTTCAGGGAGATCTTCTCGCCGTTGTACTCACGATAGCCGTCTCCGTCGGTATCGACCAGTCCGGCTTCGTCCAGCAGCGCCTTGGCGCCTTCGATGTCCTGGCCGGCCCACTGCAGATCCTTCACGGCTTCATGGTCATACAGGGCCTGCTCGCCTTCGGTCGGGTTCATCAGGGAACGCGGAACGGCGGCGAAGGTGGGGCTCTGGTTGGTCATGGCGTTCGCGATGATGGTGTCATAGTCGACAGCGATCGCGATGGCCTTGCGCAG
>JAILIE010000086.1 GCA_024695415.1 Clostridiales bacterium | reverse complement strand
GAAGATAAAGGCGTGCACCTCATCCTTGAGGATGTTCTTCAGTTCGGGCCAGTTTTCGCCCTTCAGGTCGTTGTTGGCCAGGATATCGCGGACCAGCTCCAGCGTCTTGTCGATAATATCCTCGTTTTCCTTGACGTAGATGAATCCGCGGCTGACGATGTCCGGGCCGCTGACGAGCTTGCCCTCGTCCCGGTCGATCGCCATGACGATGGTCAGCAGGCCGTCCTGGCTCAGGTGCTTCCGGTCGCGAAGTACAACGTTTCCGACATCGCCCACGCCCAGGCCGTCCACCAGCACGCCGCCCACGGGCACCTGTTCGCCCAGGGCCAGCTCGTTCTGGTTCATCTCGATCACCTGGCCCAGTTCGGGAATCACGATGTTCTGGCTCGGCACGCCCATGGACTCCGCCAGGATCGCGTGCTGCCACATCATGCGGTACTCACCGTGGACCGGGATAAAATACTTCGGCCGGATCAGCGCGTGAAGCAGCTTCAGCTCCTCCTGGCAGGCGTGGCCGGATACGTGCACCTCGGCCATCGCGCTGTACACCACCTGCGCGCCGAGGCGGTAGAGCTGATTAATCACGCGGGAGATGAACTTCTCGTTGCCGGGAATCGGCGTCGCGGAGATGATGACCATGTCGCTCTGGCGGATCTGGAGCTTCCGGTGTTCCGCGTAGGCCATCCGGGTCAGGCCGGCCATAGGCTCGCCCTGGCTGCCGGTGGTCATGACCAGCACCTCGTTGTCCGGGTACTGGTCCAGCACGTCCATGTCGATCAGCCATCCCTCGGGGATGACCAGCTCGCCGATGCTCATCGCGACGCGGCTGACGTTCACCATGCTGCGCCCGATAAAGCACACCCGGCGGCCATAGCGGATCGCGCCGTCGATGATCATCTGCATGCGGTGGATGTTGCTGGCGAACATGGCCACGATCACGCGGCCGCCCGCCTGGGCAAACATCTTGTCAAAGGTCTCGCCGACCTTCAGCTCGCTCATCGTATAGCCGGGGCGCTCCACGTTCGTGGATTCGCACAGCAGGGCCAGCACGCCCTGCTCGCCGTAGCGGGCAAAGGTCTGCAGGTCCGTCACCTGGCCGTCGATCGGGGTGTAGTCCACCTTGAAGTCGCCGCTGCAGATCACCGTGCCGGCCGGGCAGGTGATCGCGATGGCGCAGGCGCCGGCGATGGAGTGGCTGACGTGGATAAACTGGCAGGAGAACTGTCCCAGCTGGACCGTATCCCGCGGCTCCACCACATGCATGGGAATCCCGTCGACACGGTATTCCTTCAGTTTCAGGTCCACCAGCGCCAGGGTCAGCTTCGTGCCGTAGATATGGGCAGGCGCCTGCTTCAGGATATAGGGCGTGGCGCCGATATGGTCTTCATGGCCGTGGGTGAACAGGTAGCCGCGGATATGGTCCCGCTTGCCCATCAGGTAGCTGATGTCCGGGATCACCAGGTCCACGCCCAGCATGTCCTCCTTCGGAAAGACGCTGCCGCAGTCCACCACGATAATATCGTCTTCATACTCGAAGACGTACATATTCTTGCCGATTTCATCCACACCGCCCAGGGACACGATCCGCAGGCGGCTGATTTCTTTTTCCTTAGAGGTCTTTGCGCTCACGATGAACCTCCTTTCGTACGTACATATTCTATCCGGGCAAAGGGGCACAATACGCCCTGTCACCGCGTTGCCCCGTGTTTCACCGTTATGAAACTCACACCTGAAAGAAGTATACCATGGAAATGAAAAAACGTCTACCCCTTATTTTTCAATTCCTTCAGCTTTTTTTCGATTGTCGGTTGAAATGGTGTTTTCCAGTTTCTGGAAGGCAATTCCCGTCTGACTTTATCCCGCCTTCGGCAGGAAATTCCGCAGCTTTTCAATCGGCGCGGGACGCGAATATTTGTATCCCTGCAGGTAGGACGCCGCCATCTCTCGGCAGCGTTTCTCATCCTTGTCGTCCTCCACGCCCTCATACAACACGGAGTAGTCCATGTCCTTGAACATGTTCGCCAGGTTCTCCACGATCTTTTCCGACCGCTCGTCCGCGCCGCTGGCGATCACCAGGGAACGGTCGAACTTGATGATGTCGAAAGGCAGCTCCATGATGCGTTCCATGTTGGAATAGCCGGTGCCGAAGTCGTCCAGGTAGAACTTGATTCCCCGGCCGCGCAGCTCCTCGATCTTCTCCTTCATGACCATGAAGTCCGCCTCGCTGCGGGACTCGGTCAGCTCGATGGCGATCCGCTCGCCGTTGATATGGTTGTTATCGATGACGCGGGTGATATCCCCGCAGAAGTCGTCTTCCTTCAGCTCCAGCACGGACACGTTCACGCTGATCCGGCTGATGTCGAACCCTTCCTCGCTCATCTTCCGGATTTCCTGACATGTCTTGTGCAGGATGATCTCCGTCAGCACATGGATATAGCCGTGGGCTTCCGCCATCGGGATGAACTGATCCGGGTAGACCAGGCCCGTCTCCTCCAGCTCCAGGCGCATGAGCGCCTCCGCGGTGTCGAAGCGGCCGGTCTGGATATTGAACACCGGCTGGCAGTACGCCCGCACGCGCGGATCGTTCAGGTTCTTCTTCGTATAGATGTCCGTCAGTTCCTGCAGGATGTACTCGCTGCGGTTGAAGCGGCGGATATCGTCCGGCGAAACGCGGTGCACGCTGTCGTCGGGAATATCCCGGTGGATATTCCGGATCAGGCTGACGTATTCGTTTTTCTCGCTGATTTCCTCCATCGACTCGCCGATCACGATCTTGTAACTGTAGCGAAAATGCGCGTACTGCTTCCGGAAGGCGGAGAGGATGTTCTGGATGCGGTGTTCGTAGTCGGGATTCCGGGTCTTCGGCACCATCAGGATCAGGTGCCCGTTGCGGACCTGGAAGAGCACGGCGCCGCGGAAAAAACCGGTGGCAAAGCGGCGGACGGTCGCCTGGATCTCGTCCGGCAGCTTTTTCCCTTCCGCCTCGAACTCCGGCAGATACAGGCTCAGGAACACAAAGGACTTCCGGTGCGTGTGCATATAGCGGACCATTTCCTGCATGGCCCGGCTGTCCACCGTGCCGGTTGCCGCGTTGAAGGGGTTGGAATGCATCAGGTAGAACATCGCGACCACCGGAAACAGGAAGGTGACCGTGGTAAAGGAGGATTGCTTAAAGATCTGCTGGAGGATCATGATCACGAGGGAAATCCCGACCGACGCGAAGAAGCCGTTCATCACGCGCTTGTACAGCAGGTGGCGGACCCGGACCAGCAGGACCGCCTGCATGATGATGAACAGCAGATAGCCGATCATGAACAGGTTGATGCCGCGGGCGGTCACACCGGCCTTCGTAAAGCGGAATCCGTGTCCGGTCAGCGCGAAGGTGATTTCCAGCGCCGTCATGACCCCGGCCAGGATGGCGGCGGTCAGCAGGATGGCCCGCTTCCGCGGTTTGTCCAGCCCGGTCACCTCGCCGATATACACCGAGAACATGACAAACACAAAGTAAAGAATCGCGTGGTACGTGATCCTGCCGGCGTAGACCGCGCCGGCATACGCTACGTCGCCGGTCTTCAGCAGCATGTTGTAGGAAACGTTGGTCATACCCGCCAGCACCAGCGAGCCGAGGACCACCATAAAGATCCGGTAGCTGCGTGTCCGGGTGACATAGGAGGTCAGCACCAGCGCGTACATGACAAAACAGAGCGCCATCATTGCGATGTCGCTCACCGGGGTGTAGTTGTCAAAGAAGGCGTTCTGTACTGTCGGACCCATTCCGTCTGTCCCGCTTTCTGGTTGTTCCCGGTTTCTGCTCTTTCAGGAAACGGAGAAGTTACCTTCACCCGTGCAAAGATGCCTCGATGTGTAATTATTATATGGAAACGTTTCCGGCGTGTCAACAGTCTTTTCTTTGTGCTTCTGGCCGTTATTCCGCCGGGTTCATCTGCAGGACCATCGTCCCGAAATATTCCATGGCCAGGCCTTCCGCGTTCGGCTCGCAGCGGAGCGGTACGCCGGAATAGTCGACGACGAAGGCGTTCCCGTCCCGGGTCCAGGACAGGGAAATCGTCATGCCGGCAATTGTGAAATCCGCCGTTCCGCCGTCGTGGAACACGATGGCGTATTCCGCCCCCAGCTGTTCCGCGGTCCCCTCGAATCCGTTGCTCGTGAACGACACCGCGACGTAGCGCGTCTCCGTCCGGATGCCGCCCTCCGCGTCCGGCAGGGGTTCCGGCGGCGCCCAGGTGGCCTCCCCCGGCACGGGTTCCGGCGCGGGTTCCGTTGCCGGCGCGTCGCCTGTACGCACCAGGTACATTTCCGTCGCCCCGTCGCCCAGGGTCATCACGCCGTCCTGCAGTGTGCCGTGCGCCATGGTATCCGCGATGGTCACGTCGATTCCGTCACCGGAGGCGACCCAGAGGCCGCTGCTTGTTTCGCCGTACATGTCCAGCATCGTGGTGGTGCCGTCCGCGTTCAGGGTGATCGTCATGGATACGCCGAAGTCCGCCAGTTTCACGGCTTCCCCGCCGTCCAGCATGGACTCCACGTTCCACTCCCCGCCGTATACCGCCAGGGTGTCCGCGTCCGGCGCGACCGGTTCGGGGGTCGGTACAGGCGTGTTCGTCGGCGCCGGGGTCGGCGTGGGCTCCGGCGTCGGCGCCAGGGTGGGTTCGGGAGTCGGGGTGGGCGTGGGTTCCGGCGTCGGCGAGGGTGTCGGCTCCAGCGACGCGATGTTCAGCCCCAGCTCCAGGCACAGCTTCACGCTGTCCGCCCCGTCGTCGTCCGCGGTTTTCAGCGTCCGGATGCTTTCGCAGCCGACGAACGCGCTTTGCGGAATCACCGCCGGGTCGCACAGCACGGTCACGGTCTCCAGGAAATGGCAGTCGGCGAAGGCGCGCTCCCCGATCTCCGTCACGCTCTCCGGAATCACCAGCTCCTTCAGCCAGGTATTCCGGAAGGCGCCTTCCCCGATCCGGGTCACTGAATCGAACAGGTCAACCTTCTCCAGGGAACTGTCCGCGAAGGCTTCCTTCCCGATATCCGTCAGCAGGTCGTTATAGCACACGGCGAAGTATTTCACGGTCTGGTTGCCGCGGAAAGCGCCTTCGGCGATACCGACGGTGGAGACGTTGTCGTCCATGCTGTCATAGGGGCGGATGTTCTCCTGCGTACCGGTATAGCCGGTCACATAGCCGTTTCCGTCATATGTCATTCCGTCGGCATAGTCCACCTCCGGGTTCTGCATCCGCCAGACCCGGGCGCTGAACCCCAGGGCGTCAAAGAACGCCTGGACGTCCAGCATCTCCTGCTTCGTCGCCTTCCAGTTGATGTCCACGTCCTCCAGGTTCGCGCCGGTGAACGCGTTTTCCGCGATTTGCGGCATGGTGCTCCCCTCGAAACACAGGTAGTTCAGCCTTCCCAGCCCGGTGAAAGCGTTCTCCCCGATGGATTCGATGCCCGCGGGGAAATACACCTCACTCAGAGAGGAGTTTTTAAACGCGTTTTCCTCAATCACCTTCACGGTGGAGGGAATATGGACGACCTGGATGTCAGCATAGCTGAAGCTGTCCGCGCGGATGACCTCCAGCCCTTCCGGCAGTTCGATCTCATAGTTGTTGTAGTACCGGAACGCCTCCGCCCCGATGTTCCGCACCGTGGAGGGAATTTCGGTCCATACCAGGTGGTTCAGCCGGCCGAAGGCGGTGTCCCCGATCTCCTCCAGTCCCTCCGGCAGGACGATCCCGTACAGGTTTTTGCAGTTCGCGAAGGAAAGGTCTCCCAGTTTTTTCACCGCCACGCCGTCGATTTCCGCGGGCACCTCCGCCCAGCAGCGGAAGCACCAGCAGCCCGTAATCGTCCCGGTTTCGGGATCGAATGTGTACTGCGCGGCGCACATGTCCCCGAACGCCGCTTCCTTCGCGTTCTCCCCGGATGGCTGGATCTGCTCCGGATCCACCGCGTCCAGAGCTTTCCGGTAGGCGTCCAGCTCGTCGTCCGGCACATAGATGACGGCGGTTTCCGGCAGTCCGGACAGAACGCTCTGGCTGTTCAGGATGAATGGGCATCTGCCCTCGAACACCACTTTCTCCATGGATTCCGCGGAGAACAGCAGGTTGCCGGCGATATACTGCAGCGTGGCCGGGAAGGTGATCTCCTTCAGGTTCGGGCAGTAGCCGAAGGAACCCAGGTCGATGACCTCCAGCGTGGAGGGCAGCGTCACCTTTTCCAGGCCCCGGGCGACGTTCAGCGTGCCGTACAGGCCGGCCAGGCCCTCCGGCATCACCACGGACGTGACGTCGTCCTTCCCGGAGAAGGGATCCTTCAGCATCAGGACCGGCACCTCGCCGATCATGTCCGGGATCGTTACTTCGGTTTCCGTCCCGTTGTATTTCTCAATGGTCCCGGTATAGGAATCGATCTCCCATTCCTCCGCGGCGTCCTCCGCCGCCGCGCCGGAAACCAGGATCCCGGCCAGCATCATCAGCGCCAGCAGTACCGACAGCGTCCTCTTCATGCCCGTTTCCCTCCAACATACGCAATCAAACCGGAATATGTACTTACAGCTTTTCAGCTGAGTATACCATATTCTTCCTCTTCCGGCTATCGCCCATCTCCCCTCCGGCGCCGAAAAAACACAGAAAAGCCGTTTTCCTCGCCGCCGGCGCTTCCGGCCTTCCGGTCATTGACTTTCAGGGCCGGATCCTGTATGATCGGATCAACAGGAAAAAAACTATACGGGAGGCCGGAAAATGAAAAAGAGAATCGCCCTGATCACCGTCCTGGCGCTGCTGGTCTGCGCGCTGTTTGCCGGAAGCGCTTCCGCGGCGGATATGCGGCGCACCGCGGTCGCCTACATGAACATTACCTTCCAGTGCGGCTGTTCCCGCTGCGGCACCGGCACCATGATCGCCTCCAACGGCATGATCACCGCCGGCCACAACCTGCTCTGCCCCACGCACAACAAGCCGGTGGAAAAATGCAACTTCTACTTCAACCGCCGTACCAACGACTATTACAGCGAGTATTCCGGCCCCTTCAACTACACGTACTACTGCGATTTTTCCAACGGCTACAACAGCGAGAATGATATCGGCTATATCGTCTTTCCGTCGAATGTCGGAAACAAGACCGGCTGGTACGGTTTCTCCGTTGAAAGCGACGACGACCTCAAGTGGGAATACTGCCACATGTACGGATACACCAGCGCCGGCGTCCTGACCGCGGACTGGAACCAGATCGAAGTGGAAAGCGCGAAGCAGATTTCCTGGGAACGCGCCTCCGACTTCCGCGACGTGGGGGAAGGCGGACCGGTATACTATGACTACGAAGGGCTGGAATATCCCATCGTCGTCGCGGTCTATACCTCCCACTACGGCAGCACAGGCTATGCCCGCCGGATTACAAACCAGATTTACAAAGACATGAAGGAAGACGGAATGAACCTGAACTGACCGTTTCCCGTACAGCAAAACAGAGGGCGCATGCCCTCTGTTTTGCTGTATACGGGATTATGCCTTTTCCAGCCGGAT
>JAILIE010000031.1 GCA_024695415.1 Clostridiales bacterium | reverse complement strand
TGAACATAACCTGGTGTTCTGGGTCGCCTACAGTTTCGGCGTACTGGCGATCATCCTCCAGGTCTATATCTTCCATATCGCGTTTACCGGGGAAGGCACCGCGAAGAGCCGGTTCTACGGTTTCCCGATCGCCCGGATCGGGATCTGGTTCCTGGCGATCCAGCTCGTACTCAGCATCGTTGAAATCGCGTTCGCGAAGCAAATCTGGCTGGGTGCGGTCATCATCGTGAACCTGATCGCGCTCGCGCTGGTCCTGATCGGCTGCATTACCGCGGAAACCATGCGGGACGAGATCGTCCGGCAGGATGAACAGCTGAAAAAGGACGTGACCGCGATGCGGGAGCTCCAGTCCCTGTCCTCGACACTGGTCAGCCAGTGCGGCGATGAGGACCTGAAGAAGAAGCTGCAGAAGCTGGCGGACGATTTCCGCTACAGCGACCCTGTGACTTCCGACGCAACGAAGGAGCTGGAGGAAGACCTGCGCACCCAGATGGCCGGCATCCAGCAGGCGGTCGCGGACGGCGATACTGAAGCCGCCGGCAAACTGTGCGACAAAATCTCCGGAGCCCTGGCGGAACGCAACCGCATCTGCTCCATCAGCAAATAAACGGAAAGCGGGAAACGATATATGGCCATTTACAGATGCAAGATGTGCGGCGGCAACCTGGAAACCGTCCAGGGATCAACGATCTGCACATGCGATTTCTGCGGGACCTCCCAGACGATCCCGAGCGTGGAGGACGAAACCCTGCGCACCCTGTTCAACCGGGCGAACGTGCTCCGGATGAAATCAGAGTTTGACCGGGCGGAGGAGATCTACGAAAAGATCGTCCAGACGAATCCGCACGAGTCGGAAGCGTACTGGGGAATCGTCCTGTGTCGTTACGGCATCGAGTATGTGGAGGATCCCGCGACCCATAAGCGGATCCCGACCTGCCACCGCACGTCCTACGAGGCGGTAACGGCGGACGAGGACTACCGGAACGCGATCCGCTGGGCCGACCCGTCCCAGAAGGAGATCTACGAGGCGGAAGCCAAAGCCATCGACGAGATCCAGAAGGGAATCCTCGCCATTTCCCGGAACGAGGAACCGTATGACGTATTTATCTGCTACAAGGAAACGGACGAGGAAGGAAAGCGGACGATCGACAGCACGATCGGCAACGACATCTATTACCAGCTGACCAACCAGGGTTACAAGGTGTTCTATTCCGCGATTTCCCTGGAGGACAAGATCGGTGAGGAATACGAACCGTACATCTTCTCCGCCCTGAACACGGCGAAAGTTATGCTGTGCCTGGGGACCAAACCGGAATACTTCCAGGCGGTCTGGGTCCGGAACGAGTGGTCCCGCTTCCTGAAGCTGGCGAAGGCGGACCGGAACCGGATCCTGATCCCGTGCTACCGGGATATGGACCCGTATGAGCTGCCGGAGGAGTTTTCCCATTTCCAGGCCCAGGATATGTCGAAGATCGGGTTTATCAATGACCTGGTCCGCGGCATCAAAAAGGTGATCTCCGTCCAGGAACCCGGGAAGGCCGGCAAGGCGCCCGCGCAGGAACGCGGCGCTGCACCGACCGACGCGCTGCTAAAGCGCGCGTTCATGTGCGCGGAGGACAGCGAATGGGATAAGGCGGACGAGCTGGCGGAACGTGTGCTGAACAGCAATCCGGAAAACGCGGACGCGTATGTGGCGAAACTGATGATCGCCCTGCATGCGAACCGGAAAGAAGACCTGGCCGGCTGCAGGGATCCCTTTGACAGAATGAAGGAATACCAGCGGGCGGTCCGCTACGGGGACGAGGACCTGAAGAAGGAGCTGCAGGGATATAACGACCGTATCCGGAACCGGATCCTGGAGGAAACCCGGGAGATGGTGGAGCCTGAACTGAAGGAAGAGGATATACCGGAGGCGATTGCCCAGCTGGAGAAGATCCGGGGCTGGAAGGACGCCGACGATATGCTGAACTTCTGCAAACAGAAGCGGGATGCCTTTGAGTTCTTCCACCAGGAATATGACGGATACCAGGAGCGGTTCAATAACCGGCTGAACGACCTGCAGGATGACCTGGCGAGCGTCAACGCGGACATTGCAGACCTTAAGACCAAGAACGGGCAGGTCATTGTCGGAGTCATCTTCTGGCTGATCGGAATGTTCCTTCTGATTATGTGCCTCGCCAACCGCGGCGCTCCGGTGGGATACCTGCTTTCACTTGCTTTCGTCATCGGCGGCGGCACCCTGGCGGCGGTTCACCTGGTCAAGCGGAACAAGCTGAAGAATGAAAAGGAGACGATCCGGCGCGACCTGAACACCCTGGCGGATTCCGCCAGAACGTTCGAGCAGTTCTGCGCGGAAAGAAGCAGATCCGGGCAGTGATTTCGGGACAATGTAATTGAGCAGAGATAAGGATGGAGGATGTAAGGTGAAGCAGTTGACTTGTGAAGTCTGTGGCTGTAATGATTTGATGAAACAGGATGGAGTCTTTGTTTGCCAGGCTTGTGGGTGTAAATACTCATTGGATGAAGTCAGGAAAATGATGATCGAGGGTACTGTGGAAGTACAGGGTACAGTTCAGGTTGCAAATGCAGCCCAAGTGAGCAATCTCCTGAAAATGGCCCATAGCGCTTTTGATTCGAAGAACTATGCAAAAGCAGAAGAATTCTGCGATCAAGCCATTGCCATGAATGACAAGAATGATGATGCATGGGCATTAAAAGGAGAGGCAATCCTTCATCAAATTAACAAAGACAACCCTCGTGTTCTGGAAGTAAATAATTGTTTTAAGAATGCATTCTACTCTCTGGGCGACAATCTTGATGCCGGCGAACGAGAAAAGAGAATAGATAAGATTATTCAGGACTTAAAGGGGTGTCTTGAAGGAAATCTGATTTACTGGATCAATCAATTCGAAGCGGGCAGGCCTTCGGTCGCATCAAAAAATAAGATTATCAATTCATACAATGAAACCCGAGAGATGATACAAAGCGACTATAAAGAATTTGGACGGGATCCCCAGAGCTATTTGCGCATCTTCGATGAGTGGTTCCTGATCAAATGCAATGCCATTTGTGTGTCTGCCTGGAAGACGACGGTTGCGTATAATTACTTCCGTAAAGACCTGGGAAATTATGGAGCGTCATGGAACAGGAACCCGAACGAAAGAGAGTACCTGAGCAGTGATGTTTTCAGGCCTGCAGAAAAAATAAGGACGACGTTTGTTGACGAAACATCATGCCTTATTGAACTGCTTCAGTTTTGTGAAACCCTTTTTAATGAAAACACTTCGCCCAAGGTAAAAGAGAATATCTATAGCAACATCGCAGTTTTTTATGATATTCCTATTAAGCAAGTAAGCTATCAGTACAAAATTACAACAGAAATGAATGGATGGGGGAACTGGGTTAGGCATGAATTCTACTATGTCGATCGCTTCCTGACCCAAGATTCGCAGAACTATAGAAGAAAGAGGGCGGACGATTATAAAGCCAAGGAAGCGGGTGCTATAGAAGAAGGCAAACGTAAAGCGATTGAACGAAAAGAAGCATATTGGAAAGCACATGCAAAAGAAAAAGATGAACTGACAAATGAGAAAGAATCTCTGAAGCAACAGATACAGAAACTTCGCGATGAAGAAAGAAGTATTCCAAGCAGAGATGAAATTACAATAAAACGTGAACAAATAGAATCACTGAATGCGCAAAAAAAGGGAATTAGCTTGTTTAACGGAAAAGAAAGAAAAGCAATCCAAGAGCAGATTGACAGCTTGAACGAATCCATGAATGCCTTAATTGAAAGGGAAAAGGCCGTCGTTATGAACAAGATAACCCCTCTTTCAAAAAGAATCGAAGAAATCGATGCGGAGCTTACCAAGGAAAGATAATTCCGATTCGGCAATCGCGTGTCTTATGAAAAACGAATCTTAGGAGCAGGGCATATGGTCATCAAGTGCAAGATGTGCGGTGGGGAACTGAACATTACGGATGAAAGCAATATCTGTGAATGCGAGTTCTGCGGAACCCAGCAGACGATTCCGGTCATTGACAACGAAAAAAAGGTCAACCTTTTCAATCGGGCAAACCGGCTGCGCATGAACGCGGAGTTCGATAAAGCCGCGACGGTTTACGCGTCCATCACCGCGGAGTTCCCGGAGGAGGCGGAGGCCTACTGGGGCCTGTGCCTGTGCAAGTACGGCATTGAGTATGTGGACGATCCGCTGACCGGGAACAAGATTCCCACCTGCCACCGGACGCTGACCACCTCCATCATGGACGACAGCGACTTTGACCAGGCCTGCGAATACGCGGATCCTGTGGCGAAAAGGCTGTACCGGGAGGAAGCCAAGGCGATCGATATCCTGCAGCAGGATATCCTGAATATCGTCGCCAGCGAGGAACCGTTCGACGTATTCATCTGCTACAAGGAGACGGATGAGAACGGCGAACGCACGGACGACAGCGTCCTGGCGCAGGACATCTACGACTTCCTGACAGAAAAAGGCCTGAAGGTGTTCTTCGCGCGGATTACGCTGGAGGACAAACTGGGCCAGCAGTATGAACCATATATCTACGCCGCGCTGCACTCCTCCAGGGTGATGCTGGCGATCGGCACGAAGTACGAATACTTCGACGCGGTATGGGTCAAGAACGAGTGGGCCCGCTACCTGGACATGATGAAGTCCGACAAGTCCAAGACGCTGATTCCCTGCTTCAAGGGAATCGACGCGTACGACATGCCGCGGGAATTCAAGAACCTGCAGGCACTGGACATGGGGAAGATCGGCTGGAAGCAGGACCTGGTCCACGGGATCCGGAAATTGACGGCCAAAGAGGAAAAGCCGAAGCAGGAGATCGTCCAGACCGTGATCGGCGCCGGAACGAACGTGGATAACCTGATGAAGCGCGTCCGCCTGTTCCTGGAGGACGGCGATTTCAGCAGCGCCCAGGATTATGTGGAGAAGGTGCTGGATGAGAACGCGGAGTACGCGCCGGCGTATGTGGCGAAGGTGTGCATCGCCATGAAAGTGCGCCGGGAGGAAGACCTGGCGGAATCGATGATCCTGTTCGATGAGAACCCGGACTGGAAGAAGGCGCTCCGCTTCGCGGACGCTCAGCAGCGGGCGGTGTATGAGGACTATTGGATTTCTTCCATCGTGAAGAAGGTCCGATCCGAACTCATGGACGATACGACCTGGGAGCACTGCCAGGAGGCGCTCCGGGAACTGAAACCGTACAGCGGCTATGAAAAGGCCGCCATGCTGATGGAACAGATCCGGGAGATCGCGAACGAGCTGAAGCGGCGCGAACAGGAAGAGCTGGACGAACAGCGGCGGATCGCTGAAGAGGAAGACCGGCAGCGGAAAGCCGTCATCGAGGAGGAATTCAGGCAGCACCTGATCCGCCTGGCGGATGCCCAGAAGGATATCAAGCGCCTGAAGGAAGAGTTTGAGGTCCGGAAGCGGGAATACGAAAACGTATACCAGATCGAGGAGCGGCATAAAACCCGGAAGAGGGAAATCGAACGGGAACTGGACGCGTCCCGGGAACTGGCGCAGGCACTGCTAGCGGAAGAACTGAAGGCAACGGGGCGCGGCCTGGGCAAGAAGAGGAACTATGTCGCGGAGCAGCGCCGGCAGGAAGAGGAAACTCAGGACAGCCTGAGAAGAAAACTGGCGGAAGAGGAAAAGAGATATCTCTCGGAACGTTCGGACAACGAACTGAACCGGCCGAGGGAGGACCAGCTGACCTACGCCATCGCCGGCACCTATTATGATCATGAGCTTTATATGGAAGCGCTGGACGAATACAACCGGATCCCTGATTACCGGGACGTCCGGCAGAAACTGGCGGGAGATCCCAACCTGAAGGAAGCAGCCCGGAAGAAAAAGCAGCAGAAGTGACGGGAGATAAGGCATATGGTCATCAAGTGCAAGATGTGCGGCGGGGAACTGAACATCACAGAAGAAAGCAATATCTGTGAATGCGAGTTCTGCGGGACCCAGCAGACGGTCCCGCTCATTGACAACGAGAAAAAGGTCAATCTGTTCAACCGGGCGAACAAGCTGCGGATGAACGCGGACTTTGACAAGGCCGCGACGGTATACGCGTCCATCACCGCGGAGTTCCCGGAGGAAGCGGAGGCGTATTGGGGCCTTTGCCTGTGTAAGTACGGCATCGAGTATGTAGATGACCCGCTGACCGGGAAAAAGATCCCGACCTGCCACCGGACGCTGACTGAAGGCATCATGGACGACAGCGACTTTGATCTTGCCTGTGAAAACGCGGATCCGGTCGCCATGCGGATGTACCGCGAGGAAGCGAAAGCCATCGATCAGCTGCAGCAGAATATCCTGGGCATTGTGGCCAGCGAGCCGCCATGCGACGTTTTCATCTGCTACAAGGAGACGGATGAGAACGGGGAGAGGACTGAGGACAGCGTACTGGCGCAGGATATCTATGACAGCCTGACCGGAAAAGGACTGAAGGTATTCTTCTCCCGGATCTCCCTGGAGGACAAGCTGGGCAGGGAATACGAGCCCTACATCTACGCGGCGCTCCACTCTTCCAGGGTGATGCTGGCCGTGGGCACGAAATTTGAATACTACAACGCGGTATGGGTCAAGAACGAGTGGGCGCGCTTCCTGGACATGATGCGCAGCGAAAAGGGAAAGGCCCTGATTCCCTGCTACCGGGACATTGACGCGTACGACATGCCGAAGGAATTCAAGAACTTCCAGGGACAGGACATGGCCAAGCTGGGCTGGCTGCAGGACCTGACCCGGGGAGTGATGAAGCTTTGCGGAAAAGACGGCAGTTCAGCGAAAGCCGGATCGGCCGCTCCGGCCGCGGCCGGGGCTTCCGGCCCGACGGTGGACAGCCTGATCAACCGCGGTTTCGCTTTTCTGGAGGATGAGGAATGGGACAGCGCGCGTGAATACGCGGACAAGGTCCTGGATATGGACATCAATTCCGGAAAGGCCTATCTGATCAAGCTGATGGCGGATATTGAGGCTCCCACTATGGAGAAGCTTCGCCAATGGCCCGAGCCGATCGAATCCCATACAATGTATCAGAAGATCATGCGGTACGGGTCGGATACGGACAAGCAGGAGGCCAGGGAGATCAACGAAGCGATCATGAACGGCGTTGCGGCGGAGAAGCTGGCTGCCTGGGCGAAAAAGTTCGAAGCAGTGAAGCGGACAATGGATTCCGCAAAGGACGCGCAGGATATCAATACGGTGATGGAGGCACTGGAAGAAACCGCCAAAGATGCCTTCCGGAGCCAGGACGCGGAAGAGGCCTGGAGAACACTGGAAGTCTGCCGGGAGAAACTGGAACAGATCCAAAAACGGGAGAAGACGGATGACCTCATCTCAGAAAAAGAGAAAGAGGTTTCCCGTGAGAGCGCCCGGCACCGGAATCTGCTTCTTCAGTATGAAAGCGCCCGGACAGAGCTTTCAGGTATTACCGCACGGCTGGGGAAATCCCGTACGGAGCTGAATAACCTGCACGGGCTTTTTTCCGCGAAACGGCGGAAAGAACTGGAAGAGGAAATCGCGAAGCTTCAGGAGCTGGAAGCAAGCGCCCGGGAAAAAGAGAAAAAACTACAGTGGGATGTGCAGAATGATACCGCTGAAAAGGAAAAGCGCTATCAGATCGCGGAACTGTACTGTCAGGCCGGAGAATACGGCAAAGCTGCGGAAGAATACCAGAAGATCAAAGGATATAAAGACGCGGACGAAAAGCTTCAGAACGACGAAACGCTGGCCGGGGCTGCGGTACAGCGGCAGAAGGCGGAACCGTTCCGGAAAATCGGGAACCTTGTTCAGTTCGGCCGCTTTTCCGGGGACGAGGACGGCAGCGAAGCTGTTCCCATCGACTGGATGGTCCTGGAGGCCACGGATCGGAAGGCGTTGCTGATTACCTTATACGCCCTGAGAAAAGAAAGGTTTAATGAAAACAGGAAAGGACAGGCCTCCTGGGAAAGTTCCGACATCCGCGCGTGGCTGAACGGCGAATTCTATCAGAAGGCATTCAGCCCTGACGAACAAAAATCGATTCTTCTGACAAATATCAATAACAGCGCTCTGCAGGGGTACCGGGACTATCCAAAGCGGGATGAAGCCTATACGCAGGATTCAGTGTTTTTGCTGAGCTGCGCGGAGACGGTGCGGAACATGAAAACCGGCATGGAACGACGCTGCATGGAAACACCGAGGTCATCCTACAAGTATTTTTGCTCCTGGTGGCTGCGGTCCCCGGGCAGATATGACCAATCCGTCAGCACTATCAGCGGCGAAGGCCTGATTGCTTCAGCGGATGAAGACAAGGTCTGCGGTGTCCGTCCGGCCATCTGGATCGACCTGGAATCCGGCAAACTCTGATCACGATATAATAAATGAAATCCGGGGGCGGCAAACATGATTATCAAATGCAAGATGTGCGGCGGAGACCTGCAGCCGGAAGACGGCGCGACAACCTGTACGTGTGAATTCTGCGGAACGCTGCAGACGATTCCGTCCGCGGACGATGAGAAGAAGATCTCCCTGATCAACCGTGCCCAGCGCCTGCTGCTCAGCTGCGAGTTCGACAAGGCGGCCGGGGTATATGAGTCTGTCGTCGCGGAGTTCCCGACGGAAGCCGACGCGTATTGGGGACTGGTACTGTGCAAGTACGGTATCGAGTACGTGGACGATCCGTCCGGAAAGAAGATTCCGACCTGCCACCGCTCCAGCTTCAACAGCGTCATGGAAGACCCGGACTTCGAGCAGGCGCAGGAAAACGCGGATCCGGTTGCCCGGAGGGTATATCGGGAAGA
>JAILIE010000008.1 GCA_024695415.1 Clostridiales bacterium | reverse complement strand
AAACAGGACTGTCCCCGCCGTTCCCATTCCCCGACACTTGTGCCCGACACCTATGAGATTTACCTTTACCGAAGACACTGCCCTTGAATCCTCCCGCTTTTCCTGCCTGAAAGCCCTTTCGGAGACCCAGGTCGACGTCGGCCTCACATCCTCCACCTCCCCGCGCTCCCGCTTTCTCCTGGCGATCCATGAAAACGGATCGCCGATCATGCATATCCCACCTCGGCCGGTCCTTGGACCGGCCCTTTCTTCTGCCTCCGCGCAGACGGATATCACCTCCGCCCTTATGGACGCGGCCTCCGTCGCCATGGACGGGGACGAACCGGGAATGAACGCGGCGCTGGAGGCCGCAGGCGAGGCCGGTGTGGACGCGATCCACGCCTATATCGACGCCGGCGTCCCGCCGCCCAACAGCCCCGTCACCGTCTCTGGCGGATGGATCTACAACCGGATCGCAAAAACTGGCGTTTCGGTCAAAGGGAAGGGCTTCAACAAGCCCCTCTATGATACCGGCGCACTGTATAACGATTTTGATTTCGAAGTGAAAAGCAGGGATCAGAAATAAAACCAATCCCTGCTTGCTTTCCCCTTTTTCAGCTTACAAGCTTTTCGCAACCATCTGAGGATCATTGATCGCATTGTCCAACAGCCGGCTGAGGAATCCTGTATAGCCTTTGCCGGTTGCTTTGGCTTTGTCAAGTGTATCTATGGAGATCCGCAGTGCGATTACAGGCTTCACTTGCCGGTTTCGCCTGCTCCGTGCGAGTGCTGCCATCTCCGCATACTGATCCAGCGTCAGTTCGGGTGCTTCATCGTCCGTCATGACGGGCCTTGCGGAAGCCGCTTCAATCTCCCGGATCTGTTCCTCTGTCGGCTGCTGGCCAGTATGGATTGCAGTCCGGATAATCTTTTCATTCTTCGCCATAGTAGATCCTCCTTTCATAAGGTGTTGCCATGCGGGCGGAAATCAGCCGGGCATATTCGCCCCGCATCGTGTAGACGACATATAGGATTCCCTGAACACATCCGAGAACCACGTATCGGTCTTCATCCTGACTGTGCAGCTTATCCAGGTATTCTATCCGCTCCTCGTCCTGCCGCGTGCGGTGCGCGAGAGCCACGACTGTGGTTCCGCGGTGCGCGTGCGATTCCTTGCGAATACCAGTGCGGCAGTCTGAAAACTGATTCCATGCTTGCGGATGTTCAGCTGGTTCTTGCTTTCATCCCATTCAACCAGCGTTTCACCAATCATGGATTTCATACATAGAGTATAACTAGAAGTATTACTTTAGTCAAGTGCATTGACAGACGGACCGCATCTTTTTCCCGAAAGGATTTTATATGGACATTTTTTCCGCCCTGCTCGATCCCGAGCTGGGCTGTGTTTCATTTACCGTGGAACGGATTACCTACCGCCTCTCCCGCGGGGAGACGGTACCGTCTTCCCATACTCTTTCCGCCTCCGGCTGCATCCATCCCGGTACGCCGGAGATGGCGCAGCTGCTTCCTGAGGAAGAAAAAAACCGGGAGTTTATCGCGGTCTATACCTCCGCGATGCTTTCCCGGGGCGAGAACTTCGGCGGAACGACCTTTACCGCCCCGGACCGGATCCATTACCGGGATCGGGTATGGCGCGTCGTCCGCGTCAGGAAATGGCATGCGTTCAATTACTGCCAGGCGCTGGCGGTGCTGACGGAGTCAGCAGTTAGGAAGTAGAAGGTAGGAGGTAGGAGGTGAAGGAATAAGGGGACGGCCCTTTTCGTTCGACGAATGTTGAACGAAACAGGACTGTCCCCGCCGTTCCGAACTCCGGTGTCATTCTGAACGCAGTGAAGAATCTCCTCCCGTGAAAGGACTAACCGATGATTTCCGAATCCTCCTCCTTCTCCCAAACCATCTTTTCCGCCCTGTGCGCGTGCCTGGAATTATCCGCTTCCTCTTCGGATGCCTCCGCCCTGATCCGCCGGGCGTACCAGGGACCGGAGAACGCGCCGCAGCCGCCCCGGAACACCGACGTGATCTATTATGACCTCCGCGCGGATGACGATCCGGTTTCCGGCTTCCAGACCCCGACAAACGACAATCCGACTTCCTCCTCCGCGATTCCGGCCGTATCCTCCTTTCTGTCATACCGCCTGCAGATCGTCTGCTACGGCCCCCGCTCGGAGGAATACGCCCACCGGATCCGTTCCTTCCTGTACCTGGACGGCCGGGGATATCCCCGGCAGATCCTGCGGGAGGCCGGGATTTATCCTGTTCCCCGGCCGCCCCAGCCGGTGATCCTCCACGAGGAGGAAGCCTCCCTCTGGCGCCGCCGGGCGGACCTGACGATCTCCCTGCGCGTGCAGGATACCCTCCGCCGCACTGGGCGCAGGAACAGTATCGCTGAAGCTCCCGCAATCATACTCACCCGTAGCTGAAGAGAGAACACCACCGCCTGCCCGATTGACGAACCCACCGTCTTTTTTTATAATGGCTATGCTCAGAAGGCGGTGAAATAATGGCATATCAGGTCAATGTGGACTCACTGAACAGGCTGATCGACACATACAAGGACGACGCGGAAATGACCGGCATTATCCTGGACGCGCTGGAATCCTTTGAGGAATACCATCAGGCAATCTATTCCCTGGAACTCCAGCGGCGCCTCTATGCCCATGGCGCAATTGATGCGGATACGTACCGGGAAAAGGTTTCCGCGATGGACCAGGTGCGTTCCTTCCGCCATAATACGGTGCTGTCCAATATCCGGCTGCTGAACCGGCTGGCGGACCAGGAACACCTTCCGCCTTTCTATGACGGAACGGTTTCGGAGGATCATCCGTACCGGACCCAGGTAGCGGACGCGGTGCTTTCCTTTGTCCGTGGGGTGATCGCGGACCGCGTCACCGGCGGAAGATAACGGGGGTGGAATGATGTCTGAGAATCATAGCTCGATCCGCGAAATGATCGAGATTGGGGGCACCCGCAATATCGAAACAGAATTGCGTGAAGTTTTTGAGGAGTCGAAAATATATCCCCGTGTCATAAGCTACGCGGATTCTGTGGCGGAAACGATCAAAAAGAACCTGTCCGAAAAGCTTCGCATTGGCGTTACAATCGGGGAAGTCGGTGTGGTAAACAGTCGGATAACTGAGAAAAAGTTTGAAGACGCAATCAGGGAGTTTCAATATGCAGACCGATACCCGGATTCCCAACTTGCTGCCCGTATCAGGAGCATACTGAACGAGAATGGTGTCGTGCGCGGAGAAAGCCTGTATGATATCGAACGCTTCAGAAGCAATCCCTTTGAAGCGGATTATTCGATACCCTGGTGCATCTCTTTTGCGGAGAACACAAAGTGGCAGCGCTTATTCGTGGAAAGGTTGGTGCAGGACTGCCAGAAGGAAGATATTGAGCTGGACCCCCGGATGGAGGAACTGATTGTCGAATACCGGGCTAACCGCGCGTTGGTGGATTTTGTCCACAGCAAAGGCGGTCAGATCGACATTCGTCCCCATGAAGCGCTTTACATGGCCCGAAAATGCGTTTCCATCGCCAAAGATGCGGAATCCCGAAAAGATTATCTCAGGGCATCGAATATGTATAAGCGTGCCTCGAGATACTATAAACAGGCTGGATATCGTGAAGATGAGGATCTTTCCGGCTCCAGGGGAGGCGGTTGTTATTATGCATTGAGGGAAAGGGAACAGCAGAAAACCGACAAGGACACGAGCAGTATTCTGCGCTGGGTTCATAATGTCGACAATCATACGTTTCCTCTGGCTGAGAAGGGGTTCGATCCCTGGGCTGTGGACGAAGCACTGTTTATGATAACCAGCACTCTGCGCCTGGTTGTGGACAGGAAGCAGACCCTGTGTACCGCGATGCGTTTCGCGGATGACCGGTTCCCGGTTTGCGACAACGGCTATGCGATGGACGATGTCCGGAAGTATTTCGAAGAGCTTCGATGGGGGATCGTATCAAAAGCCGACTACATTACGAATCGAAAATGGTATCTTCCATGCTTCGCGTCAGAAGCGGTTCTGTCCGGCGCACCGCAGGAACGGTTTAGCATTTGTGCTGTATGCGGTTCCACGGAACTCCGGAGGGGATTCTGGGGAAAGAAATGCGGCCGGTGCGGCACTTCTCTTCCCGATTATACGTAAGCCCTGACCGACTGTGTTTTTTGCTCCGACCGAAAGGCCGGAGTTTTCATTTGCCTGAAAGGAGGTTCGACCTCATGCTATCCACCAACACCATCGCCCTGGTCACCGTCAACGCGTCCCGCTCCGCCGCTGTCCCGGCCGTCTTCGATACCGGCCTTATGCTCATCAGGGACGCGAACTTCGCCGACGCCCACCGGCTGAATTCCTTCTCTTCCGCTTCGGACGCGGTGACCGCGCTGACCGGTTACGGATTTTCGGACACCTCCGAAGCCGTGAAGGCCGCGCGCAAGTACTTCGCGGCGTCCCCGGCTCCAGCCTCGCTGCTCGTCTCCTGCTATCCGTCCTCCGAGACCCCGGCGCAGGCACTTTCCGCCGTGCTGGACCGGACGGCAGACTTCTACGGCGTTTGCCTCGGGGCAGAGGAAACCGACGCGCGGATTCTCGCCCTGGAGGAA